>OMXW01000025.1 GCA_900315085.1 uncultured Eubacteriales bacterium
CGTAATAACCGACTTGTAATGAACGTCGGCAAGTTCTGTCGGAATGATAATATCATCGTAGAGCGTATAAAGGTACTCGCCGCTCTCATTTATTTCCTTAATTTTGTATGGGTATTAGTAACAGACTTTCAGTATATTATCATACAGTTGTGCGGTACAATATAAACAAAAGTGAGGTGTTTATATGGACGCTACCGAAAGAATCAAATCCCTGTTGGAACAGAGAGGCTGGACGGCTTACCGTTTATCTAAAAACTGCGGACTATCCGAGAATACGATTGCGACAATCCTGAAACGAAACTCGCTGCCCTCAGTCGGTACATTGGAGTCCATTTGCAAGGGGTTCGGCATTACGCTGTCGGAGTTCTTTGCCGAGGGTGACTTGATTGAGGTTACTTCCGATACCAAGCAACTGATTGAGTATTGGGGCGGTCTTTCTCCCGAACAAAAGAAAACAATCCTTGATTTATTGAAAAATATGAATCAGAAATAACCGTATGCCGTAATGCCAAAAGCATTGCGGTATTTTTTCGCTTTATCTTGTAATAGATAATTTCTATTACACAAGTCTATTTCAATAGATTAAAATTAGCGTGTCAAGCATTTTGTCCTTTTTCAGTTTGTGAATATCGAGGCTGTATAAGGTACAATCTAATACAAGAAAGGCTGGTGTGGCAAATGTATGAAGATTTTGTACCTGAACGAATTGCAAAGCTGAGAACACAGAAGGGAGTCTCCGCAAGAGATATGTCGCTGTCGCTCGGACAGGCAAATAACTATATTAACAATATCGAAAACAAGAAGTCTCTGCCGTCAATGCAAGCCTTCTTCTATATCTGCGAATACCTCGGCGTAACACCTCTTGAATTTTTTGACGAGGGCAATCAAAATTCGGAAGCTCTGAAAGAATTTATTGATGAAGGCAGGAAGCTGTCGCCCGAAGGAATGTCAACCATAATGACGCTTATGAAACAGTTAAACGATAAATAGAAAGCGCAAGCGGCCGGAATCTCCGACCGCTTTTTTCTTATCGTGTTTTTTCTTTATCGACAGGCGGCTTTGAGGGCTGTTTTGCTGCTTTTTCCTTATTCTCTTTGAGCGTGTCCAGCACGCCCTTTTTTGGTTCGGCAATTTGACAATGCACCGGCGTAGTTGTATAATATCTATATATGTCATAAAAAATTATCGATAATCAGATAATTATTATACGAATTTTTCACAGGAACATCATCCCAAAAAGAATTAGAGGAGTAATGATATGTTTGACGCTGACGCGGGATTTTTTAATCTGCTTTTTGCCAATTTAGAGGATGATTATTACACCGAGCCATGCATAAAAATGAACCTCCTCTCATTTTTGAGATTAAAGCTGATTGAGGACGGTTTCAGATATCTTTGCTTTATTGAAAAAACTCCGTTCGGGCACAAGCGCGAGTACCGCATTACAATGGCGGGAGGGCTTGAAATCTCAATGCTGCAGCAAACTCCAAAGCACGTCGGATTTTTCGGAAAGCTTTTCGGAGCCGGCGAAGGCTCCTCTGACAGCTGCGAGGTCAACAACAAATCCGATGTTGAAGTAAGCGGCAAAACCCTGCGCGAATACCTTGACAATCTGCTCAATAAGATGTCGGGCAAAAAAAGAATCGCGGTTGTCTGCCCAATCGACGTATTCGCGGAATGCTGCGAGGATGAAGAACTGATGAAATCCCTTGTGCTGCGCCAAAAAAGCCCTAACCATAATACAATGATAATCACAAGCTCGGTTGACGCGGCGGACAACGACAAATATTTTAAGTACCTCGCGGTTGAAAGCTCCGATATGGATACAACCGTGTTCAGGGATTTTAAGCTTTTTCCAAATATTGAAACCTGTCTCAAACGCGGCAAAAATCTTACAAAGCTGATTTTTACATACGACTTTTTAAATGAAGCGTTCAAGGGCAGAATGAAGCTGTTAAACGATTTGAGCTATGAAAAGCTGTGTCTTGTGATGAGCTATTCAATCACGCATGGAAATCAGCTCAGACTTGTTTATCCGTCGGAATATTACGCCGCGGTTGTGTACGCGTGGTATGAAAGCGAAGATTTCCGTCGCCGCTACACTTCTCTTGATTTGCCCGAAAATCCGTTTTCGGAAACGCGGATAATAGCCGACGCGGTATCGCGCCCGGATTTTCTCAGAGTAGCAAACAAGGTGATTGAAGCGGAGCTTGAGGTGGTGGAAAACGACGAGGCTGAGGCGATAGCGGACTTCTGGCGCACGGACGAAGGCGGCGTTAATATCGTGTATGACGAATCAACGCTTGACGAGCGCAGCCCCGAAATATACGGCTTCCTCATAACGTTCCGCAGGCTTCTTAAAGGTCGCGAGGATATTTTGGAGGAAAGCGAAGCAGCGGAAATAGATATGCTGATAAACCATTTCAGCCGTCCGTCCTACCCGCTTCACGGCAACGAAACCGTAATGCCGCACGAGTGGGCGTCGGAATACAGGCAGCAGCTCAACGAATTGTTCCAGTCGCTCAAAAAGGAGTACTGGAACAGCTGGGACGAAACCGCAATGCGGCTGATGTATGTACTATTCAAACGGTGCTATGAGCACACACGGGAGACCGACGACAGTACCCAGGACGTCTACAACTATTTAGGAGAGCTTGAATTCAAAAAGTGCGTTGAGGCTGTAGGATACTGCGTAAAAAATTCGGACAAATATCCAAGCGACAGCGTGCGCGCCAATTACTTTTATAACGAAACAAAACGCGTTCTATGCTGCGAGGATCCGCGCAGCGTAAAAACATACAGGATAGGGGATTAACATATGATAAAACTTGGAATAGATTTCGGAAGCACATACACAATGGCGTCGGTGCTTGAAAACGGCGTTCCGGTAACCGTGCAGCCCAGCAGCATTACATATAACTATCCCTCAATCGTATGTTATGACGAGGTTAAAAACAAATACTTTTACGGAGCCTCCGCAAGGGATAAAATCGGCAAGCCGAACATCAAAACCTACAGGGGCTTTAAAATGCTGCTCGCTCAGCAAAACGACGAATCCGTGCTCAGCGAAAGGGGATATACGGGAACAAACACTCCCGAGCATATCACCGAGCTGTTTTTGCGGCATGTAATCACAAAAACTTTGTCAAATCTGCAGGAGGACAAGGTCGATTTACTGGTGCTCGGCGCGCCCGAGTGCTGGTTCCAGAGCATGCAGACGGTTGACGCGCGCGGAACCCTGCGCGATATCTGCCTGAAATTCAGCGATCTTGTTAACCGCTTTGAGCTGAGAAGCGAACCTACAGACGCGGCGGCGTTCTGCGTATGGAACTACGACCAAAAGCAGAAACGCAAATTCAACGGAAAAATATTAGTCGTTGACTACGGCGGAGGAACTCTTGACACCGCTCTTGTCAGCGTTACCCATATAAATGAAAAAATACAGGTCAAGCCCGAAATCCTCAGCGGAATAGGAGAAAACAGCGACAAAAAAATCGGCAGGGCGGGCATAGCATATCAGGAAGCGGTCGTGCGCAAGGCAATAGCCGCGGCAAATAATATACCCGAATCCGAGGTGCTGACCGACAAGCAGTTTGACAAGGCGGTAAAGCAGTTTGAGGACGCGCTTGTTGCCGACTGCGAGTATGTTGACGATATTTTCACCGAATACGAAGCGGTGCCCGAGGATCTTGAAACTGAACAGTTCACAACGGTAGAATACGGCGGCGGTGAAATCGAAATCGACTTCGCCCAAATGAAAACCGCTTATGACGAAACTATCCGCGGCTCACTAAAGCGCGTGCTTGACGAATCGGTCAAAGGACTTAGCGAGGGCGAACAGCCCTACCTTGCGCTGGTAGGCGGATTCTGTAACTTCTTTTTGGTACGCGAGCAAATCAGGAACCATTTCAGCTTAGGCAGGGTAAACGAAAGGGTAAAAACCCTGTTCCACAAGGAGGAGGACAGGGAAAAGGCAATCGCCTACGGAGCGTGCCTGCTCGCAAACTCGGTCATCGAGGTCTGCCATGTAGCGGGCTTCGGAATAAGCATGGCAATTTATAACGGAAGAAACGAGCTTCTAAAGGAATACGCAATCCGCTACGGACAGGAATATATCCCGGAAAAGGTATATTTCCTGACCGACTCCCACAGCGCAATAATTCCAATGGTGCTTACGGAAGCGGACAAATTCCTTTTGAATTTCAGCAAAAGCTCCGACGACGGAGTTATTGCGGAGCCAAAGCCGGAGTTTGCAAACGCTCTCAAAAAGTGTACAAAGGATTCAATGCTCGCCGTTGTCGGCTTTTCAATCGACGCGGCGGAGCGTATCAGGGTTCACATATTCGACTACGACCCCGACGCGGATGACGGCGCCTACGGAACGTCCATCACTCCCAAATCGGTGATTGCACTGTCAACCTTCAAAGGAAGCTTTCACAACATAAAGATTCCGAAAAAGGGGGTAAAATATGAAGTTTGAGAAAACAGGCGGCGATATTCAAATGCTGCGGCAGAACAGCTACAGCCGCGTCGGCTGGGTCGAGGCGCTTGACCTCATGCTCGATATCACACTTGATATTCAAACCGACACGGGCTCAAACCTCAGCCAACTTGAGGTCACCGACGAAGCGGTGCTCAAATGGAACGCTGTTGCGCGAGCGCTGCTAAAGGCTCCGCTTGAAGCCGCGCTGAACGATATGCCAAAGCATAACCGCAAGCGTTCGGAATCTCTCAAAGAACAGCTTGAAAAGCAGTCGCAGAGCGTAAGCGAGCTTGAACAGCAAATCGAGGGATGCCGCGGCGAGGAGGAATCCCTCCAAAATCAACTCGGAGAAAGGGAAAAGAAGCTCAAAGAGCTTGAACAGCTCAACCAAAGAGCCGCCGAATTAAAGCGGAGTATCTCCGAGGTCGAGAATCAGATAAACGAAATCCAAAACGTAAATATAGACGATTTAAATAATATCTTATCACAGCTAAAAAACAAGAAAAAAGACAAGGAGCAGCTAAACAGCACCTTTGCCGACTATTCCTCTCAGCTTGATTCGTTGTCGGAGGAATGTGCAAAAGCCGAACGGCAAACAGCGGAAATAAGCAAAAAGCTTGCCGCCGCAGAAAGCGAAAACAAGGCGGTTCAGGAAAAGCTCCGCAAAAGGACCGACGAGCTTGAACACGCGCAGACTGTAATTGAAACGGCGCGGTTAAAGCTGCAGCAGGAAAACGCCGAGGCAGACAAGAGGCTTGCCGATTTAAAGGCGGAATACACCCAAAAGCAGAAGCAGGCGGAGGAAAAGCGGCGCAAATTGCTTGAAGAAAAGGCGGCAATAGAGCTGCTTAACAGCCAAAGCAAAAAGCTCAGCGCGCTGCTTGAGCAAAAGGAGAGCGAATCGGCTGAAAAAAGACAGGCGGTCAAAAATATTGAAAACAGCATAGCACTCCAAATCGCGGGCATACAAAAGACGGAAGAAACAATTCAAACGCTGAACGCCGACCTTGCCGAAAAGGAGAGGCGAAAAGCTCAGCTTGAAGCCGACAGTCAAACGCTCGGCGATGATATCAAAAAGCTGCAGGAGGAAATAGGCGAAGTCGAAAAAGAGGTAGAGGGCTGCAACAACGAAATAGTTGATAAGTCAATACAGCTAAACGAGCAAAAGGCGCTTCTCGCCTCGGCTCGGAACACGCGCGACAACACCGAAAAACAGACGCGTATAGCAGGAGAAAAAAAGGCTGCGCTTGAAAATGAGGCGGCACAGCTAAAAAGAGAGCTTGAAGAAATATCGGGACAGATAGCCGACCTAAAGCTCAAAGGCCCCATGCTAAAGGAAAAAATAGCGGAGAAGCGCAACGAGCTTAATCAAAAAATAGAATTCAAGGACGCGGAGATCCAAAAGCTGACTCAGGAGGTTGACGACCTCAACCAACGCCTTACGCAGTCCGACTGCATCCAGGGCGAGCTGACCGAGGAAAAATCGGCGGCTGAGGAAAAGCTCAAAGCGTATCAGACACGGATTCAAGAGCTCATGGACGACAAAAAGCAGACCGAGGAGGAAATTGCCGAGCTTGAAATCCAGATGAACGCGCTAAAAAGCAGAAAGCAGCGTTTGCTCGAGGAAAAAAAGCAGTATTCCTACGAAATCCAAAAGTACAAGGAGTTCTTCAATTCCGACGAATGCCGCGAGACGCGCAGCGAAATCAATTACTACCTGCGCGTGATCGACGAGTACCAGCAGGGAATCAACGCCCTGTTCAACAAAACCAAAAACACGGTCACCTATGTTGAGCAGCTCGCAGGTCTGGACGACAGCTATCAGGAGATGAAGAACAGGCTCAGGTCTGAAATAGAGGAAATAAAACAGCTTACGGGTCAGATGAGCCTTGACTATCTTGACATCGTTGACATGATAGAGGAAAGGGTGAGATTGTAATGCAGTGCAGGTGCTGTATGCAGCACATAAATCAAGCCCACAGCCGCTGTCCCATATGCGGCTTCCCCACAAACAGCAACAGCAGCGCGGGAGTAGAAAAGCTTGCAAAATCATACCGGGCAGACCGCCTGAGCGGAATCACGGTCTCGGTAAAGTTTTTTTACTACGAACGCTCAAAAAGCGGAGAGCTTGTTGAGGGCAAAAGCGAATATGTCACGATCGCCCAGGCCGATACGCTTGAATACCGCAGTGTGTTCTGGTTCGGCAAAAGGTTCAACCCTCCGCAGGTCGACCGCAATATCCAGCTTGAAGTAAGGCTCGGATACCCCGAACGCGCGGTATTTAAAACGCTGACCGCAAAAATCGAAGATACAATGAACTGCGCAAGGCTGGGACTGTATCTTGACGACGGCTTCAACGTTTGCCTTGCGGCAGGCGATGAAAATAACTATGTACTTAGCGAACGGACGCCGCTGATCCAAAGCACCGTTCAAAAATAAATAACAGACGCAAATCCACTTAACAATAGGAGGTTAGAAAAAATGGCTTTTATATTTGGAAAAGGCAAGAAGAAAAACGACACGGCTCAGCCTGAGGTGGCTGCGGCGCCGTATGAAGCGTCGGTTGACACTCAGGGAACCCAGACGACGATTGCCGAAAACAGAAAGGTAAGGCAGGATATCGAGCGCAGATTCAACGAGCTGAAGGACCCGATGTTCCGCAGTAAAATCAGACGCGTAGCGGAAAAGAATCAGGACATGATCGATAAGCACGCCGCTTCTCATAAGTACGCCGACAGCGACAGCGAGAACTACAGCGATTTTGCCGAGATGGAAAAGGATATGTACATCGTAATGGGCGGCTACCGCGAGGCTCCTACCGAGGAAAACGGTATTCCCAGGGCAAATCTTGATTACTATACAAAGGCAGTCACGGTTTTGGAGGCAAAATACAAGAGCACAAGCTCCGCAAACGCGGTTGAAACGGGAGCCGACAAGCTCGAAGTATTTGTAGAGGGCTTTTTGGCAAATCTCCGCAACGCTCTTGAAATGGGCTACGCGCTCAAAGCTAACGCCGCGATCGACCTCACAAAGTATGTATTCTGCGTCGGACACCGCTACGTTGACTATAACGACGAAGCCGAACGCGAAAAGGGCGTTCAGAACAGAACAAAATTCCTTGAAAACGTAGGAAAAAGCCTGATTGACGCAATCGACAATTTGTATGAAAGGGCGCAGGAATACAAAAACCGCGAGGATTTGTATTCAAAGACCTTGGATAAGCTTGTAAACAAGCGCGAAAAATTTGACAGCACATGCCCGCGCGACGTAAAACAGCTCATAGACAGCCTCGGCTTCAAGGGCGCAATGAGCCAGCTTCCTCCGGGCGACGAAAGAAGAAAGTATCTTGACATGATGCTCGACCTCCAGAGCACTCTCGTAGTGGTTCTCGAAAACAGCCTGATGCTTGAATCTATAATGAGAGACATCGTAGGCTTAAAGCACGGCATTGAAACAATGGGCTTTGAGGTTCGCCAGGCGTTCGACTCCACAGGCAAGGAGTTCGACTTCAACAAGCACATGAAGGTCCTCACCGAGATCCACGAGAGAAACCTCAAGGAAATGAGAGACGCCAACAAGAAGGCTGTTGCAAGAGCCAACGCCGAGGAAGAGCTGATGGGAAGGCTCAATTCAATTGCGGACAACGTAGAAATCGGCAACGCCGTTCAGGGAGCCGCAATTGCAATTCAGGACTACAGCTATCTGCAGAAGCAGAACGAGCTTCTTGTTCAGGACCAGGAAAGACGCCGCGCCGAATATCAGATGGAAAAGAAAAAGATGGAGCTCGAACGCGAAAAGCGCAGGATCCAAGAGCGCGAGCAGTACCTCAACGAGCTCAGAGAGCTTGAGGAAGAATTCCAGGAAATCGAGGAAAAGGACAACGAAATTTCGGAAGCTGAAATAGAGATCGAAACCGATACCGTAACCGAAACAGCCGAGGATAACCGTGAGATCATCACGGAAGAAATTTAAAAGAGGTGATTTATTATGTCATGGTGGGAAGATCATCAAACCAAGAAAAAGGTAAAAAAGGAACAGAAAAAAATTGACGCTGCGGAAAAACGCGTTGAAACCTTAACAAATGCCAACGAAACTCTTACAGACCTTGCGGACAGAAGAGAAAAAGCGCAGTTCAAGGTAAAAACCGAGGAAAGCTACGCAAAGCATCTTGACAAGAGCCGCCTTGAGGATGAAATATCAGCCGCGCGCGAAAACCTGTTTGTACAGCGTAAAAAGCTTACAAGAAGGCTTATCAATTTCAACAGGGAATACCGCTATATACAATCTCAGCCCGATTCTCCCGTAAAGAACGACGAGCTAAAGCGCTGCAGCGCGGGCGCAAAAAACGCCGCATACGCGCTGGCTGTTGTTGACCAGGCAGTAAACCGCCTCGACAATATACACTCCGAGTACGAGTGGCGCGAAATCATGCGCGACCTCACAAAGGGCTACAAGATGATGAACGCCATCTCAATCGGCTCCGACCTCATGACAAGGCTTGCGTTCCTGCTCCAAAAGGCAAGATACGATATCAAGGGCGACTTGTCGGTTGAGGCGATGGAATACTACTACGGCAGGTCAATCGACACCCTTCTGGAGGAACAGAAAATTGACAAGGTAGCCTCAGAAATGCTCGTAAACGACGACGCTTTGAAGCTTGAAACCGAAAAAGAGATCCTTGACGCGATCCGCTGGGGCAGAATCTACAACGTGCAGCCCAAGGATATCTCGGACGCTGCCGAGGAGCAGAGCTTAAAAGCAAGACGCGCTCACAGAAAACCTATTTACGATAATCCCGAGGAAACCTACGACAGACCGGTGGATTTGGACGCGGCTCTCGACGATTTGCCGAGCATGTTTTGAGGTGAAAACGCATTATGATAGATCGTGATTTGTTAAGAAATCTAATTGAAAAGGAAAATATGTCGCGCAATCTGCAGTGGAAGGCAGGGGAGCAGTTCAAGAAATGCGGCAACAAGCCCAGCAAGGAGCAGTGCATGCTCCTGCAGCGCGCCGCGGACTTAGAGTCCGAGATGGCAAACATGACGATCGGCGCGGAAAAAGAGCAGCACATCCGCGAGATGAACCGCCTTGACTACGAGTGCGCGCAAATTCAGGCGCAGCTCGACCGCGGACGCGGCGGAAAGCCCAAGGAAAATGACAAGCCTGACGACAAGGCGTCCGAAAAGCCTTCATCGGACGGAGTAAAACCGAACACAAACGATAACTCCGAGAAAAAAACTCAGGAGGAAATTGAAATAGACCGCGCCGCGCGCACATGGTACAAGGACGCTCCAAAGCACGACTTTGAGGACGTAGCCGGCATGGAGGACATGAAAAACAAGCTCCGCAGCTGCGTAGCCGACGCGCGCGCAAATAACCTCAGAGCGTTTTTGCAGATTCCAAAGCTAAACTCCTATTTCTTTGTGGGGCCTCCCGGCTGCGGCAAAACCTTTATCTGCGAGGCGTTCGCCCATGAGCTGATGAACAAGGACTACAAGTTCATCTCTATTTTAGGCTCCGATATCATAAGCAAATACGCCGGCACCGCCGAAAAAAGCGTAACAAGACTGTTTGAGGAGGCTATGAAAAGCGCGCCCTGCATTGTGTTTGTCGATGAAATCGACAGCCTGTGCAAAAACCGTTCGCTCCCCAACCTGCCCGAGTACGCCGCAAATATCACAACCTCGTTCCTGACGGGCTACAACAAAATCCACAGCGAGGATTCCGACGTTATCTTCATGGCGGCAACCAACTACCCCAACCGCGTAGACGCCGCAATGCTTGACCGCGCGGAAATCATCCGCCTGCCCCTGCCCGACAAGGACGCAAGATGCGCGGCGTTTGAAAGAGAGTTCTCCTACAAGGAGGAAACAGGAGAGGGCGAGGATAAAAGTGTAGAGTACAAGCCGATCATTCAGCTCAAAAAGGGACTCACCTTTGAGATGATGGCTGAAAAGACCTGGCGCTTTAATTACCGTGATATCGAGCGTCTTGCAAGCGGAATCAAAAAGACTCTGTTTCGTGAGCTGATTGACTTCTTCGGTGAGGAACAGCTTGCGATCGACGCGCTCAAATCGGGCGACTTCAAGCTCACAGTCAAGAAGTTTGACGAGATCCTGAGCAAGTTCAAGCCCTCGCCCAAGCAGGAGATACTCAGAGATCTGCTCCACTGGGAAAAGAAGGTTCAGTCAATGGCGGATATTGCCGAAACCAACCTTGAGCAGATGTATGACTGCGAAAAGCTTGCGGACTCCTCCGCTGAGACTGAAATTGAAATCGAGGTCGAAACCGAGGAAATCGAAGCAAAGCCCGTAAGTAATGAGCCCGTATATCCGCTCAGCGATTCATTCGCGCCCGACCCCATGCTCGGAATCACCGAAATCAAATTCGGAATCGGACTTCGCAAGCCGGAAAATCCCGTCGCTTTCGTTGACAGCGAGGAGGTAGAGCTTCACGAGGACGAGGAAGGCTATTTCTTCTCCTACAAGCCCGACGATGACGAGGATGAGATCAAGGTAATAGTAAGGGACGACGCAGGCTTTATCGGTTCGTTTACCGCAGTGATAAAAAGAGCGATAAGCGATAACGAAGATTTTGATATTTAAGGAAACAGGCTATGTCAATGGATATTTCGGCTGTTGAATACACCCCCTTCGAGGACAGGCTCCACACCTGCTTCGGTGATATGCTGGTCTACAAGTCCTCGCAAAACACAAAGTTCTTTGCGGATCAAAGCATGCCCTCGTTTATCAGGGACTGGCTGATGATGCGTTTTTCGGACGCTGAGGGACGTATTCAGAATGAAAAAATAGCTCAATATGTCAAAAAGACAATTCCGAGCAAGGAGCAGTGGAGCGGAATAATGCTCGATATGCTCCACGGCAACCGCGACGTTCGGTTCCTCACAAAGGTAAAAATTGAATTCGACACAAAAAAGAAGCAGGCGCTTTTTTCGCTGCCCGTATTCGGCGTGCCGGCTCACAAGGGCGAAGCCGTGGCAAACTGGGACGTGCTCGAAAAAAACCGCGACGAACTGCTCTCCGCGTCGGAATCATGGGGAATAGTGACCGTACGCTGCGAGCCCGATGACGACAATAAAAACAACATACTAAAGCTCATTGATTTCAAGCCGTTTTGCCCGTACAAAATAGATTTGGATTATTACATCCGCGCGCGCGATTTTTTCAATCTTGAGGAATGGATAGATATCCTGCTCGGTGCGGCGGATTACAACGCCGGCGGCTACCGCAGCCAAAAGGAAAAGCTTGCCATGCTCAAAAGGCTGATGCCCTTTGTTGAAAAGCGGCTCAATCTCGTTGAGCTCGCGCCAAAGGAAACGGGCAAGTCCTACCTGTTCTCGCAGGTCAGCCAGTACGGCTGGCTGGTAAGCGGCGGCAGCGTATCGCGCGCAAAAATGTTCTACGATATCTCAAAGCGCACAAACGGACTTGTTTCTCACAACGACTATGTGGCGCTCGATGAAGTCCAGAGCATAAAATTCACCGAGCCTATGGAAATGCGCGGCGCCTTAAAGGGCTACCTTGAAAGCGGAGAATACCGCGTGGGTGACTACCGTGGCACGGGCAACGCGGGACTGATCCTGTTAGGCAATATCGACGCTGACCAAATGGACACAGATACGGACATGTTTTCAAAGCTGCCCGCGTTTTTCCACGAATCCGCGCTGCTCGACAGGTTCCACGGCTTTATCACGGGCTGGGAAATCCCCAAAATGCGCGAGAGCCTAAAGGCTGACGGCTGGGCGCTCAACACCGAATACTTTGTTGAGATCCTCCACGCGCTGCGCGGCGAAAACATCTACCGTTCGGTAGTAGACAAGCTTCTCCGCCTGCCGCCCGACGCCGCTACCCGCGACACCGAAGCGGTAAAGCGGCTGTGCACCGCCTTTCTTAAATTGCTGTTCCCCAACGCTACCGACGTTGAAAAGGTCAACCTTGACGAGTTTGAGGAATACTGCCTTGAGCCCGCCCTTGAAATGCGCGGCATAATCAAAAAGCAGCTGAGCATAATCGACCCCGGGGAATTCGGCGGAGCAAAAATGCCGGACATCACAATTAACGTGGGCGGCGAAGAAAAAACAGGAGTAAGCGATGGAAAACGAGAAGAAACTGAGGATTGACAATTTCAGGCTGATGTGTCAGGACGTCGCGGATTTTAATATCGATACCGACGAACCGCTCAAGCAAAGCCCCGAAAGGCTGATCGGCTACCGCCATTTTGCCGATATATTCAAGGGCTTGGTTCCGCTTGCGGACTACGATGACCGCGGACGTTTCAGCTACCTTGATGACTTCCCCGAAATCTTCCCCAACGCTTTTCCGTCAATGCAGAAAACAGGCGCGGCTGTGCTGTTCACAGGCGACACAGGCTGCGGAAAGCACACCGCCGACAATACATTCATGAGCGTAGTCTACCATTTTGTCGAGAACGAGTTGATTGAACAGATGGCGGACGAAAACATGGCAATAATCCCCGAAGCCTCCGACCTTGACGAGGCTATGGAATACTATAAAATAGACTTGCGCGCTTACCGTGCCAACACCGAGCGGCAGCTCGGAACGGAGCTCAACGAGCTGTTTTCGCAGCTTGAAAACAAGGCGTTCGCTCAGCCCGCAAAGCTGTTCTATTTCTCGCTGGGAGACGTAACTCGGATACTCGACAGCAGACTGCTTGCTCCTCGCTTTGCCGAGGCAGCGGCGCGCCTGACAGAAAGCTCCAGCGCAAGGTGTATTCTTACCTGCATCTATGACGGCAGGGCAAACATGCTTGACGAGCACACCAAAAAACCGTTTTATGTGCTTGAGCTTGAACCGCCCGCGCTTGCGGAGCGCGAGGAATACTTTTCGTTCCTCGTAATGCGCTACCCGAACATCAGGTTCGCGTTCAACTCAAACCAGCTTGCAAAGCTCACCGAGGGCTTTACGTTTGCAATGATAAAGCAGCTTGCGGCATATCTTTTGATGACTGCCAAGTCAGAGCTGAAGCGCAAAAGACTGAAAATGAATTACATCCGCTTTGAGACCGCTCAAAAGCAGGACGTGATTATGCTTGAAGCAAAAACGATCTGCTCGTATGCGGATATGCTCCGCGCTCAAAGATATTCGGGCGCGGCTACCGAGGTTTATCAGCCTGCGGTACCTCAGCCGGTCGCCGTTACCGCGGCTGTACCCGAGGTAAAACCGCAGCCCGTACAGACTCCTTCCGAAGCCTCCGAATCAGGCGAGGACGATCCAAAGAACGCCGCAAAAAAGGCGACGGAGAGCATAAATACCTCCGAGCAAATGTACAATGAAATAGACAAACTCGTAGTCCCCGTAAACTACAGACAGAGGGTGCTGATGGATCACCAGACCTTCCATTCCTCAGTCTGGAGCGTGCTGTCAATCACGCTTGACGATTTCCTCTCATCCTGCCGAAAAAAAGGACTTACAAGCCTTGCAAATCTAAAGGCGGTAACGGTCAGCCTCGGCGGACATCTCCTGCTCCATGTGTGGGACGATAAGCTTCTTGTTCCGTCCATGTCGGAAGCCGAAATCGACTACAGCGAGGTGATCCGCGAGGGCAGATTAAACGAGGAAACCCTGATGAGAATCGGCAAAGACGGCGCATGGCTGAACGCGCAGCTCAGAAAGCAGGGCTGCAAGTCGGAAAAAGAGGTTTTCCTCGGCGTATGCGACCAAAACAACGGACTGATAGTATATAAAAAAGTATAAGGCGGACTGCCTGAAAACCGAAGGTGATACCGATGGATCGAACAAATCTGATAATTTCATATTTTCGGCTCAGTGAAAAAGAAAAAAACGAGCTTTTTCTCGCCAAGGGCACTCAGCAGATTTTGAAAATCGGGCTGTTTGCCGTGGGCAACGCACATTTTGCGGTGGTTGAGGATGACGGTACCGTAACCGCGTACGGCGACAACAGCAAGGGGCAGTGCAATACCAAGAGCTGGGAAAATGTGAGGAAAGTAGTAGCGGGCAATTTTCACACAGCCGCGCTTACAAACGACGGCAAGGTTTACGCCACAGGCGACAACACCTTTGGACAGTGCAACGTCAGGCAGTGGAGCGGAGTAACCGAGCTTTTTGCGGACAGGAACCTGACCGTGGGAGTTAAATCTGACGGCAAGCTGCTCGTTTCGCATCCTGCGGAACAGGCGGTTCATAAAAAGCCGGAGCCAAAGCAGAAGAAAGCTCCCGAAAAAGCTGTTGAAATCGTTGAGGGCTATGAGGATACAGTCGACGGAAAATTCGGTTACACGGTCATCAACGGAAAAATCCGAATCGGAAATTACTTCGGCGCAAAGGATACCGTTGTTGTTCCCGAGACGATTTGTAATATGGCTGTGTATTCAATCGGTCCCAACGCATTTATGAACAACGCCTTTATAAAATGGGTAAAGCTCCCCGGTTCTCTGCGCGAGATCAATCCAAACGCTTTTAAGGACTGCTCACAGCTTGAATTTGTGTCGATCCCGTTCGGCGTCAAAAAAATCGGCCACCACGCGTTTTCAAACTGCAATATCAAAACCCTTTATCTTCCCGAAAGCGTAGCTAATATAGGGGAATACGCGTTTTCAAACTGCAAGTCGTTAAATAAGGTAATTGTGCCCGACAGCGTTCAGCTGATCAGCATGACGGCGTTTGAAGGCTGCAACGAAATTGAAACGGTAGATATCTCCGAGGAAGCCAAGAAGCGAATCGGTGATTACCGCAAAATATTTAATTTAAAATAACATCAGCGGCAGCTCCAAAAAGGAACTGCCGCTGTTTTTTAACAATCAAAATTGTAACATACTATTTTATAAAATGCCATAAAAAAATCGGATAAAGCATGACGCTTTATCCGATTAAAGTTCGAAATAAATTAATTATTCCTCGTTTGCCTCTGCTTCAGCTTCGCCATCAGCATTGTTCTCAGCGTTAGCCTCGGTCTCAGCCTCAGCGTTGTCTTCAGCAGCTGCAGTTGTCTCTGTCTCAGTCATTCTTGACATAACAGATGTAATACCTGTGGTTGCGTCCTTGTTTGAAAGTAAATCCTTCTCGGCGTCATATTCAAATGCGGGCTCGCTGCCTGTAAACTTGGTCTGGAGAGTTTTGCCGTCAAATGTGTATGTGCCCTCTACTGTTGCGCCTACAGCTGTGCAGGTTGCTTTGCCTTCCTTGTCAAAGGTGTAGGAAACGATAACGGTGCTCTCTTCAACGCCGTTGGCAGCAGCGTAGTCTGCTGTGTTGTAGCTTTTGCCGTCAGCAGTGATGTAAGCTGTTGACACCCATGCGCCGGTGATGTCAGCCTCAGCCTTTGTGGGCTCTGCTGTTGTCTCTTCCTTAGCTGCTGTAGTAGCCTCTGCAGAAGAGCTGCTTGATGATTCTGACTTTGATCAGCCAACAAAAACAGATGCTGCGAGTACACATGCTGCGAATACTGCGATAATCTTTTTCATTTCATGATACCTCTCTGTTAATATAATTCTCAGCGGAAATTATCCGCCGCAATTATTATACAATAATTCACAGTTCATTTCAATTTGTGATTATCCCAAAATTGAGTAAAATACAGCGTTAATACATGTAAAAAAACAGCAAAATATTACCTATAAACTAAGTATTTATACCGAGTGGTTATCTGTTTTACTTAACATTTCGGTTAACAAATCTTGTTCTGCGTTTTGAGTAGATGATCTTCTGACCGGTATACAAACCGTAGTAGCCCGAGAGCATAAAGCTTATGCAGACGGCAACGGCGAACATAACCAAACCGTCCGCACCGAACATCTCGACCGATAGAATAATCGAGGCAATCGGGCAGTTTACTACCGCGCAGAACAGCGCGATCATTCCGACAGCCGCCGAAAAGGACGGAGGCAGACCAATAAGACTACCGACCAATGAGCCGAGAGTCGCGCCGATAAACATTGTGGGGATGATCTCGCCGCCCTTGTAGCCGAAGCCGATTGTAATTACCGTAAAAAGAATTTTGAGCACAAAATCGTAGGGCAGTATTTTCACGCCGGCTACCGCCTGAACAATAACGTCCGCGCCCGTGCCGGAATACCGCGTGCCAATCAAAACCGTCAGAAGTACGATTGCCGCGCCGCCAACGGTCAGTCTGAGATATTCGTTTTTAAAATACTTGACCGCAAGCTTGTGAGACCATTTCAGCGCAAGGCAAAACACGATGCTGACAAGCGCGCAGCAAACTCCGATGACCGCCGTCAACAGAACGGATTTTATGTCGAGCGGCGGAATTGTTCTGATTGCAAACACAGTAGGCGAAAGTCCCGAAAGCTGTGTAACCCAAAACGCGGTCAGCGCGGAAATCATACAGGGAACAAACGAGCTGTAGTACATGATTCCTACCGAAATAACTTCCATGGCAAAAATAGCCGCAGTCAGCGGAGTGCCGAACAGCGCTGAGAAAAGTCCGCTCATACCGCACATGATGGCAATGTGCATGTCCTTTTCGTTGAGGCGGAATACTCTGCCGAAAAAGCTGCCGATTGTACCGCCGAGCTGCAGAGCCGCTCCCTCACGGCCTGCCGAACCTCCGAAAAGATGAGTCAGAACGGTTGAAACAAAAATAACCGGCGCAAGCAAAACAGGCAGCTTGCCGTCTGTTCTGACCGAATTGATAATCAAATTTGTGTCCGCGTGACCGGACAGCTTTGTAACGCGGTACAAAAACGCTATAACCAAACCGCCCGCGGGCAGAAGGTAGCAGAGCCACGGAATATCGTTTCTCAGTCCCGTAACGTAGTCAATCGAATATCTGAAAGCCGTTCCTATTCCGCCGCCGAGCAGTCCCGTCAAAGCGGAAAACAGCGTCCACTGAATAAACGACGCAGCGTACTGCCTGACCCTCACCGCGTCATGCGTAACAACCTTTTTAATTTCGTCCATATTATCACCAATTGGATTATACTACTTTTAGAAGATTTAATCAACAAAAAAAGCGTTAAATATGAAAGCGGTTTTGCTTGACAAAGTGGTGCGGCAGGGTTTATAATTATCGTGTAAAAATTTAAACACGGGAGCTTGTATTACAGGCTGAGAGGAAGGTGTGACCTTCGACCGATAACCTGATTTGGATAATGCCAACGTAGGGACGCTGAAAATGATTGTAAAAGAGAGCTGCTACGAGGCGGCTCTCTTTATTATTTTATTATGGCCGCTCAGTTGCGCAATGCGCACGAGCGATGGCTGAAGAAAGCGCACGCACAGGATTGCGTACTCTTTCTTGTTTAGGAGGCGAAAAAATGGTACTGATCAACGGAGAAAAAACCTCGGCTGACGGCATGACGGTGAAAGCCTGCATTGACGAGCGCGGCTACAATCCTCTTGCACTTTGTAGGGGGTGGCTGATTTGGTTCCGACAAAGGAAGAAATGCTCGCGGCGTTTGAGCAGCGCCACGGAAAAGAGCTTCAAAAGAAATTCTCGGGCGCGACTGTTGCTGTATGCGGACTGGGAGGACTGGGCTCAAATATTTCTATAGCCCTTGCAAGGGCAGGAATAGGACAGCTGATTCTCATCGACTTTGACAGGGTAGACGTTTCAAACCTGCACAGACAGCAGTACAAGGCGTCTCAGGTAGGAATGTTAAAAACGGACGCCGCCGCGCAAAATCTCAAAGAAATCTCGCCGTATTCAAAGAAATCTCGCCGTATATCGAGCTTGAGGTCATCAACGAAAAAGTCACCGCGCAGAACGCTTCGGAGCTTCTTAAAAACGCGGATATTATCTGCGAGGCGTTCGACGACGCTTTGGCTAAGGCGGAGCTTGTTAACACCGTGCTTGAACAGCTTCCGAACGCGGTCGTGGTGGCTGCATCGGGAATGGCAGGCGCGGGAAGCCCTAACGAAATAAAAACCAAAAGGATATCAAAGCGGTTTTACCTCTGCGGAGATTTCAAAAGCGAGGTAAAGGAATCCGACGGACTTTTTGCTCCAAGAGTAATGCTATGCGCGGCTCACCAGGCGCATACGGTGCTGCGTATCCTCGCAGGAAAAACTGATTAACCGAAAGAAGGAAATAGTATGAACAGCGATAAGCTAATTATCGGCGGCCATGAATTTGATTCAAGATTCATTCTCGGCTCGGGAAAATATTCTCTGAATCTGATCAAGGCGGCAATTGAATACGCGGGCGCTCAGATCATCACGCTGGCAGTCCGCAGGGCTAACACAAAGGAAGGGGAAAACATCCTTGACTTCATCCCCGACAACGTAACGCTCCTGCCAAATACCAGCGGCGCAAGAAACGCCAAGGAAGCGGTAAGAATCGCGCGTCTTGCGCGGGAGCTCGGCTGCGGCAATTTTGTAAAGGTAGAAATTATGCGTGACGCAAAATATCTTCTGCCGGACAACCAGGAAACAATCAAGGCGACCGAAATTCTGGCAAACGAGGGCTTTGTTGTAATGCCCTACATGTACCCCGACCTCAATGTGGCGCGCGATCTCGTTAACGCCGGCGCGGCAACAATTATGCCGCTCGCTTCTCCAATCGGCTCAAACAAGGGACTTGCCACAAAGGAGTTTATTCAGATATTGATTGATGAAATAGATTTGCCGATTATCGTTGACGCGGGAATCGGCAGACCGTCTCAGGCATGCGAGGCTATGGAAATGGGCGCGGCGGCAATCATGGCAAACACCGCCCTTGCCACCGCAGGCGACCTGCCCGTAATGGCAGCGGCATTCCGTCAGGCTGTTGAAGCAGGAAGAAAGGCGTATCTTTCGGGACTTGGCAGAGTCCTCACAAGAGGAGCCTCCGCTTCCGACCCTCTGACGGGATTTTTGCATAACTGAGGGTGAGCACAGTGGAAAATCAATTTTTAATTGACAACGAAAACCTGTCGCCTGCCGCGCTTGAAAAAAAGCACAGGCTTGAAACCGACCCGTCCTGCCGCATAAATCACATGGAGTACCTTGAGGGCATGGAGGTGATCAACTCCGACGTCCGCTCTAAGGTCATAGCGCAGATGGAAAGCTACGACGAAACAAAGTATACCGCAAAGGACGTTGCCGCGGCGCTTGAAAGCGAAACCTGCTCAATTGAGGGGCTAAAGGCTTTGCTGTCTCCTGCCGCCGAGCCGTTCCTTGAACAGATGGCTCAGCGCGCAAGACTTGAAACAAGCAAGCACTTCGGCAACACGGTCTATCTGTTTACGCCGCTGTATATCGCCAATTACTGCGAAAACTACTGCGTTTACTGCGGCTTTAACTGCTACAATAAAATCAGACGTATGAAGCTCAGCTTTGAGCAGATCGAGCGAGAGATGAAGGTTATCGCGGACAGCGGCATGGAGGAAATCCTGATTCTCACGGGCGAGAGCAGGTCGCAAAGCGATGTTGAGTACATCGGCGAGGCGTGCAAGCTGGCAAGAAAGTATTTCCGCATGGTCGGACTTGAAATCTACCCCGTCAATACCGACGAGTACCGCTATCTGCATGAATGCGGAGCGGATTACGTCACCGTATTTCAGGAAACCTACGACTCCGATAAATATGAAACGCTCCACCTTGCAGGTCACAAGCGCGTATGGCCGTACCGCTTTGACGCTCAGGAGCGCGCGCTTATGGGCGGCATGAGAGGAGTTGCGTTTTCGGCTCTGCTCGGACTTTCCGATTTCAGAAAGGACGCGCTCGCAACCGCGCTCCACGCCTATTACCTTCAGCGCAAATACCCGTACGCCGAAATCTCGCTTTCCTGCCCCAGACTAAGACCGATCATCAACAACGACAAAATCAATCCTCTTGACGTCAGCGAGAGCCGACTGTGCCAGATTATCTGTGCCTATCGTATTTTCCTGCCGTTCGCGGGAATCACGGTATCCTCAAGGGAGAGCGCGTCATTCCGCAACGGAATAGTGAAAATTGCCGCCACAAAGGTTTCGGCAGGCGTTTCAACGGGAATCGGCGACCACGAAAGCAAGTACAGCGGAAAGGAGACGGACGCGGCGCAGGGCGACGAGCAGTTTGAAATCGACGACAGCCGCAGCCTTGACAAGATGTACACCGACATCCGCGGCGAAGGCTTACAGCCCGTCCTGAACGACTACCTGTATGTCTGAGCTGATTTGCGTAACAAACCGCAGGCTGTGCGCTGAGGATTTTTTGGTTCGGCTTAAAAAAATCGCCGAGGCAAAGCCCGGAGCGGTTGTGCTCAGGGAAAAGGATTTGAGCGGTGAAGAATATTTACGGCTTGCGCGGCAGGCAAAGATAATTTGTGAGCAAAGCGGAACGCGGCTCATTTTGCATAACTTTTCAGATGTTGCCGCTGAGCTCGGAGCCGATTCGCTCCACCTGCCACTGCCAAAGCTCAGGGAGCTGACCGCCTCACAGCGCGGAAATTTTAAAGCGCTCGGAACCTCCTGCCACAGCGTTGAGGACGTAATCGAAGCGCAAATAATCGGCTGTACCT
This sequence comes from uncultured Eubacteriales bacterium, assembly GCA_900315085.1. Taxonomy (GTDB): domain Bacteria; phylum Bacillota; class Clostridia; order Oscillospirales; family Acutalibacteraceae; genus Ruminococcoides. The sequence goes on from OMXW01000025.1 coordinate 20,924, forward strand.
ACGTCTTTGCAGGTCACATTTTTGAAACCGACTGCAAGCGCGGAATAAAGGGCAGAGGGCTTGAATTTTTATCGGAGGTCTGTGCTCGTGCGGAGATTCCGGTTTACGCAATAGGCGGTATTTCACCTCAAAATTATAAGAGCGTTATAGCCGCAGGAGCCTCCGGCGCGTGCGTAATGAGCGGCTTTATGCGCTGTGAAAGCCCTCTTGAATATATAAAAACATTTTCGGAGTAAAATATGAAATTCAATAAAAACATGCTCCGCCTGTACGCCGTCACCGACCGCGCGTGGGTCGGCAGACAGTCGCTTTATGAGCAAATCAGCGACGCGATCGACGGCGGAGTTACAATAGTTCAGCTCAGGGAGAAAAATCTCTCGGAGGATGAATTCATCCGTGAGGCTGAAAAAATCTGCGTGCTCTGTCACGAAAAGGGAATTCCCCTGATAATAAACGACAATTACAACGTCGCGCTGAAAGTCGGCGCGGACGGCGTTCACGTCGGAATCGAGGACGCGCCCGTCGAAAAAATCCGAGAAATCGCAGGCGATGACTTCATCATCGGCGCCACCGCAAAGACCGTTGAGCAGGCTCAGAACGCGGAAAAATCGGGAGCGGATTACATCGGAGTAGGCGCGGTTTTTCCCTCGCCCACAAAGAGAAACGCAATCAGGATCACTAACGCTCAGCTTGAGGAAATCACATCCTCGGTAAATATCCCAGCCGTGGCAATCGGCGGAATAACCCTTGAAAACGTCGATGAAGTAAACTGCCGCGGACTTAGCGGAATAGCTGTCGTATCGGCTGTGTTCTCGGCTGAGAATATAAAAAACGCCTCCGCACTCCTCAGAGAAAAAGCGGAAAGGCTCATAAATAAATAACCAAAAGCGGCGGATTGGGGGCACCACCTTACGTCGCTATACAAAAATAATGCGCAAAGGAGAATCACATGAAAACTGCATTATCAATCGCGGGAAGCGATTCCTGCGGAGGCGCCGGTATTCAGGCAGATATCAAAACGATGACGATGAACGGTGTTTATGCCATGACCGCAATAACGGCTCTAACGGCACAAAACACAACCGGCGTATTCGGAATTCAGGAGTCAACGCCCGACTTCCTCAAACAGCAGCTTGACGCGGTATTCGGAGATATATTCCCCGACGCGGTAAAAATCGGCATGGTATCAAGCTCCGCATTAATTGGCGTGATTGCCGACCGCCTGAGGTTTTATCAGGCAAAAAACATAGTTGTAGACCCGGTAATGGTATCAACAAGCGAAGCGAGGCTGATGAAAACCGACGCGGTGGAAACGCTTGAAAAAGAGCTTTTGCCGCTTGCGGCTCTGGTTACGCCTAACATCCCCGAGGCTCAGGTTTTGTCGCAGACAGAGATAAAAACCGAGAGCGAAATGGAAACCGCAGCAAGGCTGATCAATGAAAAATTCGGCTGCGCGGTACTGCTAAAGGGCGGACACAGCGTAAGCGACGCAAACGACCTGCTTGTGTCAAACGGAAAAGTAAACTGGTTCAGAGGTAAGAGGATAAACAACCCCAACACCCATGGCACAGGCTGCACGCTGTCAAGCGCGATAGCTTCAAATCTTGCAAAGGGATATGACCTTGAAACCGCCGTGCAAAGGGCAAAGGACTATATCTCGGGCGCTTTGGGCGCAATGCTCAACCTCGGACAGGGCAGCGGCCCTATGAACCACGCGTTTTGCATAAGCGGAGAATTCGCAAATTAAAATATCTGACTGAAAGGACAATAAAAATGAGAGAATACAATACACAGATGGAAGCCGCCAAAAAAGGCATAATCACACCCGAAATGGAAGCAGTAGCTCAAAAGGAGTATATGGAGCCAGAAAAGCTCAGAGAGCTTGTTGCTAAAGGCGTTGTCGCGATCCCCTGCAACGTAAGACACACCTCAATTTCCCCCGAGGGTATCGGTATGGGACTGCGCACAAAAATCAACGTAAACCTCGGTATCTCGGGCGACTGCAAGGACTATACGGTTGAAATGCAGAAGGTTGACATGGCAATAAAATTCGGCGCGGAAGCGATCATGGATTTGAGCAACTACGGCAAAACAAACACCTTCCGCCGCGAGCTTATCGCAAAATCACCCGCGATGATAGGCACCGTGCCGATGTACGACGCAATCGGATACCTTGAAAAGGATTTGCTCGATATCACCGCTCAGGACTTTCTCAGAGTTGTCCGCGCTCACGCCGAGGAGGGCGTTGACTTCATGACGATACACGCCGGAATCAACCGCCGCGCGGTTGAGGCGTTCATGCGCGACAAGCGCAAAATGAACATCGTATCGCGCGGAGGCTCACTGCTGTTTGCGTGGATGATGATGACAGGCAACGAAAACCCGTTCTATGAGTTCTACGACGACGTGCTTGAGATCCTGCGAGAATTTGACGTTACAATCAGCCTCGGAGACGCGCTCCGTCCCGGCTGTATCGACGACAGCACCGACGCCGGACAAATCAGCGAGCTTATAGAGCTCGGCGCTCTTACCGAACGCGCATGGGCAAAGGACGTTCAGGTAATGGTCGAGGGACCCGGCCACATGGCGATGAACGAGATCGAAGCGAACATGAAGCTCCAGAAGCGCATCTGCCACAACGCGCCGTTCTATGTTCTCGGACCTCTTGTAACCGATATCGCACCCGGTTACGACCACATCACCTCGGCAATCGGCGGAGCAATCGCCGCAGCAGGCGGAGCGGATTTCCTCTGCTACGTTACCCCTGCCGAGCATCTTCGCCTGCCCGATTTAAGCGACGTTAAGGAGGGCATTATCGCAAGCCGAATCGCGGCTCACGCGGCTGATATAGCAAAGGGAGTTCCCCATGCACGCGACCGCGACAACGCAATGGCTGACGCGCGCCACAAGGTTGAGTGGGAGGACATGTTCAAGGTTGCGCTCGATCCCGAAAAGGCAAGAGAGTACTTTGAGAGCACTCCGCCTGCAGACCGTCACACCTGCTCAATGTGCGGCAAGATGTGCGCGGTTCGCACAACTAACATGATTCTCGAGGGCAAAAAGGTAGAATTCTGCACCGAGCTGTAATAAAAACAAAGGAACAGCAGTCACCAAAAAGGCGACTGCTGTTTTTTGCGCGCAAAAAAAGAAAACAAACGGTAATATTTTGAGTATTTTTCCAGTAAACTATTGACATGTTCAGGTATGAGCATGATATAATAAAATGAATATTATTTACAAATTTATAAAGGGGAGAAAACCAATGTGGGATAGTATTCTATCCGGAATCAAGGACGTCAACGACGTTCTTAACAGCTACGTCTGGGGCTGGCCTACGATCATCATGATTTTGGGTACGGGTCTGCTCCTGACAATCCGAACCCGCGTTCTTCAGGTGCGCAAGTTCGGCGACTCGCTCAATACAACAATCGTGCCCACCATCAAAAGCGTCGGCAAAAAGAGGCAGGCGGACAGAGTTAATTCAATTTCTCAGTTTGAGGCGTTCTCAACCGCTATTTCGGGAACCGTAGGAACGGGTAACATCGTCGGCGTTGTGGCGGCAATCCTGACAGGCGGCCCCGGCGCGGTGCTGTGGATGTGGATTTCCGCGTTTTTCGGCATGGTAACAAACTATTCGGAGAATGTACTCGGTCTGTACTTCCGCAAAAAGGACAGCAAGGGCAACCTCGCAGGCGGCGCGTTCTACTACATAGCCTACGGTCTTAAATGGAAGTGGCTTGCGTATTTTGCTTCCGTGTTCTGCATTTTTGCGGCTATCGGAATGGGCGGCGTTCAGACAAACAAAATCTCGGGCGCGCTGGCTGAAACCTTCTCTCGC
>OMXW01000072.1 GCA_900315085.1 uncultured Eubacteriales bacterium
AAGAGCTTCGTTCTCGTCGGGGCCGTCGCAAACCAGCTCGATTTCGCTGCCGCACTTAATGCAAGCCGCAATAATGTTGAGCAGGCTCTTAGCGTTGTAGTCGCTGCCGTTAAATTTGATTGTTACGTTTGATGAGTATTTGCCCATAGCTGTAGCAAATACGGAAGCAGGACGCATGTGGAAGCCCTGAGCATTAACGAGTGTTACTTTTTTGGATACCATAATTCATTTCTCCTTTGCGATTTTTATAGTATATTTTTCTTGATGGGGCAGCTCTCGGGCCGCCCCTTATTTCTTAGTAAAATTATTCCTTAACCGGTTTTTTAAGAACAGCCAGAAGCAGCATGCCTACAATTGAACCGATAATCAGAGCGAGGAAGTAGAGCAGCGGCTGACCGATGGTCGGAAGTACAAAGATACCGCCGTGAGGAGCGCGGAGTGTGCAGCCGAATAATGCGGAGAGAGCGCCTGCGGCAGCAGAGCCAACAAGGCAGCTCGGGATAACCTGCAGCGGATGACCTGCGGCGTAGGGGATAGCGCCTTCGGTGATGAAGGACAGACCCATGATGTAGTTAACGGGACCGTTCTTTCTTTCATCCGAGCTCCAGCGGTTGCGGAAGATAGTTGTTGAAAGAGCAATAGCAATCGGAGGAACCATACCGCCGATCATAACGGCAGCCATTATTTTGAACGCGGGATCGTTGGGGTCTGAGGATGCGCCGGTCAGCAGAGCTGTTGCGGTTACATATGCAGCCTTGTTGAACGGGCCGCCCATATCGATTGCCATCATGCCGGCAAGCAGTGCACATACGGGGATAAGAAGTGCGGGCTGGGATGCCATGTAGGAAACAGCGTTCTTCATGCCGTCGTTGATAATTCCCATGAACGGGTTAACTGCGCACATCATAACGCTTACAATGCCCAGACCGGCAAGAGGATAGATTAAGATCGGTTTTATGCCTTCAAGCGCGGCGGGAAGGTTGTTGCACGCTTTTTCAAGCATCTTGAGCAGCCAGCCTGCTACGAAGCCTGCAAGCAGAGCGCCTAGGAAGCCTGAGGGGATAGCGGAAGCTACGCCTGCCTTTACAGCGTCGTCGCCTGTAAGAGCTGCGGGGTTTGCAAACGTATTACCGGAAGCAGCAAGCATACCGCCTACAATACCTACAAGTAAGCCGGGACGGTCAGCAATTGACATCGCGATAAAGCCTGCCAAAATCGGAAGCATAAAGCCAAATGCAACGCCGCCCATGTTCTTGAACCATGCCGATACGGGAGTACCTGTACCGAAACCGTCGTCCTGCGGAACGCCGGCGAAGGAGTCAATCAGGAATGCTATGGCGATAAAGATTCCGCCTGCTACAACGAACGGAAGCATGTGTGATACACCGTTCATAAGGTGTTTATATAGCTTTCTGCCAAAGCTTTCATCGTCGGCAGAAGCGCTTGTGTCGCTTGCTTTTCTGTCTGAGTGGAAAATTCCGACCTCGCCGTTTACGATCTTGTTAATAAGCTCCTCGGGCTTGTGAATACCGTCGGCAACCTTTGTTGAAAGAACGGGCTTGCCGTCAAAACGCGCGGTTTCAACGTTTTTGTCAGCCGCAATGATAATACCGTCGCAGTTTGCGATTTCTTCGGCGGTCAAAATGTTCTTTGCACCGCCTGAGCCGTTTGTTTCAACCTTAATCGTAATACCCATCTGCTCGCCTGCCTTGGCAAGAGCCTCAGCCGCCATATATGTGTGAGCAATACCTGTGGGACACGCGGTAACAGCAAGAACTCTGTAGCCGCTCTTTTGTACGGGAGCCGCCTTTGGCTCGTCGGGGAATTTCTCGGTTTCCTTGTCGTCAATGATCTTAAGAAATTCATCGGGAGTTTTTGCCGCTTTAAGCTTAGCGGTAAAGCTTTCATCCATGAGCATCTGCATAAGCCGTGCCAGAACCTCAAGATGAACGTCGCCGTCGGTAGTAGCCGCAATCATGAAAATGAGCTTGCATGGCTGACCGTCGGGAGCCTCGTAGTCAACGCCATTGGGAACGGTGATCGCGGTAAGAGCCGGAGCCTTAACGGCTTCACTCTTTGCGTGGGGGATAGCAACCTCCATGCCTATCGCGGTGGTGCCCATCTGTTCACGAGCCAGGATACCTTCCTTGTAGGTAGCCACGTCCTTTAGGTTACCGCATTTTTCATGCAGAGCAACCAGCTTGTCAATAGCGTCCTTTTTTCCGCTTGGAGAAACGCCAAGGGAAATGCCTTGCTTTTTAAGCAAATCGGTAATACGCATAAATTTTCCTCCTTTAATTATTTATATTGCTATATTGCTGAGCAATATTAATTTACTGATTCAGTTTATCAAATTTTTCCAAAAGCTCTTCAATCTTTTCCTTGGTGGCAAGACCGCTCAGGAAAGCGGTGGCGTTGCCGCAAACGCTGCCGAGCTTAAGCGCGTAGGCGTAATCTTCGGTTTTGATGTAGCCTGCAACAAAGCCCGCTACCATCGAATCGCCCGAGCCGACGGTGTTGATAACCTTTTCCTTCAATACGCCCGCCTTGTGTTTGTTTCCGTTCTCGTCAATCAGCATAGCGCCCTCGCCGCCTGACGGTTAGGCTTAATCAAAAACGGCTTATACTTTAGCGAGTTAACAAGCAGCTTCTTTGTGGCGTCAACAACAATTCTGACTTTTTTGAGCTTGATTCGCTCAAGCATTGTTTCGTAAATATCATCGGGCATTGTGTTGGGAACACTTCCCGCGATGACCAAAGTGTCGCCGTTTGAAATTCTGTCAATCTTTTGAAGCAGTCTTTCAAGCTCCTGCTCGGTTATGTGGGGACCCTGACAGTTGATCTCTGTTTCGTCTCCCGCCTTGATCTTGATGTTGATTCTTGAAATACCGTGCTTAAGCTTGATGAAATCGGTAATGATTCGGTCGTTCCTGATACCTTTTTCAATTGCGTCCCCGGTGAAGCCCGCAACAAAGCCGTAAGCCGTGCTGTCCAAATCAAGCTCCGCGAGTACGCAGGAAACATTAATTCCCTTGCCGCCGTAATAATATTCCTCGCTTGTAGTTCTGTTAGTAATGCCGCTCGTGAACTTTTCAAGCCGAACAATATAATCGATTGACGGATTAAGCGTTACCGTGTAAATCACTTCTTTACCTCCTTAATAATAGTTTCTTTTGCATACTTAGTATCGGGCAGTGCGTCCGTAATAATGCAGCATTTTGTCAACGGAGAAAATGTTACGGGGAACACACGCCTGAATTTAGTATGGTCGGCAATAATAAAAGCCATGTAGCTTTGATTGATCGCCATTTCCTTTATCATAGCTTCTTCAATGTCGGGAGTGGTGTAGCCCAATTGCAAATCGATTCCGTTGGTGCCCATGAAGGCCTTTGAAAAGTTGAGATTTTTCAAATTATTAATGCCCTCGGCTCCGACAACGGCTTCGGTAACGGGCTTGACCTTTCCGCCGACCATGTAGGCGTTCAATCCCTTTTGAATCAGCTTTCGTGCGTGAACGATTCCGTTTGTCACATAAGTAGCCTTATCGTTTTCGATAAAGTCAATCAGCCGCGAGGTAGTAGTACCCGCGTCAATGTAGACAAAATCGGTGTTGTTAATAAGTGTTGCGCAGTATCTGGCAATTTCGGTTTTTTCTTCGCTCATCAGTTTTTCGCGGGTAATAACAGTGTCCTCAATCATACCCTCGGCCTGAGCAACGGCTGTGGCGCCGCCGAAAACCTTGTTGATTTTGCCAAGCTCATTCAGCGCGTTAAGGTCGCGTCTGATAGTAGATTCCGACGTATCAAGCATCTGAGAAAGCTCAGCAACAGTAACTGCATTTCGTTCATTAATAATGCTTAAAATTGACTGATATCTTTCTTGTGTGAGCATTTTCGGTCACCTCTTAACTTAATTATAGCACCAATTTGAGCAAAGTCAAGCATAAAACATCAAAAATAATCAAAAAAATTATTATTTTATGAAAAACTTATGGTAAAAAATATACAAATATTTTGTTGCGGTCAAATTGCACATTTTGGGTAAATTCTTTTTGTTGATAATAACAATACACCGGTTTTTTTCGCAATAAAAACAAACGACGGTTTCTTCCGAAAGGTAAGAAATCGTCTTTTCTTATCCTTATCCGCTTGATTTACGTCGTATATTGTGGTATTATATACAATGTATATTTATATAAAGAACCGATTACGGTTATCGGAGGACATCATGAGAACAGCTGTAATTAAAAAAACTACCGCGATAGCAATCTCGCTTGTGTTGATGCTGTCAGCTTTTTCCGCCGCGCTTCCGGCGGCTTCGGCAGCAACAAAAAAGCTTACGCTGAGCGCGACCTCGCTTTCGCTCACAATAGGTGACACGGTAGACCTCAACCAGTATTATTCCGACAATTCCGCGTCAAATAACGTTGTCTATTCCACGAGCAATCCCAACGTTGCGGATGTTAGGGCAATAAACGGCTTTGTAACCGCCAACGGCAGCGGCACAGCAACAATCACCGCGCAGGACAAGGTGTCGGGACACAAGGCAACCTGCAAGGTAAGCGTAAGCAGCTACTATGTTCCCACCACTACCGATAACATAACCGACCGCTGGCACAAGGGCACAAAGGGCTACACAGATGTTCTCGGAATAAACTATAACAATCTTCTCAACTGGCTCAAGAACCACGATAACAAGAGCAGCAATCCAAACTATTATATAGGTACGCCGTTCGTAATGGACGACTACCGAATGCCAAACGGCGACAGAAGCAGCCGCTACGCATCGGGCAACTACGGTCTGCCCACAACCACTCCGCAGCTCAACTGCACAGGCTTTGTATGGCACGTTTTGCAGAGCGTAAGCTCAAAGAAATCCTTAATACCGGCAGAGGTCGGCTGGGTAAGCCTTTATCGCGACAACGATATCAGCCGTTACTACTTCACCTCAAAATCCGCGATGCTCAGATCGGGGCTTCTTGAAAAAGGCGACATAATCTGGCAGTTCTGCACCGAGGGCGAATACTACGGCAGCGGCTACAACCATATCGGAATCTACTACGGCAACGGAACCTCAAACGTGTTCTGGCACTCAGCCGGTAAAGCTAACGCAATCACCGAGGTCCGCGGCTGCGGCAGACCCGTAACCTTCTGCGTTGTAGTAAAGGCAAAGCCCTGCAATCAACTTAAGCTAAACCGCAACACGCTTTCTCTCGGTGAAAAGGAAAGCTACGGATTGTTGTCAAACGATACAAAGAATATCACATGGAAGAGCAGTAACACAAAGGTAGCCACAGTCGATAAAAACGGCAAGGTAACAGGCGTATCCTCGGGTACCGCAAAAATAACCGTAAGCGGTGACAAGCGCGTAAGCGCAAGCTGTACCGTAACGGTCAAGAAAGCGCCGTCGAGCGTAAATCTCAACTTTACCTCCCGAACAATGGGAATAGGAGAGACCTACACGGTCGTTGAAACCACAAACTCAGGCTCCTACGCGAACGCGGCAAATTTAAAGTGGTCAAGCTCCGACAGCAAGGTGGCAACAGTCACCAAAATCCAGACGACCAATAAGGCGGTAATTACCGCCAAGAGCGTCGGAACTGCAACAATCACAATCAAAACCTATAACGGAAAAACAGCTCAGGCAACCGTAACGGTTAAGAAAGCGCCAACCAAGGTCAGCCTCAATGCAACAAGCGTAACTCTCGGAGTAGGCGAAGAATTCGACTTCAACTCCTCCGTTCCGGATGACCAGGCGGCAAGCGTGATCGATTACAGCACAAGCAACTCAAAGATTGTAACAACAAAAACCTCGGGCGGCGTATCAAAGGGAATTGCCCCCGGAACGGCATATGTAACCGCTAAGGCGTACAACGGAGTAAGCGCAAAAGCCAAGGTAACCGTTAAACCTGCTCCCTCAAAGGTAAATCTCAGTATCTCGTCTGCTACGCTCGGAGTAGGAGAAACACTGACGGTCAGCGAGAACACACCGAGCGGTACATACGCAAACGCGACGAACCTCGTTTGGTCAAGCAGCAACACAAATGTGGTAAAGGTGAAGAAGGGCAGCGGTAACAAGGCTGAGCTTACCGCGGTCGGAACAGGCACCGCAAAGGTAACGATCAAGCTCTACAACGGCAAAACCGCAAGCGCTAACATCACCGTTAAGAACGCTCCAAACAGCATGAAGCTTTCGGCTTTAAATCTTGAAATGGGTTTAGGCGAGGTATTCACAATTTATGAGTCAACAAACAGCGGCTCATACGCAAGCGCACCCACAATCAAGTGGAGCAGCAGCAACTCAAACATTGTAAGCGTTAAAAAGGGCGAGGCGAATAAGGCTGAGCTCACCGCAAAGTCTGAGGGCACGGTAACAATCACAGCAAAGACCTACAACGGAGTAACCGCAACCGCAACAGTGACCGTAAAGCGCGCTCCTGATTCCATCACCTTAAATGTACAGAACGTAGAGATAGAAAAGGGTAAAACCTTTGCGCTCACAGCTGATATCGGCGAAAACTGCGCAAGCGCAGGAACTACCATCACCTCAGGCAATACAAGAGTTGCCACTGTGGACTCCAAAGGCAAAATCACAGCCGTATCTGCAGGCAGAGCGGTAATCACCGTAAAAACATTCAACGGAAAAACTGCCACATGCGTGGTAACCGTAACAGAGCCTGCCTCGGATGCGGTCGGAGCATTTAAAATGCAGACCGTCACAACGGCTGAATAATATCAAAGAAGGAAAGTTAAATGAAAAGATTATTAACAGGAATAGCGGCAGCGGCAATAGTTACGCTCACCTCACTGACGCCCGTATTTGCCGCGGACAAAAGCATCAAAGAGATAAACATTACCGTCGAAGCTCCAAAGGCGGGCGAATCGGCTGCGGAAAAACCTGTAGTCAGCGTAGACGCCGAGGGCGTGAAGGTGACAAACGCGGTATGGTTGAACGCCGACGAAATCCTCGAGCCGTTCAAGGGCACATTTGCCGAGGGCAAGGAATACGGCGTTGAGGTGGATATGTCTGTAGAGGAAGCGTATGAGCTTTCCGAAACTGATTTAAAAATCACCGTCAACGGCAAGTCGGTATCGGGCACAATCGGGGATAACTCAATTTCCGTGTTTTCGTCGGTAAAAGCAGTATCCGATAAAAAGGATTCAACCCCCGACTCCGCTTCAACTGCAGACTCCGCGACTTCCGATTCCGCCACAACAGACGGCGCTAATAACGCCAACGGCTCAATCCCGACAAACGAGGGCAACGGCACCTTTGTGCTCTTTGGAGTAGTTATCGGAATCGTAGCAGTTGCAGGAGTTGCGTACTTTATCTACATAAAGAAAAACAAGTAAGGGCGAATATATGAAAAGCAAAAGGTTAGTAACGGTAATAATCGCGCTGCTTGCGGCGGCGCTTATCGGAATTGTGGGATTTATTCTTTTCAAGAATTATAATAATCAGAGATCAAAGGAAAAATACAACTCGGTTGCAAGCTCCTACGCGAACAATGCAACCGATTCAACCGAAAAATCATCTGAGAATAACGGAAAAGAGGATAAAACAAATCCCACAAAGGCACTGCCCAAAAATCCGATAGACTTTAAGGGATTAACCGACAGAAACCCCGATATCTACGGCTGGATAAAAATTCCCAACACAAACGTAGATTATCCGGTAATTCAAAGTCCCACAAACGATAACTTTTATCTTGACCATGATTTAGACGGCAACTACGCATTTGCAGGCTCAATCTATTCACAGCTGTGCAACAGACGCAATTTTCAGGACAGGGTAACGTTGCTTTACGGACACAATATGCTTGACGGCTCAATGTTCGCGACTATTTACAGATTTGCGGATCCTTCGTTTTTCAAGAAAAACAAGAGCATGACGATCTACACCAATGACAGGCAGCTTGACTATACAATAATTTCCGCGTTTGAGTACGACGACAGGCACATAATGAACTCCTTTAATTTCAGCAATGACAAATCCTACCAATCGTTCATTGATGAAATAATAAATCCTCGCTCGGTAACAAAAAACGTCAGAGCGGGTGAAACCTTAACAACCAATGATAAAATTGTTGTTTTGAGCACATGTGTAAATTCCGGCGAGGGACGATATCTTGTGGTTGGAAAACTCACCAAACAGACGGAATTACAGAAATCTAATTAGTTTTTGTTAGTGTTGCTGCTTATAATGCGTGATAAGCATAATATTTTGGTGATTCATACAAAAACATTTTCTTTACAAAACAAGCATATTATGATAAAATAATGTTAGGTTATTTTAAAGGGTATTTAAATAACAAAAATCTATGGGAGGAATTATCATGAAAAAGGTAATCTCAATTCTTGCAGCAGTTTTAATTTTATCGCTGTCAATTGTTCCTGCTTTTGCGGAATCAGTTAACAGCCCCGCACCTACAAAGGGCAATTACAATATCAAAATTGATCCCACTGATGGTGGTTCTGCAACATTTGAATATGAGTCGGAAATCGACGAAGACGGCAACCAGAAGATTAAAGTTCACGCTATTCCCGATGACGGATTTGAGTTTGACGGCTGGGTAGTTGACGGCGGCAATGTAACAGGCGACCTCAGCGATCCCGACGCTGTACTTACAGTATCAAGCGACGCTACACTCAAACCCACATTCAAGAAGAAGGGCGTAACTCCTACTGAGGCTCCTACCGAGAAGAAGTCTTCACCTTCAGACAAGGGAAGCCATGTTGACAACGGTTCAAAGTCACCTCAGACAGGTTCGAACGATGTTGTAACATTTGCAGTTCTTTCAGTAGTTGCTCTTGCACTTGCTTCAGCAGTTGTTGTTGCAAAGAAGACATCTAAGAAATAATTAAATTGCGGTTAATAAAGAGGGTGGGGTTCACCACTCTCTTTATTTTTTTGCTCAGGAGGATTAAATTTGTCAGAATCAGAAAAAAACAGAGATAAAATAGTCTCTGACAATATTTCAGAGGTTGGCGCGCAGAAATCCTCTGCAGATAATGAAACAATACTTTCAAGAGTATCGGAGGAGCCTGCAAAAATAATAACATCGTCGGGACACCGTCATCATCATTCCTCAAAAAGCGGAAAATCCCGCAAAAGGCATCACAGAAGCAAAAGGAAAAAGATAATCAAAAAAGTTCTGCTTATCGTTGGAATCATCCTTTTGCTTGCGGCAATAATCACTGCCGGCAGTATTGCTGTACTTTATCATACGGGTAAGAATGAAATGAAACCCGACAAGGTAAAAATTGAAGCGCCAAAGAATGTAGAGACTGTAGACGACGGTCGATACATCTACTACAAAAACGGCAAGTATAAATACAAAGACGACATAATTAATATGATGTTTTTGGGTATTGATAGAAACAACGGCCTCGGAACTGACGGAATCGGAGCAAACGGTCAGGCGGACGTAATCGCAATCGCGGCAATTGACAGCGCCAAATCCAAGGTGACAATAATTAACGTTCCACGTGATATCATCACCGATGTAAAGGTATTCTCATCTTCAGGCGGTTACTCAGGTACCGAGAAAATGCAGATCGCGCTTTCGTTCGCGTACGGCGACGGCGGAGACACCAGCTGTGTAAATACTATGTCCGCTGTACGTTCACTTTTCTATAACGTTCCCATAAGCTCATATTTTGCGCTGAAAATGGAAGGCGTACCCGAGCTCAACGACAGCATCGGGGGAGTAGACGTCACATCGCCCGAAACTATCAGCATATTTGAAAAAGGTCAAAAATATCACCTTGATGGAGAAGACGCTCTTTTGTTTGTACAAAGAAGAGACATGGAAAGTGTTAACGCAAACCTAAAGCGTAACGAACGCCAAAAGGTTTACCTTAATTCTTTTATTTCAAAATTTATTAATCAGACAAAGAGTGATATCGGAGTTCCGATAAACGTATTCAACGCGTCAAAGCCGTACTCATTTACCAACCTGAATGCCAACAGAATCACCTATCTTGCAACAGAGTTTATCCTCAACAAGAAAATGGCAATTCAAATGAAAAGCGTTCCGGTAACGGTTGAAAAGCAGGGTAATAACGCAGCAAACTACGTCAAGGAAGAGCAGTTCTACGAATTGTTCCTCGATGTTTTCTATGAGAAAGTAAAATAAAAGCTTTTGTCAGCCTATGTAAAACGTAGGCTGACTTTTTCTTTTACTATTGTAAAAAACGAAAGGAATGATTCCTGTGAGAAGTGACGCGGTAAGAAAAGGCGTACAATGCGCACCGCAGCGTTCACTGCTGCACGCACTGGGAATGACCGACGAGGAGATAAGCAAGCCGATGATCGGTATCGTAAGCTCCTACAACGAGATTGTCCCGGGGCACATGAACATTGACAAAATAGTAGAGGCTGTAAAAACAGGCGTAGCCATGGCAGGCGGAAACCCCATAGTATTTCCCGCAATAGCTGTTTGCGACGGTATAGCGATGGGACATCAGGGAATGAAGTATTCCCTTGTAACACGCGATCTGATTGCCGATTCAACCGAGGCAATGGCAATGGCACACGCATTTGACGCACTTGTAATGATTCCGAACTGCGATAAAAACGTACCCGGTTTGCTTATGGCAGCCGCAAGACTTAATATTCCCTGTATCTTTGTAAGCGGCGGCCCAATGCTCGCAGGCAGGGTAAAGGGAGCAAAAACCAGTCTTTCAAGTATGTTTGAGGCTGTAGGCTCATATAATTCAGGAAAAATCACAGACGCCGAGCTGCTCGAATACGAGCACAAGGTATGCCCGAGCTGCGGCTCATGTTCGGGAATGTATACCGCAAACTCAATGAACTGCCTCACCGAGGTACTCGGCATGGCGCTTCGCGGCAACGG
>OMXW01000037.1 GCA_900315085.1 uncultured Eubacteriales bacterium
AAAGAGCTTATTATTATTTAGGTCTTGCATTTTAGTGCAAAATTATGTATAATGTATTTTAATGGATATACAGCGCAATTAATAATGCTGTAAAAGAAATATCAGGAGGTAATTACAATGATTTCAGCAGGTGATTTCAGAAACGGCGTTACATTTGAAATGGACGGTCAGGTTGTATCAATCATCGAATTCCAGCACGTAAAGCCGGGTAAGGGCGCTGCTTTTGTAAGAACAAAGATTAGAAATGTTATTACAGGTGCGGTTGTTGAAAAAACCTTTAACCCTAACGATAAGTATCCTACTGCTTTTATCGAGAGAAAGGACATGGAGTACAGCTATTCTGACGGCGACCTCTATTACTTTATGGATACAGAAACATGGGAGCAGCTTCCCATCAACAAGAACGTTCTCGGCGACAACTTCAAGTTTGTAAAAGAGAACATGGTATGTAAGGTTCTTTCTTACAAGGGCAATGTATTCGGTGTTGAGCCGCCTAACTTTGTTGAGCTTCAGGTTACAAAGACCGATCCCGGTTTCAAGGGCGACACAGCTACAAACGCAACAAAGCCCGCTACTCTTGAAACAGGAGCAGAGATTAAGGTTCCGCTGTTCATCGATGAGGGTGAAGTAATCCAGATCGATACAAGAACAGGCGAATACATGGGCAGAGCATAATCATAGGAGTAACTAATGAATAATACTGAAAAAATCGCTTATATCAAAGGACTTGCCGAGGGCCTTGCGCTTGATTCAAAAAAGCCCGAGGTTAAGGTAATTAACGCTATTGTTGATTTGCTTGACGATATCGCTTACGATCTCACAGACATGGAGGAGCTTTACGACGAGCTCAGCGAGCAGGTCGATGAAATCGATCAGGATCTTGCAGAGGTTGAGTCAGAGCTTTATGACGATGCTGAGATCGAGGACGACTTTTACGACGATGATTTTGATGACTTTGAGGACGAGGAGAACCCTTTTTATGAGGTAACCTGCGGCTCATGCGGTGAAAAAATCAACGTTTCCGAAGATGTTCTCCTTGAAGGCGAAATCGAATGTCCCAACTGCGGCGAGCTTCTTGAATTTGATTTTTCCGATCTTTTCGCTGAGGATGATTTCAGCGAGTGCGACCTCGACTGCGAGGGTTGCAACGGCTGCGAAGCTGACGAAACAGAAGAATAATTTTCACTTTAAATCACCTCTCGTATACAATGTATGAGGGGTGTTTTTTTGCTTTACAGACGAAAAAAGCCGCTGCTGCTCAGAAAGAAATTCTGGATAGCCGCAGCCTTGACGCTGATTTTTATTTACGCTGTCCATTGCTTTGAACATAAGGCTTCGGTTTTCGGACAAAACTATATTCCTAATTTTGCTCAGCGAATAACAACAGAAGCGCTTTGCGACGCGGTTGAAAAGAAGCTGAGTGAAATGAAGCTCGGTTACGGCGATTTGGCTTCAATCAAGCGTGATAATTCGGGGAACGTCAAGTCGATTGAAACCGATTCCGCAACAATAAACCGCGTCAAGGCGGAAATAACAAAAACCGCGCAGGATGAAATAGTTAAAATCAAGCACAGCGCGATGTATGTTCCTTTGGGCGCTTTTACGGGGCTCACTCTGATTTCAAACAGCGGACCTGATATCAAGCTTACATTTTGCCTTACCGGCAGCTTTAATTCAAGGATAGAAAGCAGCTTTGAGAGCGCGGGTATGAATCAGACTATTCATCACATAAGGCTTGTTGTTACTTCAAAAATAGTTACAGCTTCGGTGGATTTTGACAGGGAAATCACATTTGACACCGACTTTGAGCTTGCGCAATCCGTCATTGTCGGGCAGATTCCCACAACATATGGTGGATATTATACCCCAATCAAACCTTAAAAATCAAAATATTGGTATTTAGTGCAAATAAAATATTGAAATGCGTTTTCTTTTGTGGTATACTAAAGAAGTTAATATATAGAATGGGTAAGGAGGCGTTTATTTGGCTGATGCAATAATCAAGGCTGATAAACTGTCTGAATCTCAATATGAATATATGCAGCTTATTGCCGAAATAATGGAAATCCGCAAGCGCGGCGACAAACCGCTTGCATTTATCAGAACCTACGGCTGCCAGCAAAATGTGGCTGACAGTGAAAAAATCAAGGGCATGCTGATGAAATCGGGCTTTGGTTTTACAGATGAACCCGATAACGCGGATTTTATTCTTTTCAATACCTGCGCTGTCCGCGAACACGCGGAGGACAGGGTTTTCGGTAATGTTGGCGCGTTAAAGAATTTAAAGCGGAAGCATCCGCAAATATTAATTGCGCTATGCGGATGTATGATGGAGCAGGAGCACGTTGCAAACAGGATATATAACAGCTTCCCGTTTGTTGGACTTGTGTTCGGAACACATTCGCTCCATCATTTTCCCGAGCTGATGTACAATTCGCTTGTTAACGGCAAACGTGTTTTTGAGCGCGGAAATGACGACAAAAAAATATACGAAGGATTTCCCGTTCGCCGCGACGGCGATTTCAAGGGATGGCTTCCAATTATGTACGGCTGCAACAACTTCTGTACATACTGCATTGTTCCGTATGTCCGCGGACGTGAGAGAAGCCGCGACAGGGATGTGATTGTATCCGAGGCGAGAAACATGATTCAGCAGGGCTACAAGGATATAACTTTGCTTGGTCAGAATGTTAACTCGTACGGAAAGACTCTTGAAAACCCGGTCAGCTTTGCTCAGCTCATTTCCGAAATTGACGCGATTGACGGCGACTACTGGCTGCGGTTTATGACCTCGCACCCAAAGGACTGCTCAAAAGAGCTGATTGACGCGATTGCCGACAGCAAACATATAAGCAAACATCTTCACCTACCTTTCCAGAGCGGTTCGGACAGGGTTTTAAAGGCTATGAACAGGCACTACGACCGCAAAAGGTACCTTGATATTATTAATTACGCCAAGGAGAAAATTGACGGTCTTTCACTCACGAGCGATATTATCGTAGGTTTCCCGGGTGAAACATACGAGGACTTTAAGCAAACGCTATCGCTTATCCGCGAGGTTGAGTTTACATCATTATTTACGTTTATCTTCTCACCGCGCAAGGGTACTCCCGCCGAGAAGATGGAAGATCCGATTTCCGCCGAGGAGAAGTCAAAATGGTTCAGAGAGCTGCTTGACGTTCAGGAGGAAATTGCCGCAAAACGCTGCTCGTCTATGGTTGGCCAGACCGAAAAGGTACTGATTGAGAGCGTAAAAGAAAAAACAGGTGAATTAAACGGCAGAACAAGCGGAAATATAATTGTGGAGCTTGACGGAGACCAAAGTCTTATCGGCACGTTCCAAGATGTAAAAATAACCAGAGCGCGTAACTGGATATTAAAGGGCAAAATTGAAAACGGAGGAATATAAAATGGATATCATAGAACAGGCAAGAGAGCTCGGCAGAGCAATTCAAAAGGAAGAATCATTTATCAATCTTCACAAGGTTCAGGCTAAGGCTGACGCAGATACGGAGCTTCAAAAATATATCGGCGAATTCAATTTAAAAAGAATGCAGATCAACGATGAAGCTTCAAAAAAAGACAGAGATCAGGAGAAGCTCACTGCTTTAAATAAAGAGATGAGAGAGGTTTACTCTCGGATTATGTCAAATGAAAACATGCTCGCCTACAACGAAGCAAAGGAAGCATTTGACAAGGTACTCAACAGAGTAATGGCTATTGTTCAGCAGTCAGCCGAGGGAATCGATCCCGAAATTGCCGATTATAATGAATCATGCAGCGGTAGCTGCAGCACTTGCGGCGGCTGCGGCTGATTATTCTAAAAATTTTCAGGAAAGGTGTGGGTGAGCAATGGCGGAGCTGTCTCCGATGATGAAACAGTATTTTAAAATTAAAGAAGCAAACAAGGATTGTATCTTGTTTTACCGTCTCGGAGATTTCTACGAAATGTTCTATGAGGACGCAAAAATCGCCTCAAGAGAGCTTGAACTCACACTCACCGGCCGTGACTGCGGTCAGGAAGAACGCGCTCCTATGTGCGGCGTTCCTTTCCACAGCTGCGAGGGTTATATTGCAAGACTTGTAGCAAAGGGCTATAAGGTTGCGATTTGTGAGCAGACCGTGTAATCACTCCCGGAACCGTAATGGAGCAGAGTATGCTCGAGGAAGGAAAGAACAACTACATCAGTTGTCTTTATTCAGACGGAAAGAAAATCGGTCTTTGTTTCTGTGATATTTCTACAGGAGAATTATATGCTACCGAAATTTCCGGCAAGGATTCGGTAAGTATTCTCACAAACCAGCTTGCAAGCTATAACCCGCGCGAAATACTTATTGGCGGAGAGGTTGTAAAAATAAAAGCCCTGCCGTCGTTTATTAAAAACAAGCTTTCCTCAGGCGTTGAAATGCTCGAGGATGAGAGATTTGACTATTCGCTGTGCAAAAAGACGGTTGATATGCAGTTTAAATCCGACGCGGAGACGGTTGATAATATGCCCGTTGTGATTTGTACAATCGGCGCGCTGATAAACTACCTCAAAGAAACTCAGATGACGGGACTTGAACGAATCAGTCATATTGAGGTTTACAAACCGCGATGGGTAAACGTCTTATCCGCTCATGGCTTGAACATCCGCTGATGAATATTTCAACTATCAATAACCGGCAGTCGGCGGTTGAGGAGCTTGTTAACGATAATATGTTAAGGCTCGAAATCACCGACAATCTCAGCGGTATATTTGATATTGAACGTCTGATGACAAGAATCGTTTACGGCTCGGCAAATGCGAGGGATTTACGTTCGCTTTGCTCGGCAATCACTAATCTTCCGAGTATTGCAAATCTTATTGCCGGATGCCGCTCGTCTCATTTAAAGCTTGTATTTAAAAATTTAGATATGCTCGAAGATATTCATAATCTGATTGATTCGGCGATTATTGAGGAACCGCCGTTTACAGTAAGAGAGGGCGGAATGATTAAGCAGGGCTATAACGCCGAGCTTGACACCGTTACCTCAGATATGAATAATTCAAAATACATACTTGCTCAAATCGAAGCCGAGGAAAGGGAAAAAACGGGAATCCCTAAATTAAAGGTCGGATACAACAAGGTATTCGGTTACTTTATTGAGGTAACAAACTCATATAAATCCCAGGTTCCCGAAAACTATATTCGCAAGCAGACATTAACAAACTGCGAGCGGTATATCACTCCTGATTTAAAAGAGATAGAATCCAGAATTTTGGGAGCGAAGGATCGCTCGGTCGCGATGGAATACGCAATTTTTGACAGCGTGCGTACAACTGTTGCGGACAACCTTGAACGTATTCAAAAGACCGCAAAAGCTATTGCAACACTCGATGTTTTGGTTTCATTCGCCAATGTTGCGTCTGATAACCGATATGTACGACCGGAGGTCAATCAGTCGGGCTCGATAGTGATTAAGGATTCAAGACATCCTGTTGTGGAAGCGCTTTTGAAGGACGCTCCCTTTGTTCCGAATGACGTTAATCTCGATAACAAGGGCGAACGTGTAGCGATAATTACCGGTCCAAATATGGCAGGTAAGTCAACATATATGCGCCAGATTGCTCTGATTGTCTTGCTTGCTCAGATGGGCAGCTTTGTTCCGGCTTCATACGCAAAAATCGGAATTGTAGACAGCATATTCACAAGAGTAGGCGCATCGGATGATTTGGCGTCGGGTCAGTCAACCTTTATGGTTGAGATGAACGAGGTCGCTAACATCGTTAAAAACGCCACTTCACGAAGCCTTTTGATTCTTGATGAAATCGGCAGAGGTACTTCAACCTTTGACGGAATGAGCATTGCGAGAGCTGTGCTTGAATACTGCGCCGACAAAAAGAAGCTCGGAGCAAAAACTCTGTTTGCTACTCACTATCATGAACTTACCGTAATGGAGGACTTGCTCGACGGAGTAAAGAACTACAGTATTGCGGTTAAAAAGCGCGGAGATGATATCACGTTTTTGCGCAGAATCATTCCCGGCGGAGCTGATGACAGCTACGGAATCGAAGTTGCAAAGCTTGCCGGAGTTCCAAATTCAATCATCAGCAGGGCAAAGGAGATTCTTGCCGACCTTGAGGGAGGTAAAAGCGAGCTGCCTAAAAAGGTTCCCGTTGTTGACGATGAACCTCAGCTTTCTTTGCTCGGAGCAGCTCAAAGTCCTGTTATTGATAAAATTAAAAGCGTAGATTTAAATACGCTAACACCTATTGAAGCAATGAATTTGCTTTATGAACTAAAAAATATGATTTAAAATAATAAGGAGGTGACACCGTGGGAGTAATTAATGTACTTGACAAGCATGTTGCCGAGCTGATTGCGGCAGGCGAGGTGGTCGAAAGACCTGCTTCTGTAATAAAGGAACTCGTTGAAAATGCAATTGACGCGGGAGCGAAGAATATTACCGTTGAAATAAAAAACGGAGGCACTACTTTCATGCGTGTTACCGACGACGGCTGCGGCATTATGCGCGAGGACGTAAAAACGGCGTTTCTCCGTCATGCCACAAGCAAGGTAAAAGTTGAATCCGATCTTGGCAAAATATCAACGCTCGGATTCAGAGGAGAGGCACTTGCTTCAATTTGCGCCGTTTCAAGACTGCAGCTGATTACCAGAAATAAAGATGAGGAAACCGGAACAAATTATTTCATTGAAGGCGGCGAGGAAAAGTACTTTGATGAAGCCGGCTGTCCTGTTGGAACAACATTTGTGATCCGTGATTTGTTTTATAACATTCCTGCGCGCGCAAAGTTTTTAAAGAAGGATGTTTCCGAGGGAAACGCGGTATCGAATATTATTGATAAAACCGCGCTGTCACATCCGGAAATAGCATTTACATATATTCGTGACGGAAAGCAGGCGCTGAGGTCTTACGGCGACGGAAAGCTTTTGTCTGCTATTTACGCTGTATTCGGCAGAGAATTCGCAAACGGATTGATTCCCGTAGATTATCAGCTTGACTCAATTAATGTGAAAGGTTATGTTTCAAAGCCTGTTCACTCACGACCAAATCGCAATATGCAGAACTTTTTTATTAACGGACGATATGTAAAGTCGCGTACTGCTATGGCGGCAATCGAGGAAGCGTTCAAGGGTTCAATTATGATAGGTAAGTTCCCGTCGTGCGTTCTTGAAATTGAGCTTCCGTTTGAGATGATTGACGTTAACGTTCACCCTGCAAAAATTGAGGTCAGGTTTATTAACGAGCGGCCTGTATTTGACGCTGTTTATCATGCCGTTAAATCGTCACTGATGAAATTTGACAGTAAAAAACAGGCGAAGTTCAAAAACGAAACCGCTTTTAACGATGTACGGAAGTTCAGTCCGTTCAATAACGCTCAGGCTATACTAAAAAAAACCGAAAAACTTCAGCCAATAAAGCAGGAAGTTAAACCAAAGACTGACGAGGATGAGTTTAATCCGTTTGCATCTCTTGATTTTAATACCGCTCCCGTAAAAACAAAAAGCGAGCCGAAAAGTATTGACGCTGTTTCATTCAGTGATTCGGATAAACCGTTTGACATTTTTTCAAAGCAGGCTGTTAAGGCTGAGAAAGCAAACGAGCGTTTTAAAGCTAAGCCCGAACCTCAGCTGATTATTACTCCCGATAAAACGGAACAGACGGTTCGGAAACCTGAAATAGCCGAAACAATAGCTCCCGTTCACGAAGAAATGACGGTGAGTGAAAAACAAAACTCTCAGCCGTCGCTGATTGAAAGCGCGGACGAACTGAAATATATAGGCGAGCTTTTTGACACATATATTATTGTTGAGAAAAACAAAAAAGAAATGATGCTCATTGACAAGCACGCCGCTCATGAGAGAATAATATTTGAAAAGCTAAAGGCGGAGAAAGCCGGTTCATCCGCGCAGCTTCTTTTGCAGCCTGTGACGGTAAACCTCGGGAAAGCCGAGTACGACGCGGCAATAAATAACCTTGAAATGTTCAGCAATTGTTCGTTTGACGTTGAGGACTTCGGAAACAGCTCTGTTATTGTCCGCAGCGCTCCGCAGTATATTGACGCGTCAGAAATCGAGGACTGTATAGTTGAGATGGCTGACTATATTTCTCAGGGTAAGAATGACATATTCACCGAGAAAATGGACTGGTTTTACCATAACGTTGCGTGCCGCTCAGCAATAAAGGCAGGCAATAAAAACTCCGCTCAGGAGCTTATTGACATAGTAAAAACGCTTGAGGAGAATCCCGATATCCGCTATTGTCCTCACGGCAGACCTATTAGTATATTAATGAAAAAGAGCGAAATCGAAAAACAGTTTGGCAGGGCGTGATTGTTTGCAAAATCTAATAAACGTTGTTTCGCTTATCGGTCCCACGGCTTCGGGAAAAACCCGCCTCGGGGTTGATTTGGCAAAACACTTTAACGCGGAAATAATCTCAGCGGATTCCATGCAGATTTATCAGGGAATGCAAATCGCTACCGCAAAGCCCGCAAAAGAGGAAATGTGCGGAGTTAAGCATCATCTGATGGATTTTCTTCCGCCCGACTGTTCATATTCCGTCGCGATGTTTGTTGACGACGCTGCAAAGTGTATCAGCGATATTCACGGCAGGGGAAAGCTCCCGATGATTGTTGGCGGTACGGGGCTTTATGTTGACTCTCTGTTAAACAACATCAAGTTTAACGATGAGATTCGCGACGAAGCACGAAGCGAAGAACTGTGGCAAATCTACCGTGAAAAGGGAGTTGACGAGCTTCTCGGATTGCTTGGTGAGATTGACCCGGAGTCAAAAGTAAGGCTTGAAACGGAACGCAACCCAAAGCGTATTATCAGAGCGATTGAGTTTTATAACACAACCGGTATTACAATTACCGAACAAATTAAAAATTCAATGAATGAGCAAAGTCCGTATCGAGCAATAAAGCTCGGTCTTAATTTCAACGACCGTGAAAAGCTCTATGACAGAATTAACAAGCGCGTGGACTTAATGCTCGAACAGGGACTTTTGGAGGAAGCTGAAAAAGTTTTAAACAGTGAGCTCAGCTTTACCTCAGTAAAGGCGATAGGCTATAAAGAGCTTGCGCCGTATTTTAACAACGAAAAAACATTGGAAGAGTGTATTGAAAATTTAAAAAGATCTACCAGGCGCTACGCCAAAAGACAGATAACCTGGTTCAAACGTGATACAGACATTCACTGGCTTTACGTTGATTCCTATTCTTCATATGAAGACATGTTCAGCGAAGCTGTTAATATTATAAACGAAGGACTTTTATATGGATAAATTACTGTTTAAAAGAATTCTTGTTGCCGCGCTTACAATTCTTGCGCTTGTTTATGTTGCGTATTTGCTGATTAGCGCGCAGTTTGATATGTATCCCACAGAGAACGCGGTTCGCGCTACCGTAACGGATACAATTTATTCAACAGGTTTTATAATCAGAGATGAAACGATTATCAAAAAAGATAACAGCGGAATACTTTCATATTCCTGCGCCAACGGCGACACAGTAAATGCTAACGGCGAAATAGCCAAGGTGTATTCAAACGAAACCGACGCGGTTCGAAATTCTCTTGCGGATAGTCTTGACAAGGACATAAAGGCACTTGAGGATATTCAAAAGAACAGCGGAACCGGAGCGCTCAGCCTGGATATAATCAACAACAATATAAAAAACAGCATAATAAACTATCTGCACGACACAAATAAAAACGATGTCAATTCATCGTTCAATGACGCGGACAGCCTCTTATCGGCGATAAATCAGCGTCAGCTTTTCACAGGTAAGGTCAGCAATTTCAATAAGAAGATTTCCGAGCTGAAGGCAGAAGCCGAAAAGCTGAGAAGCTCTGCCGGAAATAACACGGGAACAATAACAACACCCAAAGCCGGATATTTCACTGAATTCTGCGACGGATATGAAAATGTATATCCATATAAGGATGTTTCAAAAATGCACTTGTCCGATTTAAAAGATTTTAAAAAGGGCAGTGTTCCCAATAATATCGCGGGCAAGGTTGTCAGCAACGTTAACTGGTATGTTGCGTGTGAGGTAAGCTCGAACGAAGCGTCAAGACTTAATATCTGGGATGCCGCAGTTACCGTTCTTTTTGAGGAAGCTACAACCGAGGCTATTCCCGCCAAGATTTACCGCATTTCTCAGGACGCGGCAACAGGCAAGGCTCTTGTTGTTCTTCGCTGCGACTATATGGACACCGGTATTCTTCAGGCAAGACAGGAGCCAATTGAAATCGGTATGGGTACATATACGGGACTGCGTGTTTCAAAGCGCGCTGTTCACGACGATTATGTCACAAAGACTACATACGACGATAACGGAAAAGCTCATAAAGAAAAGAAAAAGGTGCAGGGTATTTATGTTCTGTACGGAAGCGAGGTTCAGTTTAAGCAGATTTCAATTCTCTATGCTGATGAGGATTATGTAATCTGTGATACAGAGCCTGATCCAAGTCTTTTGTTTAACGGCGAAACCGTATCGCTTTATGATAAAGTAATTGTAAAGGGGGATGATTTGTATGACGGAAAAGTTATTGCGTGATGTTGAATATAACTACAAAATGATTAATGAAAGAATTGCTCAGGCGGCTGAAAAATCAGGAAGGCGCAGAGAAGATATCACTTTTCTTGCGGCCACCAAAACCGTTGACGCCGAGGTAATAAATCATGCTATCTCTTTAGGTCTTGACCACATCGGCGAAAACAGAGTTCAGGAGCTTTTGTCAAAATACGAAGCTTACGACCTTGAGCACTGTTCCTTACAGTTTATCGGCCATCTTCAGACCAATAAAGTAAGGCAGATCGTCGATAAGGTTGACCTGATTCAGTCTGTTGATTCATTTAAGCTCGCCAAGGAGATATCGGCTCAGTCGCTAAAGCGCGACAGAACTACCGACATTCTTGTTGAGGTCAACATTGGCAGAGAAGAGAACAAAAGCGGCGTATTTGAGGAAAATCTTGAGGAATTATTGTGTCAGATTTCCGAACTTCCGGCAATTTCAGTCAAAGGATTAATGACAATACCGCCAATTTGTGATAATAAACATAAAATTTCTAATTATTTTTATAATATGCACAAGTTATTCCTTGACATATCGCAAAAAAAATTAGATAATATAAGTATGACTATCCTTTCAATGGGAATGTCTGCCGATTACTATGAGGCAATACTCGAAGGCGCGAATATGGTTAGAGTCGGCTCGGCACTTTTCGGCGCGAGAAACTATACATAATTAGGAGGAAATATCAATGGCAGGAATAGTTGATAAATTCAAACGTATGTGGGACGCACCCGACGACGAGTATGAGTACGACGAGTACGGTTACTCAGATGAAGGCGAGGATGATTTTGAGGAACCGGCTCCGAGAGAAAGAGAGCGCGACAGACAGCCCGCTTCAAGTTCTTCAAGAAACAAGGTTGTGAATATTAACGCGACCGCAAAGCTTCAGGTCGGAATTTTTAAGCCTGAGCGTTTTGGCGAGGAAACACGTTCAATCGCCGACGAGTTAATGAAAACTCACACCGTAGTATTGAACCTTGAGGATACAAATAAGGATATGGCAAGAAGAATTCTTGACTTCCTCAGCGGTGTTGCATATGCAAACAACGGCAAAATCAAGAGAGTTGCCACAAATACATATATTATTATTCCGTCAAACGTTGACCTCACAGGCGACGATCTTCTTGACGAGTTAGAAAACAGCGGTGTATACTTCTGATTTAAAGCTGTTTAACTCAAAGCTTGACGATGCTGTATACCTCTGTGAAAAAAGGCGTAGTCCGTACTTCTTTTCGTTTTTGACCGAAGAAGAACAGGCGTACGCCGAACAGCATTTAAAATCGGTTCATTTTTTAAACTATGGATTTTACGGCGGATACGAAAACAGCGAGCGCAGGGTTTTGGGACTGTTCTTTGACGAGCAGGTCGATTTTCCTGTTGAAGCTATTTTGTTTTCCTTCCGTAAAACCTATAAGCTTACTCACCGCGACTTTCTCGGTTCACTGATGTCGCTCGGAATTGAGCGCGAAACTGTGGGAGATATTCTTGTTGAGGACGGCAGAGCCGTGGTCTTTGTAAAAAGTGAAATAAAGGACTACATCGTTTCCCAAATCTCAAAGGTGGGCAGAGTAGGCGTTACCCTGAGCGATGCGGATAAAGATTCGCTACCGCAGGGCAGGGGAGTTGAAGAAAAGGAATATACTGTCAGTTCAATGCGGCTTGATAATATTGTATCGGCTGTGTCGGGACTGGCGCGCGAAAAAGCAAAAAATCTTATTCTGTCAGGCAGTGTCAGCGTTAATCATCTGCCGTGTCAGAAAATCAGCCACAGTATGAAACAGGGCGATAAGCTCACCATACGCGGCAAGGGTAAATATGAAATATGCGGTGTTATCGGGGAAACAAAAAAGCACCGTATCAGAATATCAATAATCCACTATAGATAAGGAGAGCTAAAAATGCTTACAATTGATGAAATTAAAAACATCAGTTTCAGAAAAGCTACTCTCAGCGGCGGTTACAGAGCGGAGGACGTAGACGCGTTTATTGACGAGGTAATCGCTTCATTTGAGCAGCTCAGAAAAGAAAAGACAAATCTTGTTCATAAGATTGACAGACTTGCTACCCGTTTGGAGGAGTACAGATCTGACGAAGAAACAGTAAGAAACGCGCTGCTCACTTCACAAAAAATGAGCGACGCCTGCATTAAAGAGGCTAAGGAAAAGGCTGCAAGAATTATCCGTGACGCTGAGGAAAAGGCTCAGCTGCTTGTTGCCGACGCCAATAAAATGACTGCGCTTGAAAAAGAGAACTATCTTGCTCTGCAGTCAGACGCTGTTAATCTCAGAAACGAGCTTATTGAGCTTTACAGCAACCACATCAAGACAATCGACGATCTTCCCACATCCGCTGACGTTCAGCAGTCAAGGGAAGAGCTTGACAAAAAATATCCAACAGAACCAATTGAGCGCGAGCAGCCCGCTCCTCAGATTCAAGAAGAGCCTGTAAGAGAGTACGAAGGAGCCGCAACTACTGTTGCATCCGAACCTGCTCCCGCGCCTCAGAGAATCACAAGTGACACCACAAGAGTGCCTTTAAAGAGAAGCGGTAAATTCAGCCACCTCAAATTCGGCGACAATTACGACGTTTCAGACGAATAATAAAATTATTGGAGAGAGCATATAAATGTGTAAGGATTGTAAGGACTATAACTCAACGCTTAATCTTCCCAAGACTGAGTTTCCTATGCGTGCGGGACTTCCAAAGAGCGAACCCGTAATGCTGAAAAAATGGGAAGATGACAAACTCTATGAAAAGCTGATGGAGCTTAACGAGGGCAAGCCTCTGTTTGTGCTTCACGACGGACCTCCGTATGCAAACGGTGATATTCATCTGGGCCACGCGCTCAATAAGATCCTAAAGGACTTTATTGTACGCTATAAAAACATGGCGGGCTTCAAGGCTCCGTATGTTCCCGGCTGGGATACTCACGGTCTGCCCACAGAGCTTAAGGCAAGACAGAAAGCAGGCATCGGCAGCTCTGCAGACATCTCTGTTGTTGAACTGAGAAAGCTTTGCGAGGAGTTTGTAACTGGCTATATCAACGACCAGCGCGAACAGTTCAAGCGTCTGGGCGCAATAGGTGAATGGGATCATCCTTATGTTACCTTAACACATGAATTCGAAGCCGAGCAAATCAAGGTATTTGCCGAGATGGCGGACAAGGGTTACATCTACCGCGGCTTAAAGCCCGTTTATTGGTGCCCCGAGTGTAAAACAGCTCTTGCCGAGGCTGAGATTGAATATGCCGAGGACCCCTGTCATTCAATTTATGTAAAATTCAACGTAACCGACGACCTCGGAAAATTCTCCGCAATGGGAATTGACCCGTCAAAGGTTTACTTTGTGATTTGGACAACCACAACATGGACTCTGCCTGCAAACGTTGCAATCTGCGTAGGACCGCGCTATGAGTATTCAATCATCAAGAGCGGCGACGAGTACTATGTTATGGCTACAGACCTGTATAAATCCGCAATGGAAGAAGCAGGAATTACCGACTATGAGGTAGTTGCCACAATCAAAGGCAGCGAGCTTGAGTACATGAAAACTCAGCATCCGTTCCTTGACCGCGAGTCATTGCTGATTGTCGGCGAACACGTTACACTTGAGAGCGGTACAGGCTGCGTTCACACAGCTCCCGGCCACGGTGTTGACGACTACAACGTTTGCCGCAACTATCCCGAAATCCCTGTTATCTGTCCCGTTGACGGCGATGGCGTCCTCACAGAGGAAGCAGGAGAATTTGCGGGTCTCAAAACAGAAGAAGCAAACAAGAAGATCGCCATTAAGCTTGACGCTACAGGCGCGTTGTTTGCTCTTAAAAAGATTATCCACCAGTATCCGCATTGCTGGAGATGTAAGTCTCCGATCCTGTTCAGAGCTACCGACCAGTGGTTCTGTTCCGTTGACGACTTCAAGGACGAAGCTGTTGACGCAATCAACACCGTTGAGTGGATCCCGGCCTGGGGTAAAGACAGAATCACATCCATGGTTCGCGACAGAAAAGACTGGTGTATCTCCCGTCAGAGAAAATGGGGCGTTCCTATTCCGATTTTCTACTGCCGTGACTGCGGCGAGCCTTATATCAATAAGGACGCTATGCTTGCGGTTTCCGAGCTGTTCGGCAAGGAAGGCTCAAACGCCTGGTTTGACCATGACGCAAGCGAGATTCTTCCCGAGGGTACAAAGTGCCCGAAATGCGGATGTCAGGATTTTGATAAAGAAAAGGATATTATGGACGTTTGGTTCGACAGCGGTTCTTCACATACCGCCGTTGTTAAGCGCCGTGATTATCTTAAATTCCCTGCCGATTTGTACCTTGAGGGTAACGACCAGTACAGAGGCTGGTTCCAGTCCTCACTGCTTACATCGGTAGCCACAACAGGCGTTGCTCCGTACAAGACCGTTCTTACTCACGGAATGATTCTTGATATGGAAAAGCGCAAAATGAGTAAATCACTCGGAAACGGTATCAGCCCTCAGGAGGTAATCAAGCAGTACGGCGCTGACGTACTCAGACTTTGGGTTGCTTCCTGCGACTACCAGTCCGATGTAAATATTTCATTTGATATTCTGAAACAGCTCTCCGAAGCTTACAGAAAAATCAGAAACACCGCAAGATATATTCTCGGTAACCTTTCTGACTTTAACCCCGATACAGACATGGTAAGCACCGACGAGCTTACGCCTATTGACAAGTGGGCGGTAGTAAAGCTCAATGAGCTTATTGAAAAAGTAAGCGAATCATACGATAAGTATGAATTCCACATGGTATATCACAGCATCCACAACTTCTGCGTTGTTGATATGTCAAACTTCTACCTTGACGTTCTCAAGGACAGACTCTATACCGAAAAGGCAGACAGCAAGGCGCGTAAGGCGGCTCAGACAACAATCTATCTCATTCTTAACGCAATGACAAAAATGCTTGCTCCGATTCTGGCGTATACTTCCGATGAAATCTGGAAATATATGCCTCACGGCAAGGATGAAAAGACAGATCACGTTATCTTTAACGATATGCCGTCAAAGATTGACTTTACCGCTGACGCTGACTTTATGAGCTTCTGGGATCAGATCCACGAGCTCAGAGATGAGGTAAAGAAGGCAATTGAGCCGATTGTTAAGGAAAAGACGATCAAAAGCTCACTCGAAGCAAAGATTACTCTTTCCGCCGGCGGAGAAAAGCTTGACTTCCTTAAGAAGGCTGAAAGTGAGCTTGCGGCAGTATTCATTGTTTCCGAGGTCGAAATTGTTGACAATGGCGGCGAGCTTGAAATCTCTGTTGAAAAGGCAGAAGGCGAAAAGTGCGAACGCTGCTGGTCAATCAGCAAAACAGTCGGTCAGAACAGCGAGCATCCCACAATTTGCGCGCGCTGCTGTGAGAATTTAAAATAATCTATTGATGATAAATCGGTGTGATTTTTATTGCACCGATTTATTAGTATACATCTTTTGGAGGAATTATGCCGTTAATCGCTATAATCATAGGCGTGGTGATCGCCGCGCTCGATCAGTTGTTCAAGTTTCTTGTTACCGCGCACCTTAAACCTGTTGGAACAGTCAATGTTTTGGGCGATGTTTTTAAGCTTACTTATGTTGAAAACAGAGGCGTTGCGTTTGGAATGTTTCAGGGAATGCAGTGGATTTTTGTTGTTTTGACAGTGGCGCTGCTTGCTTTGCTGATTATATATATGTTCAAAAAGCGCCCTAAACATAAGTTCTTTTATTTTACTTCGGCTTTGATTATCGGCGGCGGTATCGGAAATCTTATTGACCGCGTTTTTTACGGCTATGTAATTGATTATCTTAGCGTTTCATTTTTTTCTCCTGTTTGCAACTTTGCCGATTACTGCATCACAGTCGGCGTTGTTTTGCTTGCAATATACCTTCTTTTCTTTACGGACGCAATTAAAAACGATAAAAAGGAATTGAAAAATGACTGAGTACAATCTGACCTGTGAGGAAAGCGGTTGCAGATTGGATAAGTTTGTAGCCGATTCCAACGTCGGACTATCGCGCAGCGCAGCCGTTCAGCTCATTGAAAACGGTTCGGTGACTGTTGACGGAAAGAGCGCAAATAAAAAACACAAGCTTAAAGCAGGGAACAGCGTAAAGATTATTGTACCCGATCCCGTTCCGTATGAGGCAAAGGCAGAAAATATTCCGCTTGATATTATTTACGAGGACAGCGAGCTTCTTGTTGTAAATAAGAAAAAGGGGATGGTAGTTCATCCCGCCGCGGGAAATTACGACGGTACTCTGGTAAACGCTTTGCTTTATCACTGCGGCGACAGCCTTTCCGGAATCAACGGCGTGCTTCGTCCCGGAATTGTTCACAGAATTGACAAAGACACCAGCGGTCTGCTGATTGTCGCAAAAAGCGACAGCTCGCACAGCTTTCTTGCGGAGCAAATAAAAGAACATTCTTTTACTCGCGAATACGAAGCGGTTGTGTTTGGTAACCTTAAAGAGGACGAGGGAACGGTTGACGCTCCTATAGGCAGAAATCCAAACGACCGCAAAAAGATGTGCATTACCGAAAAGAACAGCAAACGCGCCGTAACTCATTACAAGGTGCTTGAGCGCTACAAGGGTTATACTCACATCCGCTGCAGGCTTGAAACGGGAAGGACCCATCAGATAAGAGTTCACATGGCAAGCCTCGGACATCCTGTGGCAGGAGATTTGGTTTACGGAGTAAAAAACGAAAAGGTTGATTTCATCGGTCAGTGCCTGCACGCAAAGAAGATTGGCTTTGTTCATCCAAAGACTCACGAATACATGGAATTTGACTCGCAACCGCCCGATTATTTTGAAAAATTCCTTGCCAAGCTGAAAAATATAAGCAAATAGAATTCTTTTTTTGAAAAAAGACTTGATTTATACATTCGTTTGTGGTAATATATTAAAGAATTTGGTTCCGTCGTTACTCGCGACGTGGCTCAAATAACGGCATTGCCGTCATTTAAGAACTGATAGTCCGCTGCCGTAGGGTATGAATATCGGGTAAAATTAGGAGGATAAAAATGGACGCATTAAAAACAATCGCAGCCGGCTCGGTTAAAGAGACTACTCCCGAGTTTGGTATCGGTGATACTGTAAGAGTATCAGTAAACATTCGTGAAGGCAACAGAGAGAGAATCCAGATGTTCGAGGGTACTGTTATTGCCAAGAGAGGCAGTGGCGTAGCTGAGACCTTCACAGTAAGACGTGTTGCTTACGGCGTTGGCGTAGAAAGAGTATTCCCGCTCCACTCACCCAACGTAAAGGACGTCAAGGTTGTTCGTTACGGTAAGGTTCGCAGAAGCAAGCTCTATTATCTTCGTGACAGAGTTGGTAAGGCTGCTAAAGTTAAGGAACAAATTCGTAAGTAATTCTCGAATACAGTTAAAAGGGAACTGCTTAGTTCCCTTTTTTTACTTTAAGTAGGTGAAATTGTGAGCAAGGATATTTCAAGCAAGTATGATGACGAGCTCGAAAACGAGTTTTCAGACGTTGACCTCGCCCTTGATATGGATTATGACGAAAAGACTGTATCTAAGTCAAAGAAGTTTGACGACAATTTCAAGGAAGAGTTTATGGCTGCTTTTGAGGAAGTTCCCGAGGAAAAACCAAGTCGTAAAAAGAAGTCAAAGAAAGACAAAACTCCCGTTGTGAATCCAAACGCTAAAAAGTTTGAGGCGGCAAATGCCGACGGTATGACCGCAGGCGTTTACGACTGGATAAGATGCGTTATCTTTGCGATTGCCATTGTTGTTGTTTGTCTGACCTTTGTTTTCCGTCTGGTTGAGGTTGACGGTTCATCAATGGACGATACTTTGAATAACAAAGATAAGGTTATTGTTACAAACCTGTTCTATACTCCGCATGATAACGATATTGTTGTTATCTCTCATGGTGAGCAGTATGACAAGCCTATTATAAAGAGAGTTATTGCGACCGAAGGACAGACAATCAAGCTTGACTATGAGAATGACAAAATCATAGTTGACGGCGTTGTTATTCCCGAGAGCTATATTAAGGGAACGACCTTCTCCAACAGAAAGGGCGATTATGACGTTCCCGAGGTTGTGCCCAAGGGTAAAATCTTTGTAATGGGTGATAACCGTCTGGTATCGCTTGACAGTCGATATAAGCAAATCGGTCTGATTGATGTTAACAATGTCATCGGTAAGGCTCAGGTTGTAGCTTTCCCGTTTGACCGAATCAAATATTTATATTAATCATCATAAGCTTATTCTTGTTGTTATGAGAATAAGCTTATTTTTTAAGAGGTAGTATAATGAGCGAAATGCAGAATATTCAATGGTTCCCCGGCCATATGACAAAAACAAAGCGTCAGATTCAGGCTAACTTAAAGCTTGTTGACGCTGTAGCGGAAATAATTGACGCAAGAATCCCGGTCAGCAGCCGCAA
>OMXW01000010.1 GCA_900315085.1 uncultured Eubacteriales bacterium
GCAAGCTCCGCCGCCGAGGTTCTCAGGGCTATTTCCGGAGTATTATTCTGCTCGCTTAAATGTCCGAGCATCAATCTCAGCGTTCCGCTTCTGACAAGCTCGCTTAGCTCCGCTGCGCACGCCTCGTTTGATAGGTGACCTCTGTCGGAGAGTATCCTCTTTTTGAGCACATACGGATACGGCCCCGTTTTAAGCATATCGATATCGTGGTTCGATTCAATAACCGCAAAGTCGCTGTGTGCCGCGGCTTCTCTTACCTGCCTTGTCATATATCCCATATCCGTTGCGATCAGGGCGCGTTTTCCGTCGGGCGCTGTAACGTGGTAGCAGCAGCTTTCCGCCGCGTCGTGAGGGGTATCGATTCGCCTTACAAGCATATTTCCGACCGCCGCTTCATCCTCGATTATATGTAATTCCGCGTTCGGCGGCAGCTTTGCGCCGTTTATTAGCGCATTCATTGTGCCCTGACTTGCGTACACGGGAATTTTGTACTTCTTAACCAGCACTTTTATTGCCGCGCAGTGATCGATATGCTCATGGGTGACAAAAACCGCGCCGACGTTAAGCATACTAAGTCCGTTTGATTCCAGCGCAAGCTCGATCTGCTTGCAGTTTCTGCCCGCGTCAATCAGAACGCCTTCGCCCGCGCTCCCTATAAAATAGCTGTTTCCTTTGCTTCCGCTGAACAGCGGTACCGCCTTTGCCAAGCAATCACCCACTTTTATTAATATATTCTAAATCATAATACCACAAATCACTTATTTTGACAATAGAAAAAGGACAGCCTTTCGACTGTCCCGAGTATTAGTTTTTAAGCTCTGAGCTCTTCCTGGATATCGCCTGTGTAATATACCTTTTTGATATCCGCGCCGAGTGAGCGGAACTTTTCAACAACATCCTCGTATCCTCTTTCGATGAACTGGATGCTTGAAATTTCTGTTGTGCCCTTGATTTCAAGAGCCGCGATGATCATTGCCGCGCCTGCTCTGAGGTCGGTAGCCTTTACGGGAGCCGCTGTGAGCGGTGTGCCGCCCTCGATGATTGCAAGTCTGCCCTCAACCGAGATATGCGCGCCCATTCTGATAAGTTCGCTGATGTACTGATAGCGGTTGTCCCAGACATTCTCGTTTACAATGCTTGTTCCGGGAACACTCATCAGCAGCGCTGTGAACTGGGGCTGGCAGTCGGTGGGGAAACCGGGGTGAGGCATGGTCTTGATGTTGCAGCGCTTTAAGGGCTTAACTGTAGCGTCAATTGTAAGAGCCTCGTCATACTCGGTGATCTTTACGCCCATCTCACGGAACTTTGCCGAAATAGACTCAAGATGCTTTGGAGTGATGTTCTTTATTGTGATACATCCGCGTGTTGCCGCAGCCGCGCACATATATGTTCCCGCCTCGATTTGGTCGGGAATGATTGAATATGTGATGCCGTGCATATAGGACACGCCTCTGATTTTAATTACGTCTGTACCTGCGCCTCTGATATCCGCGCCCATTGAGTTGAGGAAGTTTGCAAGGTCAACGATGTGCGGTTCCTTTGCGGCGTTCTCAATGATTGTAAGACCCTTTGCCTTACAAGCGGCGAGCATGATGTTCATTGTTGCGCCAACGGAAACAACGTCGAGATAGATATGGCTTCCGAGAAGGCCTTCTTCGCAGTCGGCTTCGATAATAGCGCCGTCAACCAGTCTTGTTTCTGCTCCGAGCGCCTCAAAGCCCTTTAAGTGCTGGTCGATAGGACGAACACCGAAGTTGCATCCGCCGGGAAGCGCAACCTTTGCCTTGCCGTACTTACCGAGAAGCGCGCCGAGAAGATAATATGAAGCGCGCATTCCGCGAACAAGCTCGGTAACCGCCGAGAATGTTCTTATATGAGTGGGGTCTATATACAGTGAGCTTTTGTTGATTTTTCTAACCTTAGCGCCCATCTGCTCAAGGATCTTGCTGATCAGGGTAACGTCGCTGATGTTAGGGATGTTTTCGATCTGACAGGGTTCGTCGCAAAGAATAACGGCAGGGATAATTGCTACCGCCGCGTTTTTTGCTCCACTGATATTTACCTCACCAAACAGGGGCTTACCGCCCGTAACTACAAATTTTTCCAATTTGTATACACTCCAATACTTGATTGATAGTTATTCAGCATACATAATATAGTCAACGTAACATACAATAAATTTGTTCCGAAAAGCGGACAAACCACAAAATATATTACATTTTTGTTAAAACACACTACAGGTTGTGGTTACGTTGGTGTAACGCTACAATTCTCCTATAGAAAATGATACTACAAAGTTGTAGTAAAGTCAACGCAATATTAAAATTGTAACCGAATTTTGGCAATGTTGTACTCAAATTGTTAAATAACTGTTACTTTTATTTTTAATATTAACAACGGCTGTAACGCTTTGTTATTTTTTCCTAAAAAGAAATAAAAATCGCGTATTTTCCGTTCGAGAAATATTCGATAATTAACAAATTCTTAACTTTCGGGGAAAAACCGGCGCCTGAAGTGATGATTATTTAAGTAACGTCCGCAAAATAAAAGGCAAACGGAAAAACATCTGCCGTCTGCCTTATTATTTGTTTTAACGCGTTTCTTATGCCGTGTTTACTTGTCTTCCTGCAAGGTAATTTCTACCTCGCGTTCTTTTTTGGAATCTGTGTTGTAAACCTTGATTTTCACCTTGTCGCCGTCCTTGTGCTCCTCGAGCTTGTTGTAGATATCGGAAAATGATGAAATTTTTGTTCCGTCGAACTCTGTGACTATTTCGCCTGCCTTAACGCCTGCTTTTCCGCAGGGACCGTCCTGAGATACGGTTTCGGCAAGAATACCGGTTGGAACATCATACTGCGACGCTGCGGCGCTTGAAACCGCGTAGCCGCTGATACCGATTTTAACTCTGCCCTGAACATAGCCGTACTTCATGAGGCTGTCGGCAATACTCTTGACGGTTGTTGACGGAATACAGAAAGCCATTCCCTCGTATTTTTCGTCAACGATTTTTGAAGACGCGATACCTACTACCTGACCGTAAACGTTAACGGCAGGGCCGCCCGAGTTGCCGGGGTTAATAGCCGCGTCGGTCTGGATATATTTAACGATGCTCTTGTTTGAAGCGTCGCGGTTGAGAGCCGATACAATGCCCTTTGTGAGCGAATTTTTAAATTCAATACCGCCGGGGTTGCCTACGATAAAGATGTTTTCGCCGATTTTAAGATTATCGGAGTCGCCGAAGGTTACCGCTTTTAAGTCCTTTGCGTCGTCCATTTTAAGGATCGCGAGGTCTGTTCGTGTATCAAAGCCTACAACGCCTGCGTTGTACTTTTTGTTGTTGGCGTCAACCACCTTGATTGAATACAGCTTTTTGCTGTTTCCGATCACATGCGCGTTTGTGAGCACATAGCCGTCGGAAGTGATTATTGTACCGCTGCCCTGGGATTCCGCCGTTGTTTCGTCGTCAAGATAGCACTCGATTCCTACGACCGAGTCGGATACCTTTGAGTAAGCGTACTCGGAATCGTATTTTGAGTTGCTCTTGTCAGACGGAAGATTTTCGAGCGAAATACCCTTGAAGTTCTTGTCGACCTTGTCGCTGTAGTCGGACTCGCTGTGCTTTTCCTCAACGGTTTTATTATCGTCAGCGTTTGGCAGGGTAAAGTCCTTGTTGTTCGGGATCGTAAACTCGATTTCCGAGTTATTCTTCTTGCTGTTGCCCGATGAATCCGCGTCCTTAAATGTAAAGAAAATAATTCCGCCTATACTTGCCGCGAGCAGCACGCTCAAAACTATGATTACAAAAACAAGACCTTTGTTCGCCTTATTTTTTGGCGGCTCGGCTTGACTAGGCTGAATCTGCTGAGCGTAGCCGCCGTTATATACCTGAGTCTGCGGCTGATAGCCGTAGCCGTAATTCGGGAGTTGCTCTTTCATAGCGGCGAACCTCGCCGTAGTCCGTTGGAGCCTCCTGCTGAGCCTGATAGCCGAACGGCTGAGGCGGCATGGGCTGCTGAGGCGGCATCTGGGGAGGCATCTGCGGCATTTGAGGCGGCATCTGCGGCATTGGCTGCGGCGGATACTGTCTGTTTACAAAGCGGTTGTCGGCGTATGTAGCCGTATGCTCAATCGGATTAAAGCCGTCCTGAAACTGTTTGCCTGCTTCCGGCACGGGAGCCTGAACAGCAGGATTTATGTTTTCCGGAGCCTGCCGAGGCTGAGGAATAAACTGCTGAGTATCCCCCGGCGCGGGATTTGAGCCTGCTCCGCATTTACGGGCGGCTCGGGCTTTTCATTAAAGGGACGCTGCGGCTGAGCGTTATTAAAATCGTTTTCAAATTGATTGTCCATTTTATACTCCGTTTTTTCAGGTAAACTGCGGACAAAGCTTAGCATTATGCCCGCGTTTACGGATTTTGTACCCCTACAGTATACACCTAAAAACGGATAAAAGCAACCGAGTTATGCGTAATCTATGTGAAAGTTATCTGAATTTTTAATAAAAAACTTGTTTTTTTCCTCAAAGTACTTTATATTTGCACTTTTTTATGGTAGAATATAACCAACTCGGTAAAGGGAGACGTTTCTTTGCTGAAATAATTGAAAAAGGAAGATGAATATGCCATTAGTTAACGCAAAAGAAATGCTTACAAAGGCAAAGGCAGGCCACTATGCTGTAGGCCAGTTCAACATCAACAATCTTGAGTGGACAAAGTCCATCCTTCTCACTGCGCAGGAACTCAACTCACCTGTAATTCTCGGTGTTTCCGAGGGCGCGGGTAAATATATGTGCGGCTACAAGACAGTAGTTGGCATGGTTAACGGTATGCTCGAGGAGCTCAACATCACCGTACCTGTTGCTCTTCACCTTGACCACGGTTCATATGAAGGCGCTAAGGCTTGCATTGAGGCAGGCTTCAGCTCAATCATGTTCGACGGTTCACACTATCCCATCGAGGAGAATGTTGAAAAGACAAAGGAACTCGTAGCTACATGTAACGAGCTCGGCCTTTCGATCGAGGCTGAGGTTGGTTCAATCGGCGGCGAGGAAGACGGCGTTATCGGTGCAGGCGAATGTGCCGATCCTCAGGAATGCAAGATGATCGCTGACCTCGGCGTAACAATGCTCGCTGCAGGTATCGGCAACATCCACGGCAAATATCCCGAGAACTGGGCTGGACTTAGCTTTGAAACTCTTGACGCTATCCAGCAGCTCACAGGCGAGATGCCCCTCGTTCTTCACGGCGGCACAGGTATTCCTGCCGACATGATCAAGAAGGCTATTGAGCTCGGCGTTTCAAAAATCAACGTAAACACAGAGTGCCAGCTCGCGTTTGCCGCTGCTACAAGAGAGTACATTGAAGCAGGCAAGGATCTCCAGGGCAAGGGCTTCGATCCCAGAAAGCTTCTCGCTCCCGGCGCACAGGCAATCAAGGATACAGTTAAGGAAAAGATGGAGCTCTTCGGCTCGGTTGGCAAGGCTTGATCTGTACCAAATAAAACATAAATTACGGCTCAAACTCCGCACGGGGTTTGAGCCGTTTTTTAATTGGTGTAATGGATATTGATTTGACAGTTTGCCGGAATATACGCGTCAAGCCGCTCCTCAAGCATCAGTTTTGTGCCGCTGTCAAGCTGATCGTTTACGGTCAGGGTGATTCTGGAATGTTGGTACACCTCTGTGTATGTAAAATCCTGCACTCCGCAGCTGCGCACAAACGCTTCAAAGCCCGACGGAGTATTGTCAATTCCGGTGATATAACCCGCGGTTTCAAGCAGCTCGCGTCTTTTTTCAAGCGTCAAATTAGATTTTTCCTTGCAGATGAATTTTTCGCGCTCGCTTATTCCCCAGCTCTGTGCGGTAGCTATGAACATCTCGCGCAGAACCTCGTCCATGTATTCGTAAAACGCGTCGATTTCCTCCGCTATAACGCTAAGCTCAACGCCGATCTCACTGTGCTCCGTAATATTGTACAGTCTGAGCGGAGCAAGCTTGCTCACCATCGATTGGTAGCCCGTCATCATATCACCTCAATTACCGTTTCACCGCTGACAAAATACTGCGAACCGGGAACTATCGCGTTTGTCATTGACATATCAAACTCGTAGTTTTCAATGCAGCCGGTTTCAAGCAAATACTTTCCGAGGCTGCTCAGATACAGCTTGCCGCCCATAGGGATCGTGCTCAGATATTCCTCAAACGCCTGAGTAATAAGTTCTGTGACATCGTTCTGAGTGTAGCCTGCTTTGGCTTTTACCGTAACGTTTAAATTATACGGACTCTTTACCGCGGCAAAAACCTGAACGTCAAGGTTTATTTCACGCTTGCTCTGAATAACCTGAGCAACCTCGTCAACGACCGCCTGACTGATATCGTCCTCGTTTCCGCTGACATAGACGTTAATTGTACCGGCGCCGCGCGCAAAGCTGACAACACCAACCTTTTTAACGCCGTCAACCGTCTTTGCAAGCTGCTGATAATACGCCTTGTTCATGCCGTTGGGCACGCAGTAATATGTATCCTTAATGCGTTCACGCAGCGAGCTGTCGGTTTCAGTGTCCGCGCCGCCGACAAAGCGGCTGTTATTTCTGATTTGAACGATTTCCGCCGGGACGCTTACCGGCAAAAAATTGATACCTGCCAGAATATTCCCCGCAAAGCCTGCCACCTCAGCCTCGGCGTTAACGGAAACGGACATTGTCATAAGCGGCAGCACCGCGTCCTCTGTTGTATAAAACCTCAGGGGATTGCTTCCGGGAGTAACAACAACCGTACCGCGCGGAATCAGGATCGGGTCTGAGCTTGCCTCCTCAACGCTGAACGTCAGAACGCCCTTAGCCTTTGTTGCCTGACGGCGCTCAATACCTCTTTCACGGGCGATATAGTCAAGATACTCACCACTTGCCGAGGACGCGAACATCTGCCTTTTCAGCCATTCAAGGCTTGAATACGCGTTGAAAATTTCGCCTGCCATAACCTTCATTCTGACCGCTATTTCCGAGGCTTCGTCAAAATTATTGCCGCTGCTCTCGATGTAGTTGTTTTTCATTCTTTCGTAAATTTGATTATAGGTCTCCGTAAAAATGCACCTCTCTTTCAACGATTCCGCCGTCTGTTTCAATGCCCAGTCTTAAAGTCTCGCCGCATTCAAGCACCCTGACATAGCCCTCGTCATATTCCGACAGAGCTTCGTTTATCACCATCTCAGCGTCGCGCGCGCTCATTGTGCCGATGTAATCCGAGCCAAGCTCCCTGTCGTAAACGAACCTGCCCCTCTGAGCCGCCGCGCAGATCAATACGCGCTGGATCCTTGCTTCTTCGCCGTCAATGATTACCGCCGCGTCGGTTTCATCAAGCTTAATATCTCCGTTTTCAAGCATTACGTCATTCACGCGCGAACACCTGCCCGTTAATAACGACGTCGCCGTTATTTTTCAGAATAATCGACGCGCCGCCCTGTGAAAACAGAGCCAGCTCGCCCACCTCGATATTTTGGGAATTATCGGTAACTCCGAGCGCGACCTCGCCGTCCTCAAGCGGAAGCACAACCGCGCTTCGGCCGTCGGGAGGGGTGCTGACGATCCCGTAGGGCAGACACTGCGCAAGTCTTTTGTGTTCGCCCGAAGCGTTGACTGCCGTGCCCTCAACGCCGGTGCTGACGCTTCCCTTTACCGCGCTCGGCTTTTTTATAGAATTATTTGTTATGTAGCTCATGAGCCACATCACGACCACTCCTTTTCCAATGTAATCAGCGAAACCGCGCCGTTTTTATCCTCGCTGAATTTAACGCCCCTGACGCATAGTCCGCCGAGCGTTCCGAGCGCGCTGTCATAAACCTTCGCGCGCTTTCCCAACAGACCGATGTGACAGCCAAAGCACTGAAGCTGTAGCACATACGACTTTCGGTTGCCGTACTCAATCATTTTGTAAGCCGTTTCAGAGCTTCGGTTGTCGGCGGAGATATCAACATATCTTTGCTTTATGACCGAGGCGCAGTCGGGATTTGAGTTCAATACAACGGAACGGTACCCTCTGTTTTTGGCGGTTTTTACCCTGACCTCGGACACAAGCGTGTACGGGTTGCGCCTTTCGGTAAGCGAGAAATAGCCTGTTTTGCCGTCTCCGTCGCCGAAAGACACGGTTTCGTCCTTGGGCAAGCCCTGAAAATATGCCGTGCCTGAAGCCGTTATTTTTGGCATACAGCCGTATTCAAGCATGCAGAACCACTCAACTACCTGCCAGTGCGACATACCCTTGTTAATCCTCAGTCTGCCGTTCAGCGCATTTTTTCCGCCGTCCGCAAGCGAAATATCAAACGGCTGCAGATGGCGGCGGTACATCAGCTCCACGGAGGGGTTGTTGTAGTCGAGCGGCTCCGCCTCGTTGTCGAGCAGCAGAGCCGCCATGCTTCTTGCGCAGATTTTCATTGTTTCCGCGCCGCCTTTTCTTTCGCTGATGACGCTGTCTATTATTCCGCGAAATACCGTTTGTCCGTTGTACTCCGCCGAAATTCGATAAGCGTTAACGGCGGTTTCCCTGCTGTATTCGGCAATGATCCTGAGACTGTCTGCAGGCACCGAAATATCGCAGTCGGTGACCGCCGAAAATATTCCTTTCAGCTCATGGCGAGAGCCGTCCTTATACACCGCGTAATATCTCAGCACAGCCTGACCGCCTTTCCCGCGATCACCTCGTCGGGTCGCCTGAATTCGGGATTGAGCTCAAGCATGGTTTCAATTGCCACCCTGAATTTATACGACACGTCCCACAAACACTCGCCGTCGGCAAGCGCGTACATAACAGGCTTGTCCGCGTGCTTTTTCTCCATGACCTCGCGGAATACAAACTCGTATTCAAGCAGGTCGGGCTTTGGCGCGGCTGTGATTTTAAGGCTTTCAAAAACCGCGTACACGGGGCTGAGCTTTGCTATGCTCAATATTCCGCTTCCGCCCTCACGGAACAGCTCAAACAGCCTTTGGAACTGCTCAAGGCAGTCCTCTCCGAAAAGCTCGCCCTTACCCTTAATTCTCAGGTTTTTTCTGCCTGTGCTCTGAATGTACGAGCCGCCGCCCGGAGAGCCTTTTTCGCTTATGTATTTGTCGCAGGTAAAGCTGAGCTCGCGCGGATTGTGGTGCCAGCTTACACCCTTGAATCTCATGTTCGCAAGCTTCAACTAAACGACCTCCTCTTCCTCGCTGAGCCTTCTGCTGTAGCGCATGCTTTCCTGTTCAAGCAGCTCGCTAAGGCTTTCAACGTCGTAAAAGTCCGTTGTATCAAAGCCGTAATTTTCATCATTCATTTTCAACACTCCTTCTGCGCGCTTCAATTGTCACTGTGTGAAGCGCCGCGCCGTCGGGCGGGATTTTGACCGAGATACTCTCAGTCGAGCACTCACCAAAGCTCACCGACGTATTTCCGCAGCTTATTTGTACCGATTCAAGCTCTACGCCCTCAAGCGGCGCAAGACTGCCGCTTTCAAGCGTGAGCTTGATTTTATACACCGTGTTTTTCTGCTCCGCGACGGGGATATCGCTGAGGTATTCCTCAATTTTTTTGACAGTGCTTTTGTCCGCGATTTCAGCCGAGTGAACTCCGCCGAGAATTTCGCCGTTGACTCTTATTTTGACCTCACTGCCCTTTACAAAATCAAACGGCATGCTACACCGCCTCTCCGCTTGCGCAAAATTCAAGCTTACAGCTCACCGTTCGGTACACAGCGTCGGAGTTTGGGTCAAAGCCGATTGCCGACGCGGTGACCGAGCTGATGTTCAGCTCATTTTTGGATTCGCTGAGCGTGCTGATTATCTCGCCTGCAAGCTCCGACAAACCGCTGCCGTTTTCCTCAGCCGGAGCGAACAACCTGATTTCAACACCGGCTGAATAGACCTCTCCCCTAATCGATGACGACATATAGCCGCCAACATAGCTTTTGCTGAGCTTTACGTCGGTGATGCACACGGCGGCAAGCCAGCCGTCAATAGGGCTTTCAAGCTGATTTGAGCTGTATTCCCTGACAAAGCGAATTCCTGAAAGCGCACTGTTTT
Organism: uncultured Eubacteriales bacterium; assembly: GCA_900315085.1. Lineage (GTDB taxonomy): Bacteria > Bacillota > Clostridia > Oscillospirales > Acutalibacteraceae > Ruminococcoides. Next base: position 10,045 of record OMXW01000010.1, read on the forward strand.
CCTTTAAGCGCGCAACGATTCTGTCAACCTCTGCCTTGATCCGATTCATAATCATCCTCCGCTCTTTCGCCAAACGGCGTGAGGATCGCCCACTCATAAAGCGGAAAATCCTTGATGTAATAGGTTTCGCTCCTTTTAACAATATATTTATTGCCGTGAGTTTCTATTACAGATTTATTCTCGACCAGCCTGTGATTTGCGCTACCGATATACAGATATTTTTCACGCCTGTTCCTGCCGAGAACATGATACTGCCCTCCGATATAAATGCGGTTGCGGTAACGCAGAGGCTCAACGAACGCGCTTGTGTTCACGGTGTCGCCGTTGTGCTCAATTTTGACCTTTGAACCGTATCTTTTGATTGTCTCGCCAACCGAATTAAATATGCTCATTAAATCACCCTGCCAAACAAGAATTCATCGCCGCGTATTAAATCGCCCGATTCAGCCAGCAGACCTTTCCACAATTCCTCCGCTTTTCTGCCCTGAGGGGCGGACGAGGTGATGTGTACCTCGCCCGCCGTAAAGGCTGAAACGTTGTTTTCATTGCACTTGCAGTAGGTTTTGTAGGCGTAAGCCGCCGTAAGCAGCTCAATACGCTTCTGCTGTGAAGCGTCGGGGTTTTCAATCAGCAGCCTGCGGTTTATGTATTCACCGGCGTCATCGATTATTGTTCGCCATGAAGCTGCCTCACTTTTTTCGATTCCGCAAAGCAGGGCAAAGCGTTCCATAACATTTGCAATGTTCAAACAACCGCCTCCGTCATCAGGAAAGTGTTTTTGCTGCTTCTGTAAAGATTTTGGCAAAGCCCGCTGTGCAGGTGATTGCCGCGCGTTCGAGCTGACGGTCGATGAGCTTGTCGTAATCGGTTACAACGCCGCCTGCCTGAACCATTTCAAGCGCGCAGTTTTTGTCAAGACCGATAACCTTGCCGCTTGTCATTTCGGGAGCGTGAAGCAGTGACGCGCCGAGGGGAGTCACCATTTTGCCCGTGCCCTGGAAGTCAAGGCCTGCCTTTGCGTCCTGCATCTGGGTGAGCGCGAGGATTTTCTGCATTTCGGCTGTGGGCGCGAGGATAGTGTTGAGCTCATAGGGGCTCATGTTTGCCCAGAGCTTTACAAGGTCGTCGTAGGTGATCGTACCCGATGTTGCAACAGCCACATTGTCGGCGGCGTTGTTGTTGCCGTCGCCGTTGAGGAGCACGTCGATTGCGTCCTTGAGCTGCGCTCTGGCGATATACGCGCCGATCTGATTAAGAGTTACCGTGAACAGATCAAGACGCTGGAAGCGCAGAGCCTCGTAGGAAGCCACGAGCATTCTGCCGCGCTTGTGGAGCTTAACAAGGTTTTCTCTTGTCTTTACGGTCGTCTGAGGGATATACGCGCCCTCTGAAACCATCTTGAGGCTCTTATCGTCCTCTGAGGGAGCGGAAACGATGCTTCTGTAATCCATGCCCTCGATATCGGTGACGGTCGCCACAAGGTTGGGAAGAATATCAGCGCGCTCCATGCCCTGAAATACCGCTCTGCTCACATACTCGGGAAAGAGCGCCGCGGAGTTTGAGGTCTGGAAGAACTTTTCAACGCAGTCGCTGCCTCTGCCGCTCACCCTGATATCGTAGCGCTTGAGCTGTCTTGAAAACGCGTCAAGGCCTTCAAGCGAGGTGCCAACGTAGTTTTCGGACGGGTCAAGAGCCTCAAGCGCGCCCGTAAGGCCGCCCTTACCCTGATACATTCCTTTTTCAATAGTAATATTCTCAAAATTAGCCATATTATTACCTCCGTTAATTAAAGAATTACTCCGACTTCTGTTGCGGTTGAATTTACCACCAGAAGCTCTCTGCCGTTTTCATTTACGGCAGCCTTGCCTGCCGCTGTTGCGGCGAGCTTTTTGTAGCCGACTGCAATCTTTGAGGTTGCGCCGAACACGGCGTAGCCGGCAATCTGAACAGCCGCGTAGCCGTTGCGTACTCCTACGCAGATTCCGCAGAACGGCTCGTTTGCGCCGCACTTTGCCACGGTACCGTCCGCGCTTACCTTTACGGGGATCCCCGCCTCGGTAACCGATGAGTCGGCAATAAAGGTCAATACATTTTCTCCTGCACCGTTAAAATTTACATTCATATTCAAATACCTCCGTTAAATTGTAAACTGACCGTTTGAAACGGTTTTTTTGCTTTTGGCGTAAAGCTGTGGAACGGGCGCGAAGCTTTCGTCAAGCTTCTTTTCATACGCGTTTTTGAACTCGCAGAGCTGAGCCACGTTCATTGTTTTTGCCAAAGCCTCCATTGTATCGCGCGAGATTTCGGGCTGTACCGCCGCGGAAAGTCTGAGCACCTCGCTGGTAAGACTGTCGCGGTAATATACGCCGTCCTTTGCGCTCTGCTTCAGAGTTTCGATGTAGCCCATAAGCTTTTCGCACTCGCCTCCGCTCAGTGTAACCGTGCGGTTTTCGCCGAGCTTTTTCATAATACCTTCCATATTTACTTCCTTTCCGTAAACTGACTTTACAACGCCCGCCTCCTTTTGGGCAGGCACTGCCACAAAGCTGAATTCGTAAGCGTCATACGGGGCGATAAGCTCGCCGCAGCAGAGCTTGCCCGAGTAGGTCTCGCCCTTTTTGTGGGTGCAAACCGCGATATCCTCGCCGCATACGCTGCATTTTACACTTTTTACCGCGCAGCCTACGCTCACCTCGCGCAGTATTCCGCTGTCAATGTCAAGAATCAGCTTTTCATTTTCGGGACATCTGGGCATATATGCCCTTGCCTTTAGTCTGAAATAGTCGTCGCCTGTCGCGGTTTTTCTGCCCTCAACCGCTTCAACGCCGCACCGAAAGATGCGCGCGGTCTGATTTTTTGCCGTGGGATCATGGTCAAAAATGCCCGTCTTTCCCACAAAAAGCTTTTCAAGGGCAAACAGCGACTCAACGGTAAAACGCTCTCCGTCACGGTCAACGTCGTTGTCGCACAGCGTTACCGAAAAGACGTACACGTCCTGTGCGCCGAGCGGCTTTCGGGTGTAGGCGTTAATGAGCTCAAGCTCATTTTCGCTCACAGCTCCGCTGTCACCCTCCGCCGCGTCTACCGACGCGCTTTTTGTTACCTGATTGTCAGTCATCATCTACCTCCCAACCGATTTCCTTTTCAATCTGCATTGCGCGGGCGTTGTTCAGCCGTGCCTGTGAAAGCTCGACCGTATCCTGAAGATTAATGTCGTCCCAGACAACGCGAACGCCGCATGTATAGCCGTTAAGCCGCAAATGCAGACCTACTATTTTTCTTATTGCGGGCTCAACTGCCGCGCGGTAATATTCGAGCTCGCTCGTCAGAATATCCGCCTGCTGCTCGCTCATTCGCTCGGTGCTCGACCATGAGATACCAAGCAGGAACGGCGGTATTCCGAGCTTGCTGAGAATCTGTTCAAGCACAGCTCTGAGCGGAACCTCGCAGTCGGGGATTTCCGCGTCCGCGCCGATTGCCTTTATGCTTACGTTTCCAACCGAAACAAAGTCGCAAACGCTGTCGCTGCGTATTGCCTTTTTCCATTCGTCCGCAATCTGACGCGCGCTTTCCTCGCTGAAGGTTTCACCGTCGTCGGGATTGTAGGTGACGGCAAATCTGACGTCGCCCACGCGCTCCCAGTTGTTCTTGACCGAGCCGAATATTTTGAGCAGGACCTCGCTCATGAACGGCAGTCCGCTGATGAGCGACTTGCCTCTTACCATGCCGGGCTTCTGATTGAGCAGTGAGCAAATCACCAAGCTCTGATTTTTTACGGGCTTGACGCCGTCGCTGTCGTTTAAGTAAACCACAGGCGAGAGCGGAGAGCCGCCCGACCTGATTTCAACATCGTTCAGGCTGGCGTTATATACCGCCGCAACTCCTGTTCGTCCGCGGTCCAAAATCATCTCGCCCACAGCCTCGCCGTAGGTCAGCAGGCTGTCAAGATAGCTGTAGGCAAAGCTGTTAAGACCGAGCGCGGTGCCGTTTGACTGCACGTTTTTCACGAATTCATTTGCGATATGGCTGCTGTCGCGGTTGTCTGTTTCAACCTTGAAGCTGCCTATAAGTCTGATTATTTTTTCAACGGCGGCGTCGATTATAGGCACAGCCTCTCTCATTGACTCATACAGCGCGCGCTCCGCCCTGCTCTGGTACTCGGTTGCCGCCGCTCCCAAAAAGCCGACCTGCTGCTTGTTTTTAGGCACTGTCTGCACAAGCGGTTTTGAGGTACCGCCGCGCTTTTTTCTGCCAAACATACACTTCCTCCTATCTGTCGGCGGCAATCGCTATTGCGCCCCTGCCGCCGTCCATTGCTGTTGTAACAAAATATCGGATATCGTCCATGGCGTGGTCGTTTTCCTTTACGGGAGCGTCCTCGCGCCTTGCGCTGTCCCACTTGTAGAGCGAGAATTCACGCCGAGCCGCGCGGCAGTTTTCACAGATTTTTATACTGCCGTCCTTTAGTGCCTGAGATACCCTGCGTATTCCGTTTACAACGCTGTTGTTCGCGGGCTTTACGGCAAACCGCCTGTGACGTCTGATCACCTCAATAAAGCTTGCCGCCGAGGGATCGGCAACGAGAACACTCACCTTTTTGTCACCCGCAAGATCGCATATCGCGTTGTAGTGCTCCTCGTCCGTGCGCTGAAATCCCTCCTTGCGCGAATCAAAGTAGTATTCGTCAAGCCTGTACCATACGCCGTCTTGTCTGCCCCAAAGCCCTGCGGAGGTAGGATTTACTGTTCCGTAGTCGCACGAAATCACATATCGGTCAAACTTACCGTCGGGCTTTTTGCAGTACATATCCTCGCGCGCCATAAACGGATAAACCGCGCCGTATACCGCTACCCATTTTCCGAGCACGAACCGCTCGTAGAAAACTCCCGAGTACAGCCGCTCGTATCTGCGCCTGACTTTGTCGCTGAGCGAGGGGTTATCATCCATCATGAAGTGAAGATGAAGCGCGTTTTTCCGCTCTGCGTTTTTTATCCACTCGGTGTAGAACCAGTGCTCGGGGTGCTCGGGATTGCAGTTGAACCAGAACCGCGAGCCCTGAACCGAGCAGCGCGCCATTGCCTGCCTGTTCAACAAAGGAGCGCGGCATCAACGCGACCTCGTCAAAGAGCACGCCTGCAAGCGTCATGCCCTGAATAAGCGACGCGGAGCCTTCGTCCTTGCCGCCGAAAAGATAAAACCTGTTTGTAACGCCGCCGTAGCTGACGGTAAGGATGTTGCGGCTCAGCCTGTCCTCGCAGTGAAAGCCGAGAGAGCTGAGAAGCGGCAAAACAGGAGTGACCATATTGCGCCTTAAAGAGCTGATTGTTTTGCCGCACAGCGCGAAATCCGCGTCCTTAAAGGCGTAAAAACTCCAGATTATGTAGCTGAGCGACATACAAAAGGTTTTGCCGCTCCTGACCGCTCCGTCGCAGATTATCGCGTCCTTTTGGGTGTCGGGAGAATTTTGGTGCCACCAGCTCATAACCCTAAGCTGCTTTGGCGAAAATGCTTTAAGACTGTTCAATTTCGCTCACAGCCTTTGCGCCCTGACCGATCGCGTCAAACAGATTGCTGACGCCTGCGTCCGCTTCACTTTTGCTTTCAAGCTTTTCAAGCGCTTTGAGCCTGTCAAAGAACTTGATTTCCAACATTCCGTCCTTTGGCTTTTTTATTTCGGAAATCATGAACAAGTCCATAGCCTTTAGCTGCTCAGCGGTAGGGCGCTCAATATAGAGCAGCGAAACCGCGTCGGAAATATTGCCGAACGCCAAGCGCTGATAACCGAGCGAGGCGAGCCGCGCAAACATTTTTTCACGCTGTTCGGTAAGTCTTGAAATCTCGTCAAGGATTTCGGGACACGCCATAAGCTTTTCGCCCGCCTTGTCGGGATTTTTAACGTAACCCGCTCTTCTTGCCGCGACCGCAGGGTCGCCCGTACATACAAAGCTTCGGCAAAACTCGTCATGTTTGCCTGATAATTTTTTACTGATTAAATCCACCTCCAAGTGAAAGGACGCATTTATTTTTGATTGTAATGAAAAGTCCTTTCACTTATACCCGTATAAAAGAAAAAAATTGCATACGAATATGCAATTTCCCCTGTTTTTTTAATAAATTTTCTGTTTTTGAACAACTGCGTAACATTTTGCCGCAATATATTATTATGTAATAATATAAAAATAGATGTCATTCTGACCAACGCGGAGGAATCACCAAAACAGGAAAACAGTGATTGTTTAATTTGGGGATCCTTCGACTGCGCTCAGGATGACATCTGTTCATATTATATTGAATTTAGATTAAAAAAGGGAGCGGATAACCGCTCCCTAAAAAATAGTGGTTTTAATTAGAACTCTCTTCTCTTTCTTGCGAGGAAGATAACGCCTGCAGCTGCGAGCATTACGCCGCCGAATACGAAGAAGATTGTTGTTTCCTGACCGGAAGTAACGGAACCTGTTGAACCGCCTGAGCTTGAACCGCCTGAGCTTGAGCCGCCTGAGCTTGAACCGCCTGAGCTTGAGCCGCCGCCTGAGCTTGAGCCGCCGCCTGAGCTTGAGCCGCCGCCTGAGCTTGAACCGCCGCCGCTTGAGCTTGAGTCATCGCCGCCGCTTGAGCTTGAGTCATCGCCGCCTGAGCTTGAACCGCCGCCGCCGGAAGAGCCCTTTTCAAGTGAAGACTTGCTTTCATCCCACTTAAGGTCAGTTCTGCCTGATTCCTTAATTGCCTTCTTTACGTCGTCGAGCTTGAGGCCGAGGATCTTAGCTGTATCGTCAATAGTCTTCTGAGCAGTTTTGCCGTTGAAGTTAAGAGCATTGTCGATACCTGACGTACCCTTATCCTTAAGGAACTTAACGAAGATGCCGTACTTTGTCTGGCCTTCGCCGAGAGCTGAACCTACAACGTTACCGATTGAAGTGATTGAAAGCGGAACGCCCCATCTTGAAGCGTCAGCGGTCTTCCACTTAACTTCGTAGTTCTTCTTATGTGAGTCTGCTGTGTTCTCAATCTTGTTGTTCTCGCCTGTGCAGTATGCAGTGTCGCCGAGACAGGGGTTACCGATGAAGATATCACATGTCTGTGTTTCGGTATCGGTAAGGAAGATACAAGCATAGTTTGTTTTGCTGTCTAATGTATAGCCCTTCTTAGCGAGGTCAAATGACCATTTGCCGTTTTTCTCATCAGTCATTTTACCCTTTTTGGAGTTCCAGGGGATCATTACGTCGCCTGAATCTGTTTTGTAAAGATAAATTCTGATGTCCTTGAAATTCTGCCAGAAGGAAGGAACTTCAAAATAAACCTTGGGATCTGCGCCTGTGTCAGATGCAGCATCTGCGCCAACCGCGCTGTCATCAGCAGCAGCTACCGCGCTTTCATCTACAGCGGCAACAGCTTCTTCAGTTACAGCAGCGTTTGCGGAGATTGCAGCTGTACCTGTTACCATTAAAGCCGCAAGAGCAACGCTTGCTAATTTTTTGAACATTTTTTTGCCTCCTAAAATTTTAATCAATTTTCCGAGATTTAGCCACTATCTCAATATCTCAGTGAAATCATTATACAATAAATATCAGAAAACTTCAATAGTTTTCAAAAAATTTTATCCGTGGTTTTACACAATTATTAATTTTTTACTTTGTATGGTTTTTACAATACAATGCAAGTGAGGGCTGAACCTTATGCTCCGGTCATTTCCTCAACAACCGATTTTACCGTTGAAAGGGCATAATCGATCTTGCTTTCGTCCTTGGCACCCGCCATAGCCATGTCGGGCTTGCCGCCGCCGTTGCCGCCTGCAGCCTGAGCTACAGCCTTTACGATTTTGCCGGCGTTCACCTTTTTGGAAAGAGCTTCCTTGCCGCACGCCGCCGCAAAGGTGACCTTACCGCCGTTTGCAGCCGCAACTACGATCACGATTCCGGGGTATTCGGACTTTGCCTTTTCGCAGATATCGCGGAGAGCGTCCGCGCCTGCGCCCTTGATGTTGCCTGTAACTACGGTGACGCCGTTTACATCGGTTGAGTTCTTAACCAAGTCGCCGAGCTGTGAAGCCGAAAGCTTTGACATAAGTACGCCGATTTCCTTTTGAAGCGACTTGATTGTGTTTTCAGCCTTTGCGGCCGCTTCAACGATCGCCAACGGGTTTGTCAGCTTCAAAGCTTCCGCCGCGCCCATGATCATGCGCTGAGCGTTGTTGATGTACTTAATTACGCCCTTGCCGGTGATTGCGTCGATTCTTCTGACGCCTGCCGCAACCGAGCCCTCCTGACGGATTTTGAAAAGACCGAGCTTTGAGGTGTTATCAACGTGAGTACCGCCGCAGAACTCAACCGAGAAGTCGCCTGCGCTTACAACGCGTACAACGTCGCCGTACTTTTCTCCGAACAGAGCCATTGCGCCGAGCTTTTTGGCTTCCTCAATCGGCATTTCGCGAGTGCTTACCTCGACAGCCTCAAAGATTTTCCTGTTTACAAGCTCCTCAACGTCGAGCAACTCCTTTGCGGTCATGGCCTCAAAGTGAGTGAAGTCAAAGCGGAGAGCGTCCTCTGTTACAAGCTGACCTGCCTGCTGAACGTGATTGCCCAGAACCTCGCGGAGAGCGCTCTGGAGCAGGTGAGCCGCAGTGTGGTTGCGCATGATGTCGGCTCTGCGGTCGGCGTCGATTTCAGCTTTGACAGCCGAACCGACTGCGACGCCGCCCTCTTTTACGGTTACGGTGTGCAGGAAGATTTTGCCTGAGGGATCCTTTGCGGTGTTATCGACCTCAGCCTTGAAGGTGCCGTCCGAAATTACGCCCGTGTCGCCGATCTGACCGCCGCTCTCTGCATAGAACGGAGTTTTGTCGAGCACGATTATTACGTTTTCGCCCTCGCCTGCGGTTTCAACTCTTTCGCCGTCCTTTACGATCGCGAGTACCTTTGAATCTGTAGCGTTTACGGAATATCCCTCAAAGGCGGTTTCGGCAATATCTGAAAGGTCTGTGCTGTCGCTAATCCACGCGTCTGCGCCGGCGTTCTTTCTTGCGCTGCGCGAACGCTTTTTCTGCTCCTTCATGAGTTCGCGGAAGCGGTCAACGTCTACCTTGATTCCTTTTTCCGCAAGGATCTCGCGTGTGAGGTCGATCGGGAAGCCGTAGGTATCGTTGAGCTTGAACGCATCCTCGCCCGAAATCACATTAACCGATTCGCGGTCAATAAGAGTCTGGAGCATCTTGAAGCCCTGGTCGATGGTCTTTGCAAAGCTCTCCTCCTCAACGCGGATAACCTTGGTGATGAACTCCTGCTTCTCCTTTAATTCGGGATAAGCGGTGAGGTTCTCCTTAATTACCGTGTCGCAGACCTTGTAGAGGAAAGGCTCATTGTAGCCGAGCAGTCTGCCGTGACGCGCTGCTCTTCTGAGAAGTCTGCGGAGAACGTAGCCCTTGCCCTCGTTTGAAGGCATTACGCCGTCGCCGATCATAAAGGTCGTGCTGCGGATGTGGTCGGTGATCACGCGCAGAGAAACGTCGCTCTTCTCGTCCTTACCGTATTCTACGCCTGTGATGGCTGAAATATGCTTCATTATGTTTTGAACGGTGTCAACCAAGAACAGGTTGTCAACGCCCTGAATTACGCACGCAAGGCGTTCAAGTCCCATACCTGTATCGATGTTGGGGTGGTCGAGCGGAGTGTAGTTGCCGTTGCCGTCGTTTTCAAACTGGGTGAATACGAGGTTCCAAACCTCTACAAAACGGTCGCACTCGCAGCCAACATGACAGTCGGGGCTTCCGCAGCCTTTTTCGGGGCCGCGGTCAAAATAGATTTCGGAGCACGGGCCGCAGGGACCTGAACCGTGTTCCCAGAAGTTGTCCTCCTTGCCAAGGCGAACCATGTGAGACGGGTCAACGCCTACTTCCTTTGTCCAGATATCGTACGCCTCGTCGTCGTCCTGATAGATGGAAACATAGAGCTTTTCCTCGGGCATTTCAAGAACCTTTGTGAAGAACTCCCACGCCCACGCGGTTGCCTCGCGCTTGAAGTAGTCGCCAAACGAGAAGTTGCCGAGCATTTCAAAGAATGTGCCGTGACGCGCGGTGATGCCTACGCGCTCGATGTCCGGTGTGCGGATACATTTCTGGCAGGTGGTAACGCGCTTGCGCGGAGGTGTTACCTCTCCTGTGAAATACTTTTTCATGGGAGCCATACCGCTGTTGATAAGCAGCAGGCTGTTGTCGTCCTTAGGAACAAGCGAAAAGCTCGGAAGTCTGAGACAGCCCTTTGTTTCAAAGAAAGAAAGGAACTTTTCTCTCAGCTCATTCAGTCCTGTCCATTGCATTGTTATTACTCCTTTATTATGATGTTTATCTTAATATTTTTTCTTGCGGATCACCGAGGATCTCGGGATCGGCAAATCGGAAGTCATTGTAAGAACCTCTGTGGGATGAGGCGCGCTGTCAACATCCTCGCCGTCGGCGTTAACAAGCCTTTGGCATACGACGTTGAACGGGATTCCGCTCGGCGGCAAAACGTCGAGGGTGTCGCCCACTAAGAATTTATTGCGCTGCGAGATAACCGAGGTGTGCTCGTCAACGCTTTCAAGGCAAACCGCTACCGCGTCGTAATGACGGATATATCCGCCGTCCGAGGTGTTCTGCCCCGGCTCTCCGCCAAAGTAAAAGCCCGTGTTGTATTCGCGGTGGCTGATTTTTTCAAGCTCCTCTTTTATCCACGGCTTTAGTGTAAAGCCTTCGCCCTCGGCAAAGTAATCGTCGAGCGCGTGGCGGTAGGCGTTTGTTGTTACGGCGGTGTAGTACGCCGACTTTGCCCTGCCCTCGATTTTGAAGCTTGATATTCCTGCCTTTACCATTTCCGGAATGTGCTCAATCATGCAGAGGTCGCGCGAATTGTAAAGGTAGGTTCCGCCGTTTTCCTCCTCAACGGGGAAGTACTGTCCCTGACGGTTTTCCTCAAACAGGTGGTACTTCCAGCGGCATGGCTGAGCGCAGTCGCCGTGGTTTGCGTCGCGGCCTGTAAGATAGCTTGAAATAAGACATCTGCCCGAGAACGAAACGCACATCGCGCCGTGAACAAAGCACTCTATTTCAAGCTCCTTTGGGATTTTTGCGCGCATCTGAGCGATTTCATCGAGCGGGATCTCTCGCGCGAGAACAACTCTTGACGCGCCCATGTTATAAAGCACGTTGGCGGTGGCGTAGTTTGTGACGCCTGCCTGAGTTGAAATATGGCGCGCGACCTTTGGCGCGTACTTCTTTGCCGCCTCAAATATTCCGAGGTCGGCGATTATAAGCGCGTCAACTCCGCACTCCTGAGCGTAGCTCAGAAAATCCGGCAGAGCGGAAAGCTCGCTGTTGCGCGGAAGAATGTTGCAGGTCAGATGTATTTTTTTGCCGAGCGAGTGAGCAAGCTCGCACGCCTTTTTTAAATCGGTCTTGTCAAAGTTTTTGGGCGACGAGCGCATTCCGAAAAGCTTGCCCGCAAGGAATACCGCGTCCGCGCCGAAGCTCAGCGCGGACTGCAGACACTCCATATCGCCCGCAGGTGAAAGTATTTCAGGTTTTATCATGAGATTCGCTCCAGATTCGCTTCATGCTCATAGATAGTTGAAGCGTAGTACGGATTGCCCTTCTTGTCGTGACAGAAGTAGTAGTAGCTTGATTCCGCAGGACAGAGCGCCGCCTTGATCGCGTCCATTCCGGGGTTGCAGATAGGCCCGTAGGGCAGGCCTTCAAGGGTGTAGGTATCATAACGGCTCTTGTAGTTCTTGCCCGCGCTTGCCGGAACCTTGTCCGCGCTTCTGTAGGGATAATACTTTGTTGAGTCAAGTCCGAGGTGCTCTACGCCCATGCTCTGACCGGCGTCAAGACGGTTGTGCAGGATCGAGGAAACGTAGTACATATCCTCAACATTTGCCGCCTCAGCCTGGACGATTGAAGCGATCGTCATGATCTCGTCAAGACTGTGCTTTGTACCGGTCTGCTCCATCATCTTCTTGATGGTATAAAGCTTGTCGTAACCGTTGTACGCCTGCTTTGAGTGCAGTCTGGTTTCGTAGTTATTGAGGAATTTATAAATTATATTTGTGGGATCGTCGTTTACATAGAACTCGTATTTATCGGGGTAGAGATAGCCTTCGAGTCTGTAGTAACGCTTTGTTTTGTTTGTCTGATCCTTGATGAAGTCAAAGTCGCTGTCAAACTTGTCCGAGTTGCAAAGCTCAAGGAACTTGTCCTTGTCGCCGAGCGCGCCCTTCTTTTCAAGGGTGTCGGCAATTTCCACTACGCTCTGACCTTCGATTATCGTTACCTCAACGCTGTCGGTACGGTTTGAGTTACCCTCAAGGTTTGTGATTATCGCCTGGTAGTCCATGTTCTTTCTGAGCTCATATGTACCCTGCGAAAAATCATCTCCCGACTTTGTGAGCGTGGCATACATTTTGAAGTATCCCGGCTCCTTGATAACTCCGCTCTTGTACAGCGCGTTTGTTACCGTTTCAAGCGAGGGGTTCTTTGGGATTTTTACGTTTACTACAGCCGAATCCGTGCGGTCGATTGCAAGCAGGTCGTTTAAGCCCGTTACGACAAATACGCCCATTGCCGAGCCTACAATCAGTACGGAGGCTATCCACATCCAGCGGAACAGCCTTCTGTTGCGCCTGTTGCGCCTTTTGAGCTCTCTTTTTTCGGCTTTTTTCTTCTTTTTGAGCGAGCGTTTGCTTTCCTTTGCGATCTGCTCCTTTACGTCCTGTCCGCTGTATGAGGTGATTTCCTCAGCAGGCGGCTGGTTAGAGCTGTCGGACTGAATGTCGTTGTCATGGATGTTCAGCCTGAAGTTCTCCGCCTTGCGGCGTCTCTGCTCATCAAGGTTTGAGCTGTTGATGTCATTACTCATATGCACCATCCTTATCGATCAATGCGATCAATGAATTTCTCTGTTACAAGAATGTCGGTATTTCTGTCAAAGGCTCCCTTTGGAACCTCGCTGACAATGTATTTTGAATAGCAAATTCCCGCGCTGATTCCGCTGAATTCGTCGAGAAAGCGGTCGTAGTAGCCCTTGCCGAAGCCCACGCGGTAGTGCTGATAGTCAAAGCACAGACCGGGGACTATGCAGAGCGCGTTTTCATAGCTTTCCGCCTTTTGACAGCGTGAAACGTCGGGCTCGGAGATATTGTACATTCCGCGCACGAGGTCGTCAAACGAGCTGATGTAGTAAAACTCCATCTCGCCGCTTTTGTTTATGCAGCGCGGAACGGCTACCTTTTTGCCGTCGGCAAACGCCTGCGCAATTATCCGCTTTGTGTCACATTCTATCGCGCCCGATACAAAGGTAAAAAGAGCGTCGCAGTTTTTGTATTCGTCAAGCGAAAGAAAGCTTTTGCACAGCTTTTCGTCAAGCTTTTGTCTGATATCCTCGGGGCAGGTTTCGCGCAGCTTTTTGAACCTTGCGCGCAGCGCCTTTTTTTGCTCTTTTATGTTGATTACAGGCATTGCATGTCACTGATTACTTTGTCCGCCTCAGCCTTTGAAACGGCAAGACTTACGATTGCGTGGCCGAACTCAATTGCGCAGCCCGCGCCCTTTGAGGTGATCACATTGCCGTCGGTTTCAACGCGAGCTCCTGTGGTATCAGCGCCCCTGAGCTCGGGCTCAAAGCCCGGGAAGCAGGTAGCGGTTTTTCCGTCGAGGATCCCCAGATGACCGAGGATTGACGGAGCGGCGCAGATTGCGCAAACGGGCTTGCCGTTTTCGTTGCAGTACTTGACACAGTCAAGCACCTTTTTTGATTTTTCAAGATTCAGCGTGCCTGGCATTCCTCCGGGGAGCACAACGCCGTCGGCAGCCTGTGTGTCGATTTTATCAATAGTTGTGTCGGCTTTTACCTCAACCTTGTGCGAGCCTGTAACGCTTTCGCCTGTCACGCCAACAGTGACAACGTCCATCTTTGCGCGGCGCATAACGTCGAGCGTCGCAAGTGCCTCGGTTTCCTCAAAGCCGTCTGCTAAAAACAGATAAAACATAACGTCCTCCTTAATTCAGATTGATTCCAATATATATGTCGGTCGGCAGCGGCTGCGTTTGGTCAAGCAGCTTGACCATTCCCGCGTTTTCACATGTTCCGCCCGATAAATCGGGATTGCCGCTTTTGCCGTAAATTGCAAATTCATCAGCTTCCGAGTTTTTCAGAAGCCGTGCGCAAAGCTTTTTAAAATCGTTGTATACGCAGTAAAACACCACAGCCGCGCCTGCCTTTTCCTCAAAAAGAGCGAAGCAGTTTTCATGGCTTACAGCCTTAACGCCGTAAACGCCGTAGTATTGAGCCGCAAATTCTATAAATTGATTGCTCTGCAAAAGAAAGTCGGTTTTAAAACATTCTTTTTGCAGCTTTTCATAATCGGGTTTGCCGTCGGTTATTTCAGCTTCGGCTTCAAGAGCTTTTCTTGAAAACACGCGGCTGACTGACTTGCAGCGCGCCGTGTAGCCGAACTTTGCATAGAAATTATACAGTCCGCTGTTTGCTGGATAGAGCAGCGAGTAAACGTCTCCCCTGTTTTTTGCGTCAGTAAGAGAATATTCAAGCAGTCCGCCCATTATTCCGCGGCGGCGGTGATTGGATTTTGTAGCCGCACCGCAAAGGTAATGCGCCTTTTTGCCGTTTACCGAGCCGTCGAGCAGATAGAGTGCAGACACAGGCTCGCCGTTTTCCTCGGCAAGATATCCGTGAATAAAGTCTTGGGTTTTATCAAAAAACAAGTCCACAGCCTTTTCCGCTTCGTCAAAGACCTCAGCCCACAGGGCTTTCAGCTTTAATAAATCGGCTTGCTCGGCTTTTCGGAAAATAATACTCATTTCTTCGGCACCGCTCTGTATCTCTCGTAGATTATCTCGGGATGATAGGACAGCTTGGCTTTTCTGAGCCCCTCAAGTCCCAAATCCTCCTCGCGGTTGAGATACTTATAATTCGTGAGCAGCTTTGCAAACTCGTTGTTGATCACCGAGTAGCTGCCTTCAAACTCGGTGAGAGCCTTTTCAAACATAACGTCAAAGCAAATTGGCGATATCTCACGGCCGAGCGTCATCGCCGCAGGTTTATCTTCTGCGTAGAGCACCGTGCCGCGCATTGAAAACTCATCAAAATTTTCAAGAGCCTCTTTGATTACTCCGTACTCGCTTTGGCTTTTATAATCGGTTTTCTTTTCGGCAAACCAGCCGCGAACCACATTAAGCGCGTCGTCAAAATTTGAGCTGTCGATCTCTTTGATTTCCGCGTTTGGATACGTTCTGAAAAACTTTGAGATATGGTTGCGCTTTGCGTGGAACCTTTTGCCGGAAAGAGAAGCAAGGTTTTCGGTAAGATAAATATAGTCGCGTGTGTCGTATTGATTGATAAATGTGAAGCGGTTTGGGAAAAGCTTTTCAAGCTCGTCCTTTTCGTCGGCTGACATATAATCGAACGCCGCTTCTTCCCCGTTTTGTTCAGCGCTTCGGATAATCTCCTCAACCGCGCCCTTAACGTTTTTCCCGTGCGGCAGACAATAGCCCCAGACCGAACCGTCGTCCCTGTAATACGCCTTGATCACCGTGCCGTCAAAAACAGCTATTCGCAGGTCATACTCCCTGCTCCAAAGATAGGCGGAAACCGCGTTACACTCACAGCCCAGCGCGTCGGGAGATTTGTACGTGTCGTTTAATAATTTGATGTCTGATTTTTCAATCGGTCTGAATTTCAGCATAAAATCTCATTTACTATTTTTTCTATATCGGCGGCGATTTCCTCAATTGTGCGGATTTCGCCGTCTCTGCAGCAATTTACAATTTGCCAGCCGCATTTTTCCGCGGCATACAGCGCGCTTTTGCGGCAGCTGAGCAGGAATTTTAAATTGCTTTCGTGTAAGTCTTTTTTTGAATTGTCGCCCTGATATCTCTGCTCCATGAGCTTTTGAGATACATCGGGGTCAACGTCGAGGTAAATTACCGCGTCAGCCTCGGGCAAGCCGAGCTTTTTGTACTCAAAATCCGCCTGCCACTCAATAAACTGTTCGCGCTGAGAATCCTCAACCTTTGCCATCTGATAAATGATATTTGAGGTGGCGTAGCGGTCGCTTAATATCACCGTGCCGTCCTGATAGTCCTTTTTCCAGAACTGCATGTAGCTTGCCACGCGGTCAACCGCGTAAAACGCCGAAGCGGCGTAGGCATTAACATCCTCGGGCTTGCTTCCGAACTCGCCGCCCAGATACATTTTTACAAGAGCGGAGCTGGGATTTGAGTAGTCGGGGAACTCGAGCTTCCTGACCTTTAATCCGCGGCTTTCAAGCTTTTCGGCGAGGATTTTTGTTTGAGTTGCCTTTCCGCTGCCGTCAAGCCCTTCAATTACAATAATTTTGCTTTTCATAAAACACCGGCTATCTTTTATATTTTTCGCGCATTTCCTTTTGCTTTCCGCAGCACATATTGCCCTCCGGACACGGCCCGAAAAGACATGAGGGACCGCAGTTTTTGAACAGATTAGGCGCGACCTCAAGGCACTGCAGCAGCATTTGCTCGGCTACCTCGCGGATTTCCCACTGCGCTCTGTTGCAGCAGCGGTGAGCAAAAAAGTTCTGCAGGCTGCGCGCGTTGAAGGTGCACACGATTTTTGTTGTTGAAGCGTTGGGAAGAATAAAACGCGCGTCCTCGTTTGCCTTTTTGACAAAGGCTGAGAACTGCTTTTTGTTCTGCTCCTTGAACGCCTGCATTATTTCCTCGTCGGTACCCTCGGCTTTTTCGCCCGTGTAGTCCGCTATATATCCTACCACCAGAGCGTCGCGGATCTCCTTGTACGCCTGAGCCTGAACCTTGAGCGCATTGTTGTACGCTTCAAGCGCTCTTTTATTTTTGGTGATTTCCGGCGGAGTTACAAAGTCAAACTTTGTTCCGTCAACATACCGCTGCGACTGCTGACTGTAAGAGGCGATTCTATGGCGCACAAGCTGGTGAGAGCAGGCGCGTGAGATACCCTCGATCCCAAAGGTAAATGAAGCGTGCTCTGTGGGGCTTGCGTGACCGAGGTCTGCAAGCATATTGATAAACGACGTTGTTTTTTCCTCTGTAAGTCCCTCGCGGATATCCTCTATCCCAGACGGAGAATAGCAGAGCTTTGCCGCCATTGCGACCGTTTGCTCGGGATTGGGAGTGTGCGCGAGCAGGGTAACCTTTATTGCCATATTTTCCCTCTTTTCCTAAATAAAACGCAGTTATCCATAATATTTTACATAATTAAAGTTATTATAACATTTTGTACCCGATTTTTCAATACCATTAGTCTACTTTTTCAGCCGTCCTTTTTATGAAAAAACTGCCGGCTCCGCAGCGGAGCCGACAGTTGATTTAAATTCAGCCTAATTTTGTTATTATCTTTGCGACATATTTTTGAATGACAGTTGAGTCGTTGATATTTACTGTTCCGTCGCCGTTTACGTCCGCAGCCTTCAGACTGCTGCCGCTAAGTACAGTCAGCTTTGCCGCATACCTTTGTATGTCTGTAGCGTCGCTTATGTTCACCTCGCCGTCGCCGTTAACGTCGCCTTTTTTGATTGAAGGAACAAGCTCTGTGCCTTTTGGAGTAATTTGAGTGTCAACCGTGTAAAGGCTTGTCAGACTGTTGTCAAGCTCACAGCAGTCAATAACCGGATATCTTGAGTAGGGCTGAGGGTTGTCGTCATCGTCCAAACTGATCGTGTCAATGTCACATGTTACCTCGGCAGATGCGGCGCTTCGGTCAATAACCTTGAATTTTGCCTTTATCATCGTAATCGGACTACCGCCATCCTCATACGCGTACGCCGCGGGAGAAACAGCCGTATGGTTTGCTACAATTCTGCCGTTATTACTGTCGCCAAAGGTGTTAACCATTCCGTTACCCATATTTTGATTTACCAGAAAATCAAAGAAGTCAAAGATCTGTCTTTTTCCATTAACTATTGTATTGTATGATTCTTTATATTCAAGCGTCTTATTGTCCCATGTCAGCTCGTCAACGTCAAGATTTACCAGATATTTGTTTTTAGCGCAGAATTTGAACTCAACCGTGATAAAAACATCTCCGTTTTCATCCTCAAGCTTATCAAGGTCGCTGTAACAAACGGTTTTTTCAGGGAAAAAGTTCGATTTGACTTTCAGCGTGAATGTATTTTTCGCCGCCGCTGTGGTAAAACATGCCGCCGCGCTCATAAGCAGCGCCGCCGTCACCATGATTGAAATAATAGATTTTAATGTCTTTTTCATTTTGCATTCTCCTTTATTATTTTTTAATGCTTTCACTATATAGACGGAGAAAAACAAAATTTGGTTTAATTTTTTTAAAAAAAGACAGTCCGAAATTTCAGACTGTCTTTATTCTTTGTATTAAGTTTAGTCGCCGAACTGATTGAAGCGCGAAAGAAACTCGCGGGTACGCCGGCTCTTCGGGTTTTCAATAACCTCCTGAGGCGTGCCCTCCTCCTCGATAACTCCGTTATCCATGAAGATGATTTTGTCGGCAACGTCTCTTGCAAAGCCGATTTCGTGCGTTACTACGATCATTGTGCTGTCGGTGCTCTTTAAGCCCTTGATTACGTTGAGAACCTCGCCCGTCAGCTCGGGATCGAGCGCGGAGGTCGGCTCGTCAAAGCAAAGTACATCCGGATTCAGCGCAAGCGCTCTCGCTATTGCAACACGCTGCTGCTGACCGCCGCTGAGGTCGCAGGGATAGCTGTCCTTTTTCTCGGTCAGACCAACCTTTTTTAGCAGTCTGTCCGCCTCAGCCCTGATTTTTTCCTGAGCCTCTTTATAGGTTTTGGCTTCCATGTATTCACCGTTAGCTTTGATTTGCTCCTTCGCCATGAGCTGCGGAGCAAGAATCAGATTTTCAAAAACAGTGTACTGCGGAAACAGGTTGAACTGCTGAAAAACCATACCGAAGTGCAGTCGGTTCTTGCGGATTTCCTTTTCTTTTTTCTTGGACGGATCGTCGCCGTCAAACAGCACCTCGCCGCCCACGGAAATTATTCCCTTCTGCGGCGCTTCCAGAAAATTGATACAGCGTAAAAGCGTAGTTTTTCCCGAGCCTGAGGAACCGATGATGGCAAGTACCTCGCCCTTTTCAAGCGAAAAGCTGATATTCTTTAGGACTTCGGTTCTTCCAAAGCTTTTTTTAATGTTGTTTACCTCTAAAAATGCCATAAAGCTTCCTCCTATCCCTTGTAATAATCGAGCTTTCTCTCAATAAAGCGGAAAAGAAGCGTCAGCGCGCCGCAGAACAACAGGAAGAATACGCCTGTATAGAATACGGGCCAGATGAGTCCCTGTACTCTGAAATCGTCCGCGAACTTTAGAATTTCCTCAACAAGGATAATGCGCGCAAGCGATGTATCCTTGACAAGAGTAATAATTTCATTACTCATGGGGGGAATAATGCGCTTGATTACCTGCAGCAGAACCACCTTGAAGAAAATCTGGCTTTTTGTCATGCCCAGCACATAACCCGCCTCATATTGTCCCTTGGGGATCGACTCGATTCCGCCGCGGTAAATCTCGGAGAAATAGGCGGCATAGTTGATGATGAACGCTATCATTGCGGCGGACATGCGGTCGCCGAAACGGAAGCTGCCGTTCGTCATCATAGGCGGAATGTAATATACAACAAACAGCTGCAAAAGCAGCGGAGTTCCGCGGATTATCCACACAAATGTGCGGCAAACGGCTTTTAGGGGAATGAAGCGCGACATTGAACCAAATGATATTATCAATCCGAGCGGTAACGCCGCAAGCAGCGTTACGCCGAACAGCGCGCAGTTTTGCGTGAAGCCCTCCAGAAGCTGGAGGGTTACGTTCCAAAATTGTTCCATGCTTATTTAGCCTTGAGCATCAGCATATCGCCGAGGTTATACTTATCTGCAATTTCCTTGAGCTTGCCGCTGTCAGCAACTTTCTGCATTGCCTCGTTGACCTTCTGTGTTGTGTCCGCGCCCTTTCTGAATGCAACGCCGTACTCCTCGGGAGCAAAGCTCTTTGCTTCAATTACGGTAAGGTCGGAATAGTCAGACTCCTCTTTGATTGTGCCCTTGGACATGATGTAGTCGATGATGGCGATATCTGAAGTGCCTGCCTTTACCTCCATCAAAGCCTTTGCCTGAGAGTCAGCGCCGATAAACTTAGCTTCTTTAAAGAATTCGTCGCTCTCGGCTACTTCCTGACCGGCGGATTCTTTTTCCGCGATTACGAGAGCGCCCTTAACGCCTTCCGCGGTAGAATATTTTTCGGCATTGTCCTTCTTAACAACCATTACCTGCTTGTTTTCCATATAAGGAACGGAAATTCCCATGGTTGCTTTTCTGTCGTCGGTAATTGTCATACCGTTCCAGATGCAGTCGATAGTCTTTGCCTGAAGCTCAACCTCTTTTGAATCCCAGTTGATCTCCTGGAATTTTGCCTTTACACCGAGCTCGCTGCAAACAGCCTCGGCAAATTCTGTCTCAAAGCCTGTGAGTTCGCCGTTTTCGTCCTTGTAGTTCATAGGCTGGAAATATGTGATACCGATTGTCATTTCGCCTTTTTTCTGGATATCTTCCCAGTCCGCTACGGTTGTACCGGAGTCAGATGTTGAATCCGATGATGAATCAGCGGTTGCAGCTGCCTTAGAATCAGTTTTAGAGCTTGACTCTTCCTTTTTGCCGCAGCCTGCAAATGCAGTAGCTGTCATAAGACCTGCCATTAAAAGCGCGATAATTTTTTTCATATGTATTCCTCCAATATTTATTTTCCGTGAAACGCCGCGGTTACCCGCAGCGCACAGCTTTGTATATTATACAGCAATATTTTAGTAAAGTAAAGTGATATTTGGATAAAAGAATAAATTTTGAGGATTTGTACAAAAGACCGCCCCCGATTTTGGCTTTTATGACAGGATATTTCCCTCGCACAGAAAAACAGAGCACGAAAAATTCGGGCTCTCAGACTGTAGAAAAAGTCAAAACATAAAAAATATATTAAACAAAAATTGAAATATCGTAGGGGCGAACCTGCGTGTTCGCCCTTGAACCGACGTTTATTTACGTCCGATTGTACCTGTAAAAAAGGTTTGATCTGCGTTCTATGGCGCACACATAGGTGCGCCGCTACATACTTTAAGAAAGCAATACCTCATATTTAACATTTAATTAAAACTGAAAACACAGTTTTTCTACAAACAAAGAGCCCGAAAAATTCGGGCTCTGCGATAACTGTAATTATTTAAGATATGAGCTTGTGCCGCCGATTGCGCCGTCAATGCCGGTAAAGCCTGAAGCGCAGCAGACATATACTCTCATGTTCGCACTTCCGATTGTGGGAACCGTGAGCGTGCCGTTTGAAACGGTCTGGGTGTCGCCCGTTACGGCGTCAACATATTTTCCGTTGGGAATACCCTTGAAGGTCGCTCCGCCGGAAATTGCCACAAGCGCGAGGCTGTCGGTCGTATCGTCTGTATATCTGCGGATGAACGCCATGTTTCCTCCGCTTACGTTTGAGGAATCGGCGGTGTACTGTCCCTTTTGAAGCGCCGGGATAGCACGTCTGATTGCGTTGAGCTTTGAAAGGTGAACTGACAGCGGCGAGCTGAGAGTTTCCTTTACCTTGCCGCTTGCGGTGAACTCGCTGAAGTCGGTTGCGTTAACCTCACCCTCGAGGTAGTCGCCGTAGTAAGCTCTTCCCGATTCTTCAAGTGAAATCAGAGTACCCTTATCGATTAGGGCGCCTTTCTTGAACTCAACCTCAGAGCCGTAGTAAATACACGGGATGCCGCGGAAGGTGAACATAAGATCCATGTTCTCCGCCCATGTCTGTGTACCGCCCGAGAAACGTGTATTCTCGTCGGGCTGCTCGGGAGCGTAGTCGTGAGAATCAACGTACATTACATTGTATGTAGCGTCGTTGTAATACTTGTCGGTGCCTTTTGCAAAGCCGAACGCGTTGCTTGCATTGCCGAACATGCGGTGCATCTGGAAGTCGATCGCCTCCATACCCGAAGCCTTTGAACGGTCCGGTGTGTGATAGCTGATTCCGTTGAGAAGCGCGTTTGTTGAGGTGGGCTCGTCGTTGGTGTCGTCCTCCTCAAGATAGTGGTCAAATACAACGTTCATGTTGCTGTTGACAGCGTCCGCTGATGTATCCCATGACCATTTGTCAGCCCACTTGCTGTTGCTTTCCTTCCATGTGTAGTAGGGTGAGCTTTCCTCTGCGTGGCCGCGGTACCAAATCTGGGTGTAGCGCGTGCAGATTTCGCCGAACATGTGGAAGTTTGACTTGCCGGCAGCCTTTGCCGCGTCGTAAAGCTGTTCATTGAACATCAGGTTGAGCGACAGTCTGGGAATGTGACGAACGGTGTCTACGCGGAACGCGTCGACGCCTCTTTCGATGTAGCTGCCGTAGGAATCGGTAACGTACTCCGCAACCGCGGGATTTTCGGTGTTGAGATCTACGCAGTCGCCGGCAATCTGAGCGAACTTGCAGGTCCAGTCGTCCCAGTTAAGGCTCTGGAAATAACCTGTGTGATAGTAGTTGTTTGCGTTGTAGGTGTCGCTTGACGATACCTTCAGCTTATCGTAGTCGGTCTTTGCAGGCAACGATCCCGTGGAGTTGCCCTGGTCGCCCGAGTAGTTTGTGTTCTTCATGAGGTTCAGTCTTTGCTGATACTGTACCTCGCCCTTCTGAGCCCAGTATTCCTCGGCCGATTTTAAACCGTAGGTCTTGAGCAGGTTTTCCGTGGGAATCATTGATTCTTCAAGATTTGACAAATCCTTTGTGTAGTCCTTTTCAAACAGCGGACAGAAATGTGATTCGCCGAAGTTGCCCGTGTGCTGGAATACTACGTCCTGAATGATCTTCATGCCCTTTTCGTGAACGGCACGGATAAGATCGTCAAAGTCGAAGTCCTCGCTCTCGTAGCGCTTGTCTACGGTTGAGAAGTCCATGGCGTGGTAGCCGTGGTAGTCGTAGCCCGAAGCGTTTGTTACAACGGGAGTTACCCAGATCGCCGAGAAGCCGAGCGCCTTGATGTAGTCGAGCTTGTCGGCAAGTCCCTTGAAATCTCCGCGCCACGCGGGATCGGAGTCTGGGTTGTTAGCCTTGGCGTCGTCCCAGCAGTGAACATTGTTGTCCTTATCGCCGTCGTAAAAACGGGTCGTCATTACAAAGTAGATACTGTCCTCGCGCAGGTCAACGCTGTCAACGGGGTCTACCTTGTAGGGGTCGTATTTTGACCACTTGCCGTTTAAGAACCACCATTCCTTGGTTTGGTTCTCCTCTGTTGTGAGTTTTTGCTCTCTTGAATACTGCTTTCCGTCCGCGTCTGTAATAAGAGCGTTCACCTTTGTGACATTACTTACGGTGTAGTCATACCATTCGCCCGACTTTGTCATTTTTTCGCCGGGATATGATTTTGACATTGCGCTGTTAGTGGGCAGAGAGTTCCACAGGTAGATGTACGGCTCATTAACGCCGTCCTGATTTGCGTGGATAACTATCTTTGCCACTGAATCAGCGGCGGCAGGAGCTGATGTTCCTGCCGCAGCTGCTGTTATAATGCCGCAGGTGATTACGATAGCCAAGACGAGAAAAACGGATAAAATCTTTTTCATGCTTGTCATACTAATTCCCCCAATATCCATTTTAAATAATTAGAGGTTGATCAATCTCTGGATTTCTGTTGCGTCCTTGATTGAAACCACGCCGTCGCCTGTTACGTCTCCGAGTGAAACGGGGATGTTCTGATATCCTGCGTACTTAGCGATGTATTTCTGAATGTAAGTTGCGTCCTTGATGTTTACAACGCCGTCCTTGTTAACGTCGCCAACCTTGTAGCCCGAGGGATCGGTCGGATTTGTGGCTGTTGTAGGAATTGTAACGGTTGTGGGATTTGTAATATCATCGTCGGTTGCGGTGTAGGTGTATGTTCTGTTGATCGTTGAGTTGTCTGAAGCCTGAACAAATACCTCTACAGTGTATTTACCGAGCATTGTAGGAGTAAAGTTGTAGGTGCTGTTAAGGGTGTAGTAAGGAGTATTTGCCGCGCCGTTGGGATCCTTAACGATGTACTTGTAGAACAAAAGGTTTGTGCCGGTCTTGCCGCCGCCCGCTGAAACGGATACGGTTGCAGCCTTGTTGCGCTTGATCATGTTGAGATTTCCGGGAACAACGCTCTTGATGATGGGGTTTGTGAGCGAGGTATCGTTCTCAACGGTAACCTTGAGGGTACGGGTGTTTGTGTTGCCCGCTGTGTCCGCAAAGTCAAATGTGATTGTGTAGCTGCCCGCGGAGGTGGGAGTCCAGGAAGCAACTCCGGTGTAGTTCTGAGCAACAATTGAGGTAGCGCCCGAAGCGTTTGTTACGCTGAACTTGTAAATAACCGTGCCGTCTGTGCTTACAGCGTTGGCTGAGAGTGAAACCTCCATGCCTGTGTAAATTCCGCTTTCGGGATCAGCCGAATAAGATTTTACCTGGAGGGGGCTTGTATCATAAACCGACCAGGTCTTTGTTGTGTTGTCGTAAATCTGACCGTTCATTGTTGTGAGGTCGTCGGTCTGGCTGCCGCCGCCGTTGAAGATACAGTTTTTGAATTCCTTTGTTGATGTGTAGGAATAAATGTTGTCCTCAACCTTGGTCATCGGCTGACCGGGCCAGCCTGCGTTATGGTCGCTTGAACTATTCCACATGTAGCAGTTGGGGCTGCTCCAGCCTGCGGTGTTTTTCAGGTAAACGGTAACTCCGCCGCTGGGATTTGTGGGAGTTGTGGGCTGAGTGGGATTTGTGGGAGTTGTGGGCTGAGTGGGGTTTGTGGGATTTGTGGGATTGTCGCCCGAGTAGTCGCCCCACTGATTTGAGCTGAGGTCATAGATTTTTCCGCCGCCCGGATAGGTCATGTCGCTTGTCTGGTTGCCGCTGCCGCTGTTGCCGTTGTTAAAGATAATGTTGCCGAAATCCTTTGGCAGGGTGTAGGAATAAACATTATCCGAAACCTTAGTCATTGCGGGACCGGGCCAGTCGGCGTTTTTATCGCTGTCACTGTTCCACATGTAGCAGTGAACGCTTGACCAACCGTTGTTTACCTTAACGTAAACGGTGTCGCCTGCGGACGCAAATGCGCTGATTGTGCCGCACATCAATGCGGTAACCAGCAGCGCCGCACACAAAAACAGCGATAAAATCTTGTGCTGATGTTTTACCATAGTTGTGTTCCTCCAAACTTGATTAGATTGTTCCTGGAAAGTAAACAATACTACTCCATATCTACCCTTTAATAATACTATATTAAAAAACAATCAATTTTCTTTTTTAGAATTTGTCCCTTTTTCAAATGTAAAAAATAAAAGTGCGTTTTTGTTCATTTTGAACAAGAAGTAACTTTTACAAAGAAAAACACGCGGGGATTCCCGCGTGTTCAAAGTAGTTATTTTATTTTATCCCAGTATGCCTTGAAAGCCTGCTCGGTTTTGTTGTCGCCGAACTCATAGTAGACCTTGTTTTTTATTGCGTCCGGCAGATATTGCTGATAGGTATAGTGGTTCGGATAGTCGTGGGGGTAGATGTAGTGCTGTCCCTTGTTTGGGTTGTCCTCGCCGTCGTAGTGCTTATTCTGGAGCTGACGCGGAACAGGGCCGCTCACTCCCGTTTTTATGTCCTGCATTGCGGCGTTGATCGCCATATAAGCGGAGTTTGACTTGGGCGCGCTGCACACCAGCACAACAGCGTCCGCAAGCGGAATACGCGCCTCGGGAAGTCCGACCGCCTGGGCGATATCCACGCAGGACTTTACGATAGGGATGATCTGAGGATAGGCAAGCCCTACGTCTTCGCAGGCGCAGACCATGAGCCTGCGGCACGCGCTGGGCAAATCGCCTGCTTCGAGCAGTCTGCCGAGGTAGTGGAGCGCGGCGTTGGGGTCGCTGCCTCTCATGCTTTTCTGGTACGCCGAAACGATATCGTAGTGCTCGTCGCCGTCCTTGTCGTAGCGCATTGAGCTTTTCTGGACGAGCTGGCTGACAGCTTCATCGGTGACGATTTTATGATGTTCATCTCCGTCAGCGGCAAGCACCGAAAGCTCAACCGCGTTCATTGCCTTTCTGACGTCTCCGCCGCAGCCCGAAGCGATTTTCCTGACGCAGGAATCGGGCATTTCAATCTCTATCCCCTGCTCCTGCTCGAGCAAAGAAGCGGCGCGGCGCACCGCCTTTTCGATTTCCGCGGGCTCAACCGCCTTGAACTCAAACACCGTTGAGCGGCTGAGTATTGCGTTGTACACATAAAAATACGGGTTCTCGGTTGTGGAGGCGATAAGGGTGATGCTTCCGTTTTCGATGTACTCAAGCAGGGTTTGCTGCTGCTTCTTATTAAAATACTGGATTTCGTCAAGGTAGAGCAGTATTCCGTTAATGCCCGAGAACGTGCCTATTTCCGACACGATCGACTTGATATCGGCAGTTGACGCGGTCGTGCCGTTGAGCTTTTTCAGCATTTTATTCGTCTTGTTGGCGATATACGTTGCCAGCGTGGTTTTTCCCACGCCCGACGGGCCGTAGAAAATCAAGTTGGGGATGTTTCCGCTTTCAATTATCTTTCTCAGCGGCTTGCCCTCGCCGATGAGGTGCTTTTGACCGACGATATCGTCGAGCGACTGAGGACGGAATCGGTCTGCGAGAGGTTTGTTCATATTATTACCTCACTCATTTGTTCGATAGATTTTTTAAAAAAGTAGGAACGACGAACGCGCCGTTCCATACCTTGGTTATCAATTATTCGTAAAGAGGATATTTTTTGCAGATAGCCTCAACGCCTGCTCTTACCTTTTCCTTGCTGTTTTCGTAGTCGTTGAGAACGAGAGTGATGTACTCTGCGATTTTATCCATGTCTTCCTCGTTGAGACCTCTTGTTGTAACTGCCGCTGTACCGATACGAACGCCGCTTGTTACAAACGGTGAACGGGGCTCGCCGGGAATGGTGTTCTTGTTTACGGTGATGTAGCAGTCGTCAAGACGAGCCTCGAGCTCCTTGCCGGTAACGTCGGTGTCACGGAGGTCAAGCAGCATAACGTGGTTGTCTGTGCCGCCGGATACGAGCTTGCAGCCGCGCTTTAAAAGACCTTCCGCAAGAGCCTTGCAGTTTGCTACGATCTGCTTGCCGTATTCCTTGAACTCGGGCTTGAGAGCCTCGCCGAAGCAAACAGCCTTTGCAGCGATGGTGTGCATGAGAGGGCCGCCCTGTGTTCCGGGGAAGATAGCCTTGTCGATCTGCTTTGCGAACTCCTCGCGGCAGAGGATAAGACCGCCTCTGGGACCTCTGAGGGTTTTGTGGGTTGTTGTTGTAACGAACTCGCAGTAAGGAACGGGGTTGGGATGAACGCCTGCCGCAACAAGACCTGCGATGTGAGCCATGTCTACCATTAAGTAAGCGCCCACAGCGTCAGCGATTTCACGAAGCTTTGCGAAGTCGATGATTCTGGGATAAGCGGAAGCACCGGCAACGATCATCTTGGGCTTGCATTCCTTTGCGGTTTCAAGAACCTTGTCGTAGTCGATGCGGTGAGTTTCGCTGTCTACGCCGTAGGGTACAAAGTTGAAGTATTTACCTGAGATGTTAACGGGTGAGCCGTGAGTAAGATGACCGCCCTCGTTGAGATTCATACCCATTACGGTGTCGCCCGGGTTGAGCATTGCAAAATATACGGCTGTGTTAGCCTGAGCGCCCGAGTGAGGCTGAACGTTTGCGTGCTCCGCGCCGAACAGCTCGCATGCGCGCTGACGCGCGATTTCCTCAACTACGTCAACACACTGGCAGCCGCCGTAGTAACGCTTTCCGGGATAACCCTCGGCATACTTGTTTGTAAGATGACTTCCCATGGCAGCCATAACCGCGGGAGTTACGATGTTTTCACTCGCGATAAGCTCCAGGTTGCGGCGCTGTCTTTTAAGCTCGTCCTCCATGGCGTTGCCGATGGCAGGATCATATTCCTTTAAGTAGTTAAGTGCCGCGATATTGGTTAATTCACTCATTTTTGACTTCCCCTTTTTCTGAATAATTCACAGACGGTGTGCTTGTCCGTCCGATTATATATTACGAAAACAGCCTTTCGGCGTTTTCGTCTGTCAAACTATTTTTTCTCTCAGGCGTTTTAAATCGTCGAGAGTTTCCATTTTTCCCGCTTCATTCCTAAGAGCCGCCGCTCCGCGGATGCCCTTGAGATAACCGACGACGAGCTTCCTCGCCTGACGGATAGCGATGTATTCTCCCTTGTACTCAACCATCTTGGCAGCCTGAGCTACCATTGTGTCGAGCTTTTCATCTAAAGAAGGATAAACAATCGGCGCGTCGGGATTTTTAAGGTAGGAGTTTATCTGCTCAAAAATCCACGGATTTCCCATGCTTGCCCTGCCGACCATCACCAGTTCACAGCCCGTAAGCTCCATGACTTCCTTGGCTTTTTTTGCGCTGTCGATGTCGCCGTTCGCGATCACGGGAATATTTACCGCGTTGTTTACCTGTTTGATTATATCGTAGTCAACGGGAGACTTGTAATACTGCCGCCGGGTTCTGCCGTGAACCGTGATTGCCGCGGCTCCTGCCTGTTCGCAGATTTTTGCGACCTCAACGGCGTTTACGCTGTCATCGTCCCAGCCCTTGCGGATTTTGACCGTGACGGGAACGGGGCTTACCTCAACCACAGCGCGGACGATTTCTCCGCAGAGCTGAGGATTTTTCATCAGCGCGCATCCGCTGCCGTTTCCGCTGATTTTGGGAGCGGGACAGCCCATGTTGATATCGATTATATCAGGCGAATTTTCAGCCGCGCGCAAAGCCGCCTGAGCCATACAATCCGGCTCGTCGCCGAAAATCTGTATGCCGCAGGGGCGTTCACATTCTGATATTTCCATAAGCTCCTCGCTCTTTTTGCTGTTAAACGAAAGAGCCTTTGAGCTTACCATTTCACTTACGCAGTAAGCCGCGCCTTTGCTCATGCAAAGCTCGCGGTATGCGCGGTCGGTCAAGCCTGCCATTGGCGCAAGCAGCGCGCGTGAAGCAAGGCTTACTGTTCCGATTTTAGGTATCATAATCCGCTTATTTTCCTTCTGCCGCTTACTTTTGTGCTGATGAGCACTACCAATACAACCACAAGACCTACGCCAACGCAAATCCATGAAACAATGCCTGCGGTGTAGTTTGTTGAATACGTCTTTTTGCTGACCGTTTTTGGCAGGGTGGGCGGTTCAAAAAACTCGGTGGGCTTGTTGTTGGTGTTGTCCTCAATCACGTTACCGCCGCCGTTGTTTTCAGTCTGCGGCTCGGTTTGGGGCTGAGGTTCGGTTTCGGGCTGAGGCTCTGTTTCAGTCTCGGGCTCGGTTTGAGGCTCAGGGTCCGTTTCGGGCTCGGGATCTGTTTGAGGCTCAGGGTCCGTTTCGGGTTCGGGCTCTGTGTAGACAGGCTCAACAGACTCATATACGGGAACACCGGGATCATCATCGTCATTCATGGCAAACGCCGTTGCTGTTGAAAACAGCGAAAGGACAGCCGCCAAAAAAACGGCTGATATTACATATTTAATCTTTTTCAACTTCATTACGAACATCCTTATGACGCAGTAGATTTGCATATACATGTTGATTATATCAAATCGCGGTCATATTTTCAATAGCAATCGACAAAATTTTCATGCGAATCTTATTTGTTAATACTTTTGTAATAAATAAAGCAATTGTAGGGTTTGGTCTTGACCAAACCGAAGCTATGAATCAAATGATGAGTGCTCAACTGACGGTTCGGTCAAGACCGAACCCTACGGAGTATGCCTATTATTGCACTTTGTTTTTATCTTCTTATTTCTATTACAAAAATAAATTCACTTGACAAAATTTTTACTTTTCAAGAAGAACCTGCGCCAGAACCTCTCCGAGCAGCTCTCCGGTGGTTTCTACCTCGTCAATGGAATTGGCGTCGGAGCCGACCTCAATGAGCAGCGAACCGTCGCATATGTACTCATTGTACGCAAAGTAATCAAAGCTTATCGGCCGCGTCATTCCCGGGTACAGCTCCTCCGCCTTGTGCTGGAGCTTCAGCGCGAAGCTGAGGTTGTTTTTCCAGTTCTCAAAGCCTCTTTCGTTGTCGGGGTCGCAGCCCGCGAGTATCATTATCTGTGCCGCCTTTTTGCCGTCGTGCTCAAACACGGGCTTGACCTTGCATTCCTCTGTTCCGAGCGCGTCGCGGTGAATGTCGAGAACTACGCTGATATCCTTGTACCTGCTTCTGTCGGCGTTGACCGTCTGCGCGCTCCTGTCGTATGAGCCGTCGTAGGTTGAGTCGTGAACGGTTTTGTCGTGGAGCGTGTTGATCCCGCGGTTCTGCAAAACGCGCGTAATGCTGTTGCCAACCGCCACAACGTTGAACGCCTCGTTCTGGGTGCGCGAATAGTAGCTCTGATAAAAATAGTCCACGCTCTCGTCAAGATATCCCTCGCTTGTATGGGTGTGATAAATAAGAACCTGCGGCGATGACGAGTTCTTGCTTACGCCGAAGGTCAGCGGAGTTTTCATTATCCCCTCAAAGTCGAGGTCAAGCCCCGTCTTATTCTTTATAAAGCAGTTGCCGACATACGTTCCGTCGTTTGTGATTGTCTTTTCCGCGACGCTGTAAACCTGCTCGCCGTCGTGATTTCCGTATGAATCGTAGTAATCGCTTTTGTCGCGCTTTGGGGTGTCGTCGCCGAGCATATTTGCGGCGGGCACGCTGACCTCGTCCTTTGTTACGCTGCCGCCGCCCGAGGGAGCCTGTGTTCCAGACTCGACCCTGTATTTTCCGTCGGTGAGCGTAAAGGCTGCCGCTGCCAAAGCCGCGTTGTCTCCGTCGCCGAGCACCTGCGGAAGCCTTGTAAAAAGACAGAATACCGCCAAAGCCGCCAGCAGCAGCGCGAATACCGTCTTTATTTTCTTTATAAATTTTCCTGCGTTTTTCAAACAAATCACCTGCTCCATAATATATATGCTCAGGCGGCGCGGAAAATTACATCAGCGCAACGAGCTCGCTGAGGGTGAATCTGTCCTGAATAGCGGCGTTTAGCGCAAAGGCGATAAGCCGCGAGGCTCTTTCGGTTAGCAAATCTATCTCGCGCGGAATAACTATCATCTGTCTGCCGTCGGGAGCAAGCGCGGACGCGTCCTGAAAGTAGTAGCGGTTGCCGAGCAAGTCCCCTGCAAGAGTTTGAACGTCAACGACCGTGGGCACGCCGATTGAAATAACGGGCACGCCGAGCGTTTCTTCGCAGATTTTTGTGCGGTGGTTCCCTACTCCCGCGCCCGGAGATATCCCCGTGTCGCTGATTTGAAGCGTACAGCCGAGCCGCTCAAGCCTGCGCGAGGCGAGCGCGTCAATCGCTATGACCGCGTTAGGCTTAATGGCTTTAACAATGCTCTGCAAATACTCGCCCGTCTCAATTCCCGTCTGCCCCGTTACGCCTGTCTGTACCACAGCCACAGGTCTTAGGCTGTCAAGCCCCGTTGAACGAGCGATCTCGCCCGAAATATGTCTTGTGGCAAGCACCCTTGCGCCAGTTTTTGGTCCCAGAGAATCGGGCGTTATCTCCATATTGCCGAGCCCTGCCACGAGCAGCAGACCGTTGACGGGGAGCAATCGTCTGATCTCCTCCCCGATTATCTTTATCCTCTCATCCGTTTCCTGAAAATTATCCGTGAGCGACGGCAGCTCAACCGTAATATATGTTCCTATGTCCTTGCCCAATGCCTGCTTTGCCTGAGTATTTTTTATTGTCAGCCGCGAGAGCTTCATTCCGCCGCGGCTGTACTCCTCAAAATCTACGCCGCTCACGCTTTCCCCCGCGATTTCACGCGCTTCTATCGCCAAATCGGTTCTTAACTGCATACGCTCAACTCCTTTTTTAATATTATTTTTAAAATGTTAAAACTTTATTCTTTACTTTCCAAAATTCTTTTGTTATAATGTGATATACTATTTCAAATATAGTATTTATATCCGGTTTAATGAAAGGTCGGAAAAAATGAAAAAAAGAATAGTAATGTATACATCCGCGATCATGCTGGCAGGAGCCTTGGTTTGTTCTTCCGCTTCAATAGCGGGCGCGGCTGAAAATCCCGCTCAGGAACAGACTCAGCTTCCAAAAAGCTACAGCTCGGTCGATAAGGGGTATGTAACCGAAATCAAATCCCAGAAAAACAACGACTGCTGGGCTTACGCGTCGATGGCGGCATTTGAGTCCGCGCTGCTGAGCGCGGGATTTGAGGTAGGAAGCATGTCCACAGACCACCTCAACACATGGGCTACAACTCGCTCAAATGAAAAAGGCTGGATCCGCAAGCTCACCGACAACGGCTACGGCTCATGCGCGCTGGGCTATTTGCTTTCATGGCAGGGCGGCGTAATGCAGAGCGATATTCCAAACTTCAATCCGCTCGACTACCAGTTCGGCGACGAAGTCCCGACTAATCTTGCAAAATACGGCGCGACCTCGGCAAAGTTCCTGTCAAAGGAAAAGCCCGATGAAATCAAAAACGAGATCATGAACCACGGAGGCGTTTACACCTCCTACGCTCACACCTCGCTGTGCATGAGCTCAAACTTTCAGTCCTACTTTATGCCCGAATCCTTCGACGGCACATATCAGGGACACGCAATTGAGCTGGTAGGCTGGGACGACAACTACGACGCTTCTAACTTTTCAACGAGCAGAAACGGCAGCGTTCCGCAAAACAACGGCGCATGGCTTGTAAAAAACAGCTGGGGCAAAAACAACGCGCTCGACGGCTACTTCTGGATTTCTTACGAGGACAAGTATCTTCTCCATACGCGCTACAATCCGTCGTTTGTCATTACGGGCATTGAGGAAATTACCGACAGCAAAAAACTGCTTCAAAATGAAATTTACGGCGCGACCTATGAGTTCAATTATGTAAGCAACAATAACGTTACATACTTTAACCGCTTTGATTTCACCGACGAGTTCTTCACGGTTGACAAGGTGATCTTCAAGACCGAAGCGATAGGCGCAGGCTACAAGCTCTATTATGTTCCCGACAAAAACGGCGAGCCCACAAGCGATAAGGCAAATTGGAAAGAGCTTTCCACGGGCACGGTTGACTACAAGGGCTATATCTGCGACGATATCTCAGATTTTGATGTCCCCGACAAAAGCGGTTCAATTGCGGTTGAGCTTGATTCAACAGCGGCTGACGGCTTCTCATCACTCGGAGTTGACGAGTGGCTCGTTACCTCAAACAATAACTATGTGTTCATCAACGAAACCGAAAAAGGACAAAGCTACATCTCCTACGACGGCAAAATTCAGGATGTCATGGACTGGTACAAGGAAAACAACACCGACGATTTGGGCGGCAACTTTGTAATCAAGGCTGTAACAACCAAAGCCGAGGATTTCCTGTTGGGCGACGTCAATCTTGACGGCACGGTAAACATCAGCGACGCCACGGCAATTCAAAAGCATTTGGCGAACATCCACACAGTATCCGGCAAGGCGCTCAGAGCCGCCGACTTCAACGGCGACGGCAAGGTTGATATTTCGGACGCAACATCAATTCAGCGCAGCATCAACAAAGGTTAATATCACGCACAAAAGGGGCTGTCGCATTAAGCCCAAAATTTAGATGTCATTCTGAGCGGTGCCCGAAAGGGCAAAACCGCGAAGCGATTTAGTCGAAGAATCTCCCTGATAGGATTTTTGGCAATAAATGGCTTAATGCGTCAGCCCTTTATATTGTATAAAAAGTATGTGCAAACCTGCGTATTCTCCCTTGAACCGACGTTTGTTAACGTCCGATTGTACATGTGAAAGCAAAGGTTTATTCTGCGAAATATGGCGCACACACGGGTGCGCCGCTACGTACTTTCAGAAAACACGGTTTCTTCACCAAAACAAAAAAGGCAGAGCGTTTTGCTCTGCCTTAAATCATTAAAATGTTCTTGAGATATATTTCTGAATTCCGGTTACGTCGTCAATTGTGATTGAACCGTCAAAGTTGAAGTCGCACCATCTTGTCTGTTCTGCAGAAAGCTTTGTGAAGCCGGAAAGAACTCTCTGGATGATCGTTGCGTCTACAACGTTGATCTGTCCGTCGGAATTGATATCGCCTGTGCCGAGTCCCTGCTTCTTAGCCACTGTTGCGGGCTGAGTTGTGGGAGCGGCTGTTGTGGGCTGAGTTGTCGGAGCAACAGTTGTCGGCTGTGTTGTAGGAGCAGCTGTTGTCGGCTGAGCTGTTGTAGCATTTGTTACAGGCTGCTCAGGCTCGGGTGAGATTCTCAGCGTCTCAGGCTCTGTTTCGGGCTGCGCCGTTGTGGGAGCCACTGTTGTAGGCTGGGTTGTAGGCTTAGCCGTTGTGGGCTGGGTTGTCGCATCGGTTGTTTCTGCGGGAAGCGCTGAAACATATGTGCAGTAGTCAAGTGCAACCCATCCTGATTTTTTATTGTAGGTTGTGTAACCCCATGTATAACCGCCTGCGGACTGAACCTTTGTTACAGTCAGCTTTGCGCCGTTTGAAACTGAGGTAACGTAGCCATAGCTTGTACCCGCGCCGCTTCTCATGTTGAGTGTTGAATCAACAACTACCTTGTAGATACCTGTCTTGTAGCTTACAGGAGCAGGCTCAACAACATCAGCGGAATCAATAAGGTAAATATATCCCTGGAATGTCCACCAGCTGTTGCCGCCGGGGTTTGAGTCATTCTTGTTGGCATATGTAAGGTAGAATGTTCTTCCGCCCCACTCTGAGTTTGAAAGCGTCATGTTGCCGTTGCTGTCGATTTTCTCAACTACCGCAACGTGTCCGCCGCCGCTGTAGCACCAGCATGCGATCGCGCCAACCTTGGGAGTGCTGCCGTACTTGTAGTAGCCGTTGCTTCTGTTGTAGTCATACCACTGACCTGCGCCGTTCCAGGAGAGCTTAGGCTCCTTGCCCAGGATTTCGTATGCTCTGCCGTAAGCGTAGGCTGTACAGTTCGGCAAGCCGTATCCGTATTTTTGGAATACGTTGTAATCTGAATTGTAGTAATATTTGTTTGTAGATGCAGGAGCGGAAAGTCTTGGCGTGAACGTTGCCGCGTTTGCAAAAACAGAAAGTGAAAATACAGTTGTTAAAAGAAGTACAACTGTTACCGCTACTGCTGATACTCTTTTTAAAGCTAAATGCTTCATGGGGTATCACCCTTCCTTTTAAATACTTCCAAAAGTGAAGTAAGTTATTTAGGCATCAGTTAATCCTGATTACTATTTTGTAACCAAAGTTATTGTAACACAACTGTCGGAAAAAATCAAATTGTAATTACAACGATTATAAACACACTATGCTGTATAATTTGCTACAACATTCACAACATCTTGTAACTTTTATGAAAAACTACATAAAAACTCAGTGTTCATGCGGATTTTTTTGAACTTTCTGTTTCCTATTGTAGCATATAATTTCAAAAAATAAAGGGTTTTTTGAAATTTTTTTCGATTTTAGAACAATTATTTTCATCAGCATGGTATAATTTAAGCAAAATACACAAGGAGTGAAATTATGACAAAAAAGCTTTTTTCTGTAATCTTATCCGTATTAATGCTTCTGGCGCTTGCTTTCAGTCTATGTTCCTGTAATCCCGATAAATTCACCGAAGCCGGAAAAAGCATGGTAAGCGACGCCGAGGACTACGTTATCAACGAGATCAAAAATCCGATTTCAACAACTCAGCCAACAACCGCTGCACCCACAACCGTTGCACAAACATCCGCAGAGGAAGAATAAAACATAAATAATTACTATTATTAGCGCAATCACCGCAGGCGTTTTGTTAATAAGTCAAAAAACAGAGAAATTTTTCAAAAAAGGCTTGCAATTTCAAGCTTAATATGGTAATATACATATTGCGGTTAAAAAACCGCATATGCGCCGGTAGCTCAGCTGGATAGAGTGTCTGACTACGAATCAGAAGGTCGGGAGTTCGAGTCTCTTCCGGCGCGCCATAGAAAAACCTGTCGATTTATTCGGCAGGTTTTTCTTTGTATTATTCGTTATTTAGTTTTCAGTATTCATTTTTCAGTTCCGTTATTTTTCATATACCTCTCTCCGATGACCGATTGTCATCGCGAGAATAATTAACTCATTGTCTTTGATCAGACAAATCAGCCGGTAATCCCCGATTCTGTAGCGCCATTGACCTGTCCGGTTTGCCGTCAGCGCTTTGCCGTGAATGCGAGGGTTGTCGCAACCGACCAGATTTTTTACAATCCATGCCTTAATCATTTTCTGCGTGTAACGGTCCAGCTTCTTAAATTCTTTGTCAAACCGCGGCGTCGTTTCAACAGAATAACTCATAGGTCAAGTTCCTTCCACAGCTCGGTAATCGGCTTGCTTTTTTCACCGCTGTTTTTATATTCGTCAAGTGCCGCTTCGGCAACGGCAATATCATATTCGTCCTCAATTCTTTCAAACAGAGCACGTTTAAAAGCTTCTGAAAGAGACATGGAATGAAGCTTTGCATAGCTGTTTGCCAGCAATTTTTCTTCTTCTGTTAATCTGATGGAAAAGCTCATAATTATCAACTCCTTCTGTAGTACATTGTACTACGTTCTTCTTGTGTTGTCAATGTTTATTTTATTTAATCAATTGCAAACTATTACATTTTGTAACCAATTTCACCTTCCGTCTATGAATCAGAAGGTCGGGAGTTCGAGTCTCTTCCGGCGCGCCAAAAACGGACGTCCGATTGGGCGTCCGTTTTTTATCAGTTTAAATTGTTAAGCAGTTTCCGGATATTCTGCGTCAATTCCGTTTTCATACAGCTCATTCGGAGAAATATCAATATCTCCGTTTAGCCATACGGCAATGCCGTAATCAATATAGACGCTGTTAAACACAGCG
>OMXW01000057.1 GCA_900315085.1 uncultured Eubacteriales bacterium
AAGGTGTTTGAAAAATACGACGAGCTTAACGCAAGCGTTCAGGAGAACGTAAAATCAATCAGAGTAGTAAAAGCGTTTGTTCGTGAGGATCACGAAATCGGAAAATTCAACCGCGCCGCTACAAATCTTTACAGATTGTTTGTAAAGGCTGAAAACATGATGGTCAGCGTATCACCTGTAATGATGCTTACGGTGTACGCATGCGTAATTGCAATAAGCTGGTTCGGCGCAACAATGATTGTAGGCGGCGAGCTCACAACAGGCGAGCTTACAACCATGCTCACATACTGCATGCAGATTCTTATGAGCCTCATGATGGTAGCGTTTATCTTTGTAATGCTCACAATGAGCCTTGCAAGCTGCAAGCGTATATCGGGAGTACTCAACGAAAAAACCGATATTGCCAACCCCGAGAACCCTGATTATAAGGTTGAGGACGGCTCAATCGACTTTGAAAACGTATCGTTTAGTTACAACGCAAAAAGTGAAACTCCCGTACTCAACAAAATTGACCTGCATATCCGCTCAGGTGAAACCATCGGTATAGTCGGCGGTACGGGCAGCTCAAAAACCAGCCTTATCAATCTGATAGGCAGACTGTACGACGCAAGCGAGGGAACGGTTAAGGTAGGAGGAAAAGACGTCCGTAGCTATGACCTTGAAACCCTGCGCGACAATGTGTCGGTAGTGCTTCAAAAGAACGTACTATTCAGCGGAACTATATTTGACAACCTACGCTGGGGCAACGAAAACGCGACAGACGAGGAATGTATAAACGCGTGCAAAATCGCCTGCGCAGATGATTTTATCCAAAGCTTCCCTGACGGTTACAACACAAGAATTGAGCAGGGCGGTTCAAATGTATCGGGCGGCCAAAAGCAGCGTATCTGTATTGCCCGCGCGCTTCTTAAAAAGCCCAAGATTCTTATTCTTGACGACTCAACCAGTGCGGTAGATACAGCTACAGACGCAAAAATCCGCAAGGCGTTCGCCGAACAGATTCCAAACACAACAAAGCTTATTATTTCTCAGCGTATTTCAAGCGTTGAAAAGGCTGACAGAATTATCGTAATGAATAAAGGCGAAATCATCGCACAAGGAACTCACGAAGAGCTTATTAAATCTTGTGAGATCTACAGTGAAACATATGTTGCGCAGACCGTTGGAAACGGTGACTTTGACAAGAAAGGAGAGGTATAAATGCCGGGCCCAGGAAAGAGAAACATGCAGCCGCGTCCCAAGGTGAAAAGTCCGGGACAGACTTTTAAACGACTGCTTGCGTTAATAATGAAAAGATATAAATATCACATGATCGTTGTTCTGGTATGTGTCATTGTAAGCGTGCTTGCCAGCGTTCAGGGAACGATGTTTATTCAGTCGCTGATCGATGATTATATCATTCCGCTGCTCGGAAAGCCGAACCCTGACTTTACTCCTCTGCTTATCGCAATCTCAAAGGTTGCGCTGTTCTATCTGTTAGGCGCGGCAGCGACCTTTGCCCAGGCAAAAATCATGGTATATGTTACACAGGGCACAATGAAAGACTTGCGCTGCGAGATTTTCAGCCATATGGAAAGCCTGCCTATTAAATATTTTGATACTCATTCTCACGGCGATATTATGAGCGTGTATACAAACGACGTTGACACACTCAGACAGATGGTCAGCCAGAGTATGGTTCAGGTATTTTCAAGCGTAATAACAATTGTCGCTGTACTTATCAGCATGTTCACGCTCAGTGTGCCTCTTACTCTTGTTACACTGCTTATGGTCGGCGTAATGATGTTCGTTACAAAAAAGGTTGCAGAAAAAAGCAGCAAGTACTTTTTGGCACAGCAGACAGACCTCGGCAAGGAAAACGGTTACATAGAGGAAATGATGCAGGGCCAAAAGGTTGTAAAGGTATTTAATCATGAGAAAAAGAGTGTAGAGGAGTTCAAGGAGCTGAACGACAAGCTGTTCGAAAGCTCATATAACGCGAATATGTTCGCTAATATCCTCATGCCTATCAACGCTCAGCTCGGAAACGTTAACTATGTTGTGTGCGCAATTGTCGGCAGCGCTCTTGCAATCGCGGGCGGCGGATTATTCGGTCTTTCTCTCGGTGCGCTTGTTAGCTTCATGTCGTTCAATAAGAGCTTTACACAGCCCATTAACCAGGTCAGCCAGCAGTTCAACAGCATAATCATGGCTCTTGCGGGAGCGGAGCGTATCTTTGAGCTTCTCGATGAAAAGAGCGAGGAGGATAACGGCTACGTTACCCTTGTAAACGCCAAAAAGGACGGAGATAAGCTCACCGAATCCAAGGAACGCACAGGCATCTGGGCATGGAAGCATGTTCACCGGGCAACGGGCGACGTTGATTATATTCCGCTTAAGGGCGCGCTTGTAATGGACGGCGTTGACTTTGGCTATACGGATGAAAAAATGGTTTTGCACGACGTTAAGTTATACGCAAATCCCGGAGAAAAGATTGCTTTTGTTGGCTCAACCGGCGCCGGTAAAACCACCATCACAAATCTTATCAACCGTTTCTATGACATACAGGACGGAAAAATCCGCTATGACGGAATAAATATAAACAAAATCAAAAAAGCTGATCTCCGCCGTTCGCTCGGCGTAGTATTGCAGGAAACAAATCTGTTCAGCGATACTATTATGGAGAATATCCGATACGGCAGACTTGACGCGACCGACGAGGAAGTTATCGCAGCGGCAAAGCTTGCTAACGCCGACTACTTCATCCGTCAGCTTCCCGACGGCTACAACACAAAAATCAAGGCAGACGGCGGCAGTCTCAGTCAGGGACAGCGCCAAATGCTCGCAATAGCCAGAGCGGCGGTAGCCGATCCGCCCGCGCTTATCCTTGACGAAGCAACAAGCTCAATCGATACCCTAACCGAAAGAATGGTTCAGGACAGCATGGATAAGCTGATGAAGGGAAGAACAACCTTTGTAATCGCCCACAGACTCTCAACGATTAAGAATTCAAACTGCATCATCGTACTTGAGCAGGGACGAATCATTGAGCGCGGCAGCCATGAACAGCTGCTTGAAAAGAAGGGCAGATACTATCAGCTCTACACTGGTAACGCCTCATGATAAAGAAAAGAATCACGCGCGTATTAGCCCTTGCGTTATCGGTCGTTATTATCCTTGCATCGCTCTGCTCCTGCGATGACTTCAATCTGTTTGATTCACCAAACAGTTCCAAAGGAAAACTTGTATGTCATTATCTCGACGTAGGACAGGGGGATTCAATATTCATCGAGCTGCCCAACAGTCAGACAATGCTCATCGACTCGGGAGAGAACTACCACGGTGCAGGAATAATTAAATATATCAAAAAGCGTGGATACACAAAAATCGATTATCTTGTGGGAACGCATCCACACAGCGATCATATCGGCTCAATGGCTTATATAGTCAAAAATTTCAACATCGGTTCGGTCTATATGCCAAAGGTCAGCACAAACAGCAGGCTTTATGAAAATCTGCTAACCGCGCTGAAAAGTAAAAAGCTCACCGCAAAAAGCGGCAAGGCGGGCGTAAAAATATTCGACGATGGCGACGATAATCTCAAAGCCGAGATCATAGCACCCGTAAAGCTTGAAAAGGAAAACCTCAACAACAGCTCAATCGTTTTAAAGCTTACATACAAAAATTCATCGTTCCTGTTTATGGGTGACGCTGAAAAAGCTGAGGTATCCGCAATAAAGGATGATGTACGCGCGGATGTTCTGAAGGTAGGTCATCACGGCAGCAGTACCTCGACCACAAAAGCTTTTCTAAATAAGGTCAAGCCGTCAATAGCCGTGATTTCCTGCGGCTCACATAACGATTACGGTCATCCGCATAAAAACGTGCTGAAGCTATTGAAGCAGATCGACTGCGAGGTTCACCGCACGGACAAAGAGGGCACGGTTGCAGTTTCATCCGACGGAAGAAGCTACGAGGTCGAAACAGGGCTTGAATCGATTGTGAGGTCTAAATAATGAAAAAATTTACGATTGACAGAATAGAAGAGGGAAAGGCTGTTCTTGAGTGCGAGAACGGAGAAATGGTCAGTCTTGACCTGTCCGCGCTTCCGAAAAATGTTAGGAAGAAGCTCAAGGACGGCGACGTCCTGAACTTTGAAGAAAACAGCTGTTTTTTGGATAAGCATGAAACTCAGGCAAGAAAGCTGAGAATAGAAAAGCTGATGAACGAGGTTTTTACCGATTAAAAGCAAAAAATAAAGCGGAATGGTTTTCAGCCACTCCGCTTTTTTTGAGATTATTAGTTTTTAAGAGCCTGCAGAGGAGCAGGAATTCTTCCGCCTCTGTTAATAAATACATCGGGAGCGCCTGCTCTGACGGGCATTACCGGGCCTGAACCGAGCAGACCGCCGAATTCAAGAACATCTCCTGCCTTAAAGCCAACCGCAGGAATAAGACGGACAGCGGTTGTTTTTGTGTTTACCATACCGATTGCCGCTTCATCCGCGATAATTGCCGAAATAGTTTCGGGAGTGATATCACCGGGAACAACAATCATATCAAGGCCAACCGAGCAAACGGCTGTCATTGATTCAAGCTTAGTGATGTCAAGATGTCCGCTCTTTGCCGCGGCAATCATGCCGGCATCCTCCGAAACGGGAATAAATGCGCCGCTCAGTCCTCCAACGTGACTTGAAGCCATCACGCCGCCTTTCTTAACCGCGTCGTTGAGCAGTGCAAGCGCGGCGGTTGTACCGTGACATCCGCACTTTTCAAGTCCCATTTCCTCAAGGATATAAGCCACACTGTCTCCGACAGCAGGAGTAGGAGCGAGGGAGAGGTCAACGATTCCAAACGGAACGCAAAGCCTTTTGCTTGCTTCCTTTGCCACAAGCTGTCCCATACGGGTGATTTTGAAAGCGGTCTTTTTAACCATATCGGCAATTTCGGTAATATCCTTACCCGCGCCGTCCTTTGCAAGAGCAGCTCTAACAACGCCGGGACCTGATACGCCGACGTTAATAACCGTGTCTGCTTCGCCGACGCCGTGGAACGCGCCTGCCATAAACGGGTTGTCCTCGGGAGCGTTGCAGAATACAACAAGCTTAGCCGCGCCAATGCAGTTGCGGTCGGCGGTGATCTCGGCGGTTTCCTTGACGACTTTACCCATCATCTTGACCGCGTCCATGTTGATTCCTGCTTTTGTAGAGCCGATATTAACCGACGAGCAAACAAAATCTGTTTCACTGAGCGCCTGCGGAATACTTTCAATCAGCGCGTAATCACCGCTTGCAAAGCCCTTTTGAACAAGAGCGGAGTAACCTCCGATAAAGTTAACGCCAAGCTCCTTAGCCGCCTTATCAAGAGTGTATGCGAATTTTACAATCTTCTTGCTCTGACACGGAGCGGCTACCATACCGATAGGGGTAACGGAAATTCTCTTGTTGATAATCGGAATACCGTATTCACGCTCAATGTCCTCGCCTGTCTTAACAAGATCCTTTGCGCTGCGGCAGATTTTGTCATAAACCTTGTCGCAAGCCTTGTCGATGTCCTCGTCAAGACAGTCAAGCAGCGAAATACCCATTGTGATCGTTCTCACGTCAAGGTTTTCGTTGTCAATCATATTTATGGTTTCAAGTATGTCTTTGGTTTCGAGCATATATTAAGTCCTCACCTTCGCGGATTATATCTTGTGCATGCTGTTAAAGATGTCCTCATGCATAATATGGATCTTAGTAGAAGTATCTTCGCCAACCTTTGCAAGACTGTCCTTGAGCTGTTCAAAGCCGATGTTTGCCTTGCTGATGTCAACGAGCATGATCATCGCGAACATATCCTGAAGCACGCTCTGGGTAACTTCAACAATGTTAACTCCTGCATGAGCGCAGGCGTCAGACACCTTTGCAAGAATTCCGACGGTATCCTTACCGATAACGGTAATAATAGCTTTCATAATTTCCTCCTGTCCTTTGCGAAAAGACGCAAACGGCTATTAAAATATACATCGTTATTATATAATTTTTTGCTGTCAAAGTAAAGTTAAATCTTGCATAAACATACTCATTATGCTATTATTTTTTTAGGAGGAATTAGAAATATGATTTTATGCGACTTTCACACCCATTCCGATAACTCTTTTGACGCCGAAAGCAGCGTTGACGAGATGTGCCGTGCGGCTATATCCAGAGGCATTTCTGCAATAGCCATAACCGACCACTGCGAGGCGCCGTATATCAACCTTGGAGAGAACTGCGAGTTCGGCAGCTTTGACAGACAGATTCCAAAATCAGTAAAAGACGCGCTTGCCGCAAAGAAAAAATATGAAGGAAAGCTAAAGGTGCTCTGCGGCGTTGAATTAGGAGAGCCGATGCACGACCCCGAACAGACAGCTCACGCATTAAAATACGCGGATTTCGATTTTATCCTCGCGTCTGTTCATAATCTCAGAAACAGAGACGATTTCTACTATATGGATTACAGCAAGGTCGATGTAGATGAGATCCTTGCGGAATATTTCAGCGAGCTTGCCGAGACCGCTTCATTTGAACATTTTGACAGCCTGTCGCATTTAACCTATCCGCTAAGATATATATTTGAAAGAACGGGAGTTTTCCCCGATTTGACAAAGCATATGAGTCAAATCGAAAACATTTTTAATATTCTGATAAAGAATAAAAAAGCTCTCGAAATCAATGTATCGGGGCTTTATCAGCCCGTAAAAACTACGCTTCCGCATCAGGAGCTTATCAATCTTTTCCACAGCATGGGAGGGGAGTACGTCACAATAGGCACCGATGCGCACATTGCAGACCGAGTGGGGGTGGGCATTGAAAAGGGAATACTTGCCGCCAAAAACGCCGGATTTAAACACTATAGTGTATATGAAAAGCACAATCCTATATTAATTGAGATAGAATAATTCAAAAAGCCGTCCGCAAAAGGGCGGTTTTGTTTATATATTAGTTAATTCGTTGTATAATTATTAACATACTTGACTTTCATATGTGAATATAGTATAATTGAATATAATGATAACTAAGGAGTTACTTCTATGAATAGAAGAAAACAATATTGTATAAATTCAATTAAAGCTTTAATTACAGCGATTGCGATTATCCTTACATCTGCCCTTTCGTGCGTACCTGCGTGCGCTGATACAAATGATAATTCGGAACGTATCTTCTATCAATTTGAGGAGGATTTGGGCGAGTATGCCTATGCCGATTATACAAACAGCCGTTATTTTATTCTCAGGGGAGAGCAGATAGCTGTTTATGACGCTGAATCTGACTTCTATAATATTTTTTACGATTTTAAACAAAAATCTCCGGATCCCGATACATTTCAATTTTATGATTTTTATGCTTTGGGCTCAAAGCTATACTATCTTTATCAATCGGGCGGAGCAAGCTACGTCATAATTATTGACTTCAATAAGCTTAGCATATTTAAAAATAAGTTTACATTTCCGTGCACAAGCGTAATGGCTACCTCATCGGGAGACGTGCTTGTATATACAACGTCGTATAACGGCTTGGTATTTATGATCAAGAGCGACGGCTCAAGCAGCAACTCAAAAATGACGACGCCAATCGAAAAGTTTTACGGAGAAGATTCCGACGGAAATATTTACTTTGCGCAGTCAAACGGAGTCACATTCGCAAAATATGACGGAAAAACA
The DNA here is from genome assembly GCA_900315085.1 of uncultured Eubacteriales bacterium. Taxonomy (GTDB): domain Bacteria; phylum Bacillota; class Clostridia; order Oscillospirales; family Acutalibacteraceae; genus Ruminococcoides. Next base: position 7,663 of record OMXW01000057.1, read on the forward strand.
TTCACTCCGTCAAACAGAAGGCTTACCGACGTTAAGCCGGACTTAACAAAGCATGTTACACCCGTTGAGATTTTCAATAAAAACATGATTGCGGATTATTCGGGAAATGTATTTTCACTGAAAAACGGAGCGACAAGCAGTCTGTTCTCGTTTGGCAGAGAGAATTATTCAAAAATTAATTACCAGGGCTACGGCACATTGACTGTTCCGATTACGGGAACGAATTATGTGATCGGAATGGGTGAGAACTCTTCGGTAGAGCTGTATGATTTTAGCAAAAAGAAGTTTATTTCATCAATCGTAACACGCCATAATTTGTATTCAATTGTTCGCTTCGGTACGGGAGTTATCTGCTTTGAAAAGGACGATACCGGAAATTATGTTGAAATAATTCCGCTCAGTGATTTTATGGATTTGAGCGTAACCGAGGTTAATCTAAATAATCAGAATGTCTACAAAGGAAGAACATCTGTTGACGCTGTCAAAAAGTACAGTTCGGCAATAAGTGAGTTTGATTTGTCGGCTTCAATGCTGTCCGATAACGGCTCATCAAAAGCTCCGTACGTTAAGTCGGAAATGACGGATGATGCTCAGCAGGCATTGCTTAACTTTTCCAACTATCAGCGATGGCTGGCAGGACTATCGGGATATACAACAGGCTCTGACACAGTCAAGGATATCGCCGCAAAAGGTTCAATTCTCCTTGAAGCCTCACCGATTCAGGGACACTATCCGCCTAAACCCGACGATATGGACGACGCGTTTTACGATATAGCGTACAAAGGTACGGGAGGAAACATATCATACGGTCATGATAGCAGTATTGCCGGTGGAATAGCGGCAATAAGAGCTTTGACAGATGATACAAACAATTTGTCAAACTATGAATCATCAAGCGCTGACGACAGTTATTATCAGGGATACAACACTCCGGGACACCGCAACAGCTTTATGCAGCGCGGAGGAAACTATTTAACTTACGGCGCTGCATTCCAAGTATTGCTTCAATACTATGAATACGCGCAGAATAATCCCAACCAGTCGGGAACATTTACCGAAAATGATAATAACGAGGCGGCATATGCATGGCCCGCGCCGGGAGCTTTTCCGGTTGAGGAAATAGACACAAACGCGATTTGGACAGTATATCTCAACACAGACAGGCTTAATACGGCTTATAAGGGATTGAATATTACAATAACCGACCTTGAAAGCGGAGAAAGGTTTGTAAGAAACACTGTAATGCACGACAAGGACGGTCAGAGAGAGGGTTATTCTCTGTGCAACTACTGGGGCAAGTGCATTAGCTTTACGCCTCCCTCAGCCGATAGCTTCAAAGGAAAAAGCTACAAGGTAGAGGTTGAAAACCTTGTTGATGAAAAGGGATTGCCCGCAAAGGTAGAGTACACAATTAATATGTTCAGCTACAGTGACACATTCGTTATTGACGGTGCTGAATATATACTAAATGATAAGCGTGAGCTTGTTCCGGTTGCTGCACCAACAACGGAACCCGTTACCACGGAAGAACCGACAACGGAACCCGTTACTACGGAAGAACCAACTACGGAACCCGTTACCACAGAAGAACCGACTACCGAGCCGATTCTTCCCACAGTTGAGCCGACTACAGCTCCTTCAACGGAACCGGTAACAAATCCAACGGTTGAGACAACACAACCTGCAACAAATCCCGGCACCACGGTGACTGTTCTCTGCGGCGACGTAAATAATGACGGCAAGGTCAACGGTTCAGACGCGGGCTTACTATCAAGATACGCATCCGGCTGGAAAGGATACGAAACCAAGATAAAAAATTTGTTGGCGGCAGACATTAACCGCGACGGAAAGGTTAACGGAGCCGACGCCGGTTTACTCGCAAGATACGCGTCGGGATGGACGCAGTACGCACGTTTTATCAAAGAAATTGAAATAACTGTTTAATAATTCAGGGCGGTAAACAATAATAAATGTTACCGCCCTGTACTGTTGTGTTAATATGTGAAATTATTTAGACCTTATTATTTAGTTTGGGATAAACAGCAGCTCGTATTCATCGGCTGAGAATGTAGGTGCTTCAGAGCTTTGTGTTTTTGAAGATGACGAGCTTGATTGCTTTGAACTGCTGCTATTGGAATTGAAGTCTGATTTTGATGTTTTTGCGCTGTCTGTGTTGCCTGACGCTGATTTTGAACTGCTGTTATCAACTTTGCTCGATTGATTTGCGGAGCTGTTTCCGTATGAATTATTTGAGGATTGACTGATGGTTTTATCTTTATTATCCGACCGGTTCCCTGATGATTTGCTTTCGTTTTTATCGTCATTTCCGCAGGCGGTTGATGCGAGTGCACCGAAAGCCAGTGCAAGTATAAGTGCTGTTATTTTTTTATTAATAGTAACCTCCGCGATTATCTATATTTAATCATTTTTCCTTCTAATTGTTTTTAGTTTTCTCGCTTTAAATACTAATTTTCTGTATTTCATGCTTTTAAATCAAAGCTTATGCTTTGGAGTAGTTACGGCAATCGTCTGACCGTTTCTGACAATAGCTGTCAAAACGCCGATTATGTGTTTGTCGGTAATTCCGTGCTCGACGAATGTGCGGTTATCGCCGCATATCACGTATGAGTTATCTTTAATATCTATTATTCTGTGTAAAACATATTGACCGCTGTCACGTTTGTAGAGCGGAATATCATATTTTTTTAACGGTTTTGTTACAGCTTCAATAACAAGCAAATCACGCGGCAGAATAGTGGGATACATGCTGTCGCCTGCATTTGTGTATATCAGCTTGCCTTGTTCCGCTATGATATCCTCAAATTTTCGTTTATTCATCAACAGCCCCGATTGTATTTACCTTTAGAAAGTCTTTGTTTAGTTTCATTTTTTCCTCCTTACCATAAATACAGCTAAAAATATTGTAACTATTCAGAACGATAAAAATTTGTATACCTGCACAAAAGAAATTTTGAAGTATCGAATAGCGGGCTTACGAATGAAAAAAGTATAAATTTGTC
>OMXW01000028.1 GCA_900315085.1 uncultured Eubacteriales bacterium
ATAATCGAGCCGCCGCGGTCAATTCCGCGGCGGCTGTGTATTTATCTCTCTTTTCCGTTTAAATCCTTGACCTCGCCGTTTTCTACCGTGCATACCGTCCACCATTCGTCGTCCACGTTATCGGGTACGGTGAGGGTGATCGGGTTGGAATCCGAGGTGTAAATTTTGACTGTCGCGCCTGAATCGGCAAGTCTGCCAAACGGCGTGTATCTGTGGATCTTATACTCGTATTTGCCGTTTGTGTTGTGCAGGGTTATTGTTTCGGGTCCGTAGCCGTCCTGATCGTCGATGTCGAGGTCGGCAATCACTTTTCCGCCCGCGCTCACCGATTTGTTCATAAAGCTGACATCTACGTCAACCTTGCTTCCGCCTGTGTTGCAATAGCCCTGAAGGTGAGAGTCAACGTCGGCAGGCGTGCTTCCCCACTCCAGTACAAAGCGGATCTGATTTGCCGCGAGCCTTGGCGAAATGCTGAAATTACATTCAAATTCCGTGCTGCCCGACGGAACGTATACGCTGAAGAATTCCGTGTTGTAACCATCGGATGATACCTCGGCGGTGTAGTCTCCTGCGGGAACCTCAAGCGAATATTTTCCGCCGTCTGATGCGGCTTCCGCTGCCTTGTCGCCGTTGTTATTGTCCTTGCCCTTATGGAAAATGACCTTGTAGTTTTCAACGTCCTTGCCGGAGGTTACGTCGATTGCCTTGCCTGATACCTTTACGTTGTCTTCTTTTCCCTCAACAGGCTCGGGAGTAATTGCGTTGTAGGCGTCTTTGCCTTTCACATTGCCGTCCTTGTCGCAGGCAAGCTCAAAGTGCAGGTGATTCAGCTCAAACGAAATGAGGTTTGATTTGAGCGTGTCGTTGTAATCCTCAACAGTAACGCTGTCCGCTCCCATCTTCTTGAAGTCGTCCATTGTTATTCCCTTTTCTACTCCCGGGAATACTGTGCTGATATCTTTTAGTCTGATTACAGACGGTCTCGCGTAAGAGTAAGGTCTGCGCGTCTTGGGATCAAGAGTCTTGATTTTTCCGCTGTCGTTGTATTCAAACTCTGCGTCATACTGACTGTATTTCACTATGTACACGCCGTTTGACGGGCTGTCGCTTGTCATTGTGAACTCATTTTTATATTTGCTGTAATCGTAGGACGCAAAAATATCGGTGTAGCTTGTATTTACAACGAGCGTCTGCTGAGTATTGCCCTTTTTGCCTGTGGTGGGATCTACACTGTCTCCGTTTTTGATTGTCTGCAGTGAAATAAGCTGATCGTGGATCTTTTCGGACTTGGTGTTTTCATAGCCCTCCTCCAGAATCGATATTGAACTGTCCATATCATTGAGGTTAACTCTGTAGATATCCGCAAGCTCCAGATACGCTTCCTCGTTGGTCTTGTCCTCTTTGATTGCTTCCTTGTATTTGAGAACCGCTTTTTCGTAATCTCCGCTTTCGGCGAGCTGACGCGCGCTTTTTATCTGCTCAACATACACCTTTTGAGGTGATTTGTCGGGCAGTACCAATAGCAGCGTTAGACATCCCACCAGCACAACAAGCAACGGTATAAGTACCAATAAAAGCTTTTTTCCAACCTTACTCATAAATAATCCTCCGTAGCTAAATTATCATAATCAATATCGCGAAAAGAATCAGCACTACTATCAAAGATACACACAGCATCAGTAAAAGAGCTGTTTCGGTACTGCTCAGCCTTTCGCGTTCACTGACAGCGCCGTCGTAACCGTAATAATATACCGGCTGTATGTTCCGATATCCGTAATCCGTTGTATAATCCGATTCGCCGCATGCTCTGCGATACCGCGGTCTGACACTTACCGTGCTCTCATCCCCTAAAGGCAATGCGCTTCCGCAGTATCCGCAAACGTCGGCAACGTTGGGATTATGACATCTGCAATTGGGGCAAATCATTTTGTATCAGCTCCTTCCATCCACTCTTCATTATATTTTTTTATCCACCTGCGCAAAAGCAGCTGCGACACGGCGAATAATATTATTCCTGCCGAAATCATTGCTATTCCGAGTATTGTTGTTGAGTTCATTACTCCCACTCCTGTCCGCAGTACTGCCTGTACAGCTCCTTTGTTTTTGCAAGACTCTCTGAGGAAATATAGCTTTTTTCCTGCTGTGACAGCGAGTTGTACAGCTCGCGCGTCTTTTTTAAATAGCCCTCGGTCTGATTGTCTGAGGTTGCGTCAGACAGCATACAAAGCATAATATATACCCTGCAATCCTCGTTTTTGGCAGTCTCGTCAAGCAGCTTGTTTTTGCAGAAATCGTACTGCGAATTATCGCCGGCAAGCATTGCCGACTGTGCGAGGTTTATTATATCGTCGGTTAACGCGCAGTATTTTTCATCAAGTAATTTAAATGTGTTATAGGCGTTTTTATATTCCTGACTGTAATCAGCCTGCTCCGCTGTTTTTAACTGCTCGCTTCCGATAGTTCTCAGAATCAACGCGGTTTCCTTTTGCTGACGCGCCGCCTCATACGCCTCTATCGCCTTGTCGCTCTGATTTAACGCGCTCAGCGATTTTCCCAGAATATAATTGGCGGTATATAGATTTTCGCTGTCGTTTGAAAGGCTTTGAATCAAGCTTTTTGTAAGGCTTACTGCATTTTTATAGTCTTTCGTTTTGTAGCAGATATCCGCGTTTAACAGCGAAACTACCGGTGAGCTTGAATACTCGGACTGAATTTTTTGTATCTCGTTTTTGGCTTCGTCAATTCGGTTGTCCGATATTAACGCCATTGTGTAGTCACGGTAATTTATCTCGCTCTTTTTCAGGCTGAGACAATCGCTGTAATTATACGCCGCGTTGTAGTAGTCCTCGTTGTCGTAGTAATAGTCTCCGATTGCATGGAAAATATCAGCCTTTTTGTCGTCGTCAAGGACTGAGCGGTAGTCGCTGTTATTCAGGATCTCCCTGCCCTTTTCCCCTATTTCCGGGCTGCCCTTTGACACAAGGCTTACAAATTCGGAATACTCCTTCTGAAAAGATGACGTCACGGTTTTGCTCATGCCGTCGTATACCATCAGCACTCCGCCGATAATCAGCATTACGCAGAAAAGCGAGGAAAGTATCTGTACTATAACGTAGCCCTTGTAACGCGCGTCCTGCTTTTTCATGTTGTCCACTGCCTTGAGCATTTGGCGCGCGCTTTGGTAGCGGTCTGCGGGCTGATACGACATCGCCTTTTGAATTATGTCCTGCAGCTGCTCCGAATAGCCCGTATCAAACTCCGATATGGGAGGCGGCGGATAGTTTTTTATTGACGGAGTGTACCGCGTCATTACATGGTACAGGGTTACTCCGAGGCTGAATATGTCGGTTCTTGAATCGACGTTTACCGTGCTTGGTATCCCCTGCATTTCGCAGTCGTAATTATAGAGCTGCTCAGGCGATGAATAGTTCATGCTAAGCCCCATGATCACGTTTGTATTGTACAGCGATATTCCGAAGTCAATTAAGCAAATGTCCCCGTTTGTTGTGATGATGATATTGGCCGGCTTTATGTCGGAATGAAGCACCTGCGGGTTGTGCGAATGAAGATAGTCAAGCACCTCGCAGAGCTGCCTGAGCCATTTGATTAACTGACCTTCCGTTATCTGATAGTTGTTGTCAATATAGTATTTTAAATCGTAGCCTTCTATGTAGTCGATTACGGTGTATACGCTGCCGTTGTAGTTAATGAAATCGTAAACCTGCGGCAGATATGAATGATGCAGACCTTTGAGGATGTCTACCTCGTTCCTGAGCTGACGGATGTCCTTTCTGCTGTCCTTGAGCTTTTTAAGGACAATATATTTGCGCAGTCTGAGATGATAGCCGAGGTATATTACTCCCATACCGCCGCTGCCGATTTCGCTTATTATCTGGTATATATTGTCGATTATTAAACCGTTATTCAGCATAACGAACTTCCTTATTTTGGTCGGGCACACTTTTCCGAAGAAAAATGTGCCCTGTGTTAAATTAGTTTTTATTCGGCTGCGTTCTTCTTTTTCTTATTCTTTAGGAATATCAAGAGTCCCGCAAGCACTGCAAGCGCTGCGCCGATGCCTACAAGAAGCGGCCAGTTGTAGTGGAACAGAAGTACAATCCAGTTCGCGTTGAGCGAGAAGTCCTTTACGGTCTTAACTGTCTTGTTGTTTGCCTTGTCGTATACTACTACTTGAAGCTTTCTGCTGCTGTCCTTGCCGTCGGCCTTAAGAGTGATTTTTGACTCAATCTTAACGTTGTCCGAATCGGCTTTTGCTTCCTGCTTCTCGTCATCAAACAGAACCTCAAAGGTCTTGGCGTCAATGTTTACGTCGTTACAGATAATTGTTACGTTCTTTTCTGTTTCTCCGTAAGGTTCGCCGTCCTTAACACCTGTGATCTTAACCTCAGGTTCGGTCTTGTCATATTCAAATGAGATCGGACAGGTTCTGTCGATTTTCTTATCCTTATATGCGTTTCTGTTTGAGATGGTTTGTTTGAACTCGTTTGTTGAGGAAACGGTTACCGTATATTGTCCCTCGTTCTTGAAGTTATCACTCTTTATTGTGTACTCGTACTCGTACCAGTTTTTCCTTTCATTATTCTTTTCCTGATACTCGTATTGTTTTTCTGAAAGATCGGTGACATCTTCATCATAAATTACCGAAACCTTAGCTGCGCTAAGCTTGTTAACGTTGATTTCAGATACTTTGATGTCCGGAATACGGTTGCCGTAGAAATTCTTAACAAGCTCCTTTGACGCTTCATCCTTTAGCATAAAGGTTGAACCGAATCTGTTTACGGAGAACAGTATGCTGCTTTCGGCGCTGTTTCCTGCCTTATCCCACATTTTGGCTGTGAGGGTATAAACGCCGTCGTTCTTTACTACCTTTTCAAAGTTTGCAAAACTTAAGGTTCTTGTTTCGGCACCGTGGTCGTCGCTTGGAACGATATCCTTAACTTCCTCGGTAACATACTTGTATACGCCGTTTTCCTGAATAAGCGAGGATCTCTCAAGCTTATAGCTGATATCCTTGAGGTTGTAGTCAAAGTATACTATCTCAGGAGCGATTTCTTTATTATAAGGCTTGTGATCTTCTACATTTCTAAATTCGGGCTGATCCTTTTTAATTCCGTTGTCAATGTAGAATTCCTCTGACTTCTGCTCAACAGCGTCGTTCAGCGCCTTATCCTTGAAGTTTACGGTGAACGAGAATTTTCCGTCATCCTTAAAGGTGATTGTTGCTCTTGAAATATTACCTGATCTTGACCAGCCGCTTACGGACGGTGGAGTGATTGAATCTCTGCCGTTAGGTGCGATTGCTGTCTGGTTAATCTTGAGATAAGCGGAATCTTCAATGAAGTTGTGCTCTTCAATTGTGATCGTGGCTACTCTTTCTCTGTTGTAATACGGATGATATGAATAAGAACTGCTTGGATCGTATGTAATACTGATCTTAGGAACGGTCTGGTCTACAGTAAATTTCTTTGCTGTGTCGGCAGGTCTGTTCTTGTTTCCGGCGAGGTCGGTGTATGAGCAGTCAAATGTGTAGTCTCCGTCGCTGTGGAATACGATTTCAGCTACATGAGTTGTTTCATCCGTGTAGGTTGCATTTGCCGAGCTGTCTCTCTGCCAGAGCCTTACGCTTCTGATTGAGGGGATCGTTCCGTCGGTATTTGTAATCTTATAATCCAAATCTCTGGGATCAAAATTGCGCTCGGTGACTGTGATTGTAAGTGTTACATCCTTGTTGAAGAAGGTGTCTGAACCAACGGTGTTTCCTCTTGCCGCCGAGGTCTGGTCTACCTTGATTGTGGGGCTTGTCTTATCAATACTAAAGATTTTGTTGCCCTTTGTCAGGATTTCCTTGTAGTAACCGGTGCGGTCGGTGACTTTAACCTTGAGCTGGATTTCATTATCGTTGATTCTGATGGGTACGTCGGTATGTACCTTTGTTACAAGGTTTGTATTCTTGCCCTTGTCGCGCAGGTAGCTTACTGCCGTGCCGTTTGTTACATTTCCTGACAATGAAACGTTAACTGTTTTCTCAAGGCGGAAGCTCTTGTTTCTCTGTGAAGCTGAGAATACCTCTACCTTTTCAATTCCCGCATAGTCGCTCTTTGCGTTGATTGATACGGTGATGTAGTCGCTGTAGAGCGGATGACTCTGAGCGTCGTATTTTGATGTATTCGGGATCGAGAACTCAGCGTCGGTTGCCTGGATGTTTTTCCAGTCTTTTTCTATTACAACGTTGTCGGGTGAATATGTGTCTGCCGCGTTTGAATTGTTCTTAACGTTATCAATTGCATATGCGCGGAGGTAACCTCTGAAATTGCCCGGGATTGCGAAGGTCGCGCTGTAGTTTTCTCCCTTGGTTTCGCTCTTTGGTGAAAGCTCGCTTACTACCTTGCCCGCGTCAATATCAAACAGTCTGAGTCTCATTGTGTTAACGCCTGAGCCCTTTACGTTATTTATTACGTTGTCGGTTGCGTTGATTGTTACGGTTGTACTCTCCTTGAAGAAGTAGTAATAATTGAGAGCGTCCGAATTGTGTCTGAGCTTGGTGACCTGCTGATTGTTTTCAAAGGTGTATCTTGTTACAACGGGGTTGGTTGTGTCATAAATAAAGGTGAATGTCTTTTCACTGCGCTTTTCATTGTTTGACACCGCTTCAACCTTAACGGTGTATTCGCCGTCGCTGTTGATTACGTTTGTGTTTTCGGTTTTTAGAACACCGTTGACCGTTGTAAGCTGTGAACCTGTGTGGGTGATGAAGTCGGTGAACTGACCGTTTGCTCCGATGCCTTCGCAATTTGAGGTAACGTCTTTTCCGTTGATTGATACCTTGACCGAATGAAGCTTGGAAACGTTGTCTGTCAGGGTGAAGTTTACTATCGGCTTCTTAGCAAAGAAACGTCCCTGTGTTTCCTTTACGTTGTTTCCGTTTGCGGAATAAACTCCTGTTCCCGCCTGTTCGGTGATGTTGATTGAGATTTCGGGTTCCTTTGTTGAAGCTACAATATCAAAGCCCGATTTTGAGGTATCGATATACTCGTTTTTGCTGTCCTTGCCGTTGTAATTCTTGCAGTCTACGGCTTTCTTGGTAACTGAGTTATCATAGAGGTCTGTCGCTGTAACCGTGAGGTCGTTGTAGAAGCTGTCATTCGCGTCTTTTCCTGCTTCAATTACAAAGGTCTTTTTATAGCTGATGCTGTTGAGAGCGGTGTCGTCCTCTTTTCCGCTTGTGATTTGGAAGCTGCCGTCAACCGCTTTTACGTTTTTGCCTGATTCTGACTTTAAGCTGATTCCGCCGTTTGCAATTGTCGCCGACGGATTGTTGTCGGTTACATATACGGTAACGTCAATATCGTTGCTGCTGTACAGACCGAATGTCAGAATATTCAGGATCCTATCCCATGTGTTATTTGACTCGTCATATACGATCTTGTCAATTACGGGAGCGGTTTTGTCGATGTAGATTGTCTGCGAGAATGTGTACTTGATTTCGCCGTAGTCCTCTGCAGTGAAGGATACCAAATACTCGCCGGTATCAAGACTTGATACGTCGATTTCTGCCGTTCTCTTTACAAACTTTCCGTACTTGTCCAGTGTATCGCCTGAGAGCTTAACTGAGTATGGCTTTGCGCTTTCGTCCTTTTTCGTAACGGCTGCGGTAATGTCGTAGATACCTGAAACGGTATTTTGGAGGGTTACGCTTACCTTTCCGTTCTTTCCGTTCTTGTTGCCGAAAATATGGTACTGAGCTTTTTCGTCATACTGGAAATTGTAGGTGAAGTCGTCTTTTGTATTTTCAGCCTTGTTGGTTCTGTTGATTACAACTTCAAAGTATCCGTCGTTTTCTCCAAGCTCCTCGCCGTTTACGGTGATCGGAACATTTTTGATTGCCTCTGCCTCGGTTTTGCAGTTGCCGTATTTGTCCGTCACAAGAGCGCAGAGGTCATATACGCCGTCCTTTGTAAGGGTGAACTTTCCGAGCTCGCCGGAGGTGTTTGTCTTGTCAAAGTTGCCGTTTTTGTCGGTAAGCTGTACGGACTTGATCGGTGCATTGTATTCGCCCATTGCATACTCGATTTCAACCGCTACATCCTTTGAAGAATATACGCCCTTGCTGCTGTGTCTGCCGTTTTCGGTTTTGATGTTGACCTTTGTGATTTTCGGCGGGTCGTTGTTGACTTCAATATCTACTCTCTTTGCGCATCTGTTGGAGTTGATGTTGTATGCTACAACTACCGCTGTGTATTTACCTGATTTGAGCGTATTTGTTTCTGTTGAATTAAACTCTACATTTACACTCTGAACCTTTGATGATTTTGAAATATCTGTCTTGCTTGTGAGCGCGTCCTCGTCCTTGAGCTTGCTTAGGTCGGAAGGAACATCTGATGTTTTCATAAAGTAGGTATAGTATCTGTCAACACCCGAAGCCTTGTCGGTGATTGTTGTCTTGAAGGTACCGTTACCTGAGTATTTTCCGTCCTCATATCTGATATCGCCGTTGTCGTCCTTGAACTCAACCTGAATATCGTCGATATCTGAGGTCTGTATTGTTGAGAGAATTTCATACCTGGTTCTGAGAACATCGTTTACTACTACAGGAACAGAGCTGTCTGAGATGTTTACATTATTATTGTTGCCTGCAGTATCCTCAAGATCGAAGATGACCTTTAAATCGCTGTTTGATACGTTTTTAAGCGAGCTGATTACAAATACATAATCGTTGGTGCCCTCGGTACGGCCGATAAACTTGGGTTCAACGCCGTTAACGGTAGCCTTTACCGCTTTGGTATCGCTGAGCGGTGACTGTCCGCCGAATTCGTCAGCGGGGTTATAAACTGAAACCGTCATCTTGATGTCGCCGTTTGAGTAAGCGCCGTAGCCCATATCGCTGAGCGTGCTTGAATCTGCGGAGTCAAGCATGATTTTCATTATTGAAGGAGCTTTTGTATCAATATTGACTACGCCGAGGTCGGTTGTGGTTTCATGGTTAGCAAAGTCGGTTAGCTTGACCTTATACTTGCCGTATTTTTCAGCGTAAAATTTGAAGTCTGCAATCTTGACCTTGTCTGATTCCTTGTATTCCTTAACCGTTACGCTTTCGTCGGGGCTTCCCTCTCTGAATACCTCAATCTTTTTAAGGATGTTATAGGAACCCGCGTTAGCCGTGAACTGTACGGGAACCTTATTATTTGTCCAGTCCTCACTGTAAATTACAGAGCCTTCCTCAACCTCGGGTTTTACAAAGAAAACATAGAATGTGAGCTTCTTTGCTTCGCATGAAAGTCCGTTGTTGGCGGTTGCCGTTACACTGAGTTCGTTCTTGCCGTTCTTCAGGAAGGATGATACGCCCTCGCCTGCGGTTGCAAGATTTATTTTTGCTGTAGGAATCTTTTGCGCCGCTTCGTCATCCAGGCCCTTTGTAAAGTCTGTGAATACCTCGGGTAAGGATTTACCGTCGACTGTGCAGTAACTTGATACGTCTTTACCGTTCAGACTAACTTCTACGGAATGTAGATTTGTAGTTGTATCGGTAACTTCAAAATCGATTTCGGGACCTGCCGAGTACCAGTATTCGCCGTTGTCGCTCTTGTACTGATCTGTGCCCTTTTGCTTGAAATCCGAAACGGTTGGAATACTCTTTGAGAGATTGATATCATAATCATCGCCCGGATTGTATTCCTTGCCGTTGAAATAATTTGTTGAACTATTGTATTTGCTCTTTTCAAGCGTGTTGTTGAATATATCCTTTACGGTCACGTTGAGGTCGTTGTAGCTGAACTTGTCGCCTTCGCCCTCCTCAACCTCGAGGAAGAATACCTTCTGGTATCTAAGACGCTTGCCGTCCGCTGAATCTTCAAGCTGAACAAAGCTGTCCTCGTCGATGCTCTTTCCTTTTGCTGACTGGAGAACTACTCCGCTCTGGGTGATTCCGCTTGATGGCTTTTCATCGGATACAACTACGGTCACTTTTACGTTCTCGCTTGAATACAGTCCGAATGTGAGAATGTTAAGAAGATTTGCTCCTGCCGAGTCTGTTTTTTCAAACGATACGCTTTCAACCTGAGGAGCGGTTTTATCGATGCCGAACTTATCCTCAAAGGTGTGTTTTGTGCCGCTCTTATCGGTTACGGTTGTGATGATGGTGTAACTTCCGCTCGGGAGAGTTTTTACATCCTGGCTGACAGTTTCAAATACAACCTTGCCGTAGTCGTCCTTCTTGACACTATCTTCAATGACTTTGGGTTCGGGAAGAGTGTATGAATTATCATCCGAGTCCTTAACCTCTGTTTTTACATCTGTAATGCCGAAGAAGTCGTTTTTGAGTGAGATAAGTACTTCCGCGTCTTTGCCGTCGGAACTCTTGTATACGCCGTCGCCCTTGTTTTCAAAATTGAAATCAATTTCGGTGCGCTGACAGTCGCCCTCTTCCGAGTTGCAGATCACCTCAAAATTGTTTTCATCAACTGTGATCGGGTTTCCGTTGTAAAGTACGGGCTTTGTTTTGATGTCCTCAATGCCGTCAAGCTTATTGCCGTTTTTATCGGTGACAAGCACGAAAAGCTTGTAAGCCTTGTGACCCGAAAGCTCAAACTCGCCCGTTGAGTTCTTGCCGAGACTTTCGCTTCCGTTGAACAGCTCTATACTGTCAATTCCTGAGCTGAATTCGCCGTCTTCGGTCTTTACTCTTACCTTGATAGGCTTTGCTGAATAGATTCCGTTTTTGTTGCAGTCGTCTTCGCTGCCGCCCGAGGTTATGAATTCAATCTGAGCTGCTTTTGGCGCGGAATTGTCAACATAGATGTCCATTACTTTCTGGCTTTCGTTGCCGCTGAGGTTCTTTGCAACGATTACTGCCATGAAATGGTTTGCTGTGTTCTTGATTGAGTCGGAAGTGGTGAAGCTTACTTCCGTTTCGGTTTTCTTTTCGTCCTTAGAAATATTTTCCTCGGACGCAACAGGCTCAAGTCCGCCGAAATCCGTAACCTTGCCGCTGCCGTCGATTGTGAATTTGCTGCTCAGTCCAAAGTACGCCTTATAGCTGTCGATACCCGAAAGTGCGTCTTTGATCTTGGCTGTGATCGTACCCTCTCCGTGATAATAGAGGATTCCGTTGTTAAGCTTTCCGTTATCGCTAAATTTAATCGAACTGTTCGTAATCTTGGCCTTCTGCTCAGTTGAAACAACCTCGTAAAGCTTTTTGGCAGACTCTGATGATGAATCAACTTCAACCGCGAGGTCGGGACCGGTGAGCTCTCTTTCGATTTCGTTGCCCGCCTTATCCTTTGCGTAGAAGGTAAAGTTGTGTATGTCGTTGTCCGGAGTGATCACATAGCTTACGGTATAGCTGTTGCCCTCTCCCTTTGTGAATTCCGAGGCAACCGCCTTTCCTTTTTCACGGATCTCAATTTTATCAATATCCGAACCTTCGTTGGCGTCGTTCAATGTATTTGTAACAGTAAGCGTCATTGTCAGCGCTTCATTGTTGTATATGCCGTATTCTTTCTTGTTCTTCGCCTCAGAGAATTCTACCTTATCGAGCGAAGGCTTGATATCGTCAATATTTACGGCGTCTGTGGTATAATCCTTGAAATTGGTCGCGTTATCGTATAAAACTACCTTGTATTTGCCGTAATGATCCGCGGTAAACTTATACCCGTCAGCTGTTTTTTCAGCTTTGGTTTTTCCGTCAATTACTACTTCCTTGACGCCCGAATTTTCACTCGGATTGTCCTTGGTTTTGAAGTTTACTGTGACGCTTTTATTTGTCCAGTCTTTACTGAAATCAAATTTATCGTCAACTACTTCGGGAGCCTCTTTATCGATCAGAACGATTTCTGTTACGTTCTTTGATACGTTACCCAGCTCATCCTCCGCTACAACAGTGTATTTTCCGTATTCATTAACGGTAAACTTTTGTTTGCCCGGTTCCACGGGGATTTCGGTGTAGTCGGAATCCTTGGGCTCGGATACCTTGGTGCTGTTATAATATTTTATCTTCTTAACTCCTGATACGTCGGAAAGATTGAAGAAAATATCAACAGAGCTGTTTACCCACTTCTGAGCTTTATTTTCTGTATTGGAATATTCAAAATTTCCGTCGAATTTCGGACCGTCGTTATCAACCGTGAATTCTTCGGTAACTTCGCTTTCGTTGCCGCTGTTGCTTACTGCTTTGAAAACGATAGTGTTTTTACCGTTTTTAAGGTCTTTTGCTTCAACCTGAGCTGTCAGTGAAGTGACCTTTGTTTTATCTAAATCGGTTTTGTCTGTTGTTACCTCGGCTTCTTTGTCGTTAATAAGTGCTTTAACGCTCTTGATTCCAGTATGGACTTCTTCGATTGCAACAGACAGTTTTCCGTTGCCCGCAACGATAAACTGCGTGTCCTTTTTGGTTTTGCGTTCAAACTCATAATTGACTTTATCAACAGAGCTGTCTTCCTTACCCTTAACAAAGCTCGGAACGATATTAGAGATTACAATCTCATATAACTCCTCAGATAAATCCTTGAGCGGAGTAATTGTGTCTTCGGAAATCTTTGTTTTTACATCGTCTTTTTCAACGCTGAATTCTGTTGACTCGTTGCCCGCCTTGTCGGAAGCCTTTACTTTAAGGGTGAATTTATTGCTTTCATCTTCACCTTCGGGTTTTTTTAGAACAAACACGTTGTTCTTTCCCGCGGCTTTTTGAAGCTTTTCGGAGCCGTTAAATAGCTCAATGCTGTCGGTATCGATTTCTGACATGCCGTTATCGTCTACATTAACGGTAACATTGATATCGCTGTTGCTGTACATACCGAATGACAGAATACTGAGCACCTTGTCGCCTGCGTCCTCGGCTTTATCAAACTCAAGTGTAAAGTCGGATGCCGTAGGAGCGTCCTTATCAATCAAGATCTTTTCTTTTTTGATATCCTTTGAAGCGCTGTTTTTCACGTTATCGACGCAGTTGATAGAATAATCTTTTCTGTCTTCCGCTTTGAACTTTACTCTGAAACCGTTTTCAATTGCCTCAACGCTTGAGGGAGCTTCATCGTTGACCTTCACGCTGCTACTGTCAACACCGGAGTCACTGTCGGTAATATCAAGCTGAACGGTGATATCCTTGTTTGTCCAGCCTTCAACCTCATTACCGTCACCGTCAAGAAATACGGGCTCGGAAATTGCGGGCGCGGTTTTGTCAATCAAAACTTTTGCCGTCTGTATGGTTGTTGTCCGATCAAACTGGTCTGTAGCTACGATTGTATACTTACCCGGTTCAACAGCAGTATAGCTGTATTTGCCGTTTGAGCCGCCTACGGGAGTATCGTTAACAGTTACGCTTTTAACGATTTCGGATCCGATGCCAAATGTAATGTTGACATCCGAAGACGACCACTCAGACTTTGTCTTGCCGTTATATCTGAGATCACTTACGGAAGGCTTTGAGGTGACAGACTTAAAGCTTTTGCTGAAAAGCTCAAGATTATTGTCATCCTTCTTATATTTGATGGTGAGCTTGTATTCACCCGAACTAAGTCCCGAAGGAAACTGCTTTGTTAAATCGATTTTAACGGTGAATAAATTGTTGGCTGTTGAATATGTGCAGTCACTGCCGAGTGAATATGTATCTGAACCCTTCTCAAGCAAAACTGTAACCGCATTTTTATTTCCCTTTCCCAAGTCAGCGTTGATAGCTGATAAAATACTGTCGGAGGGCTTCATTTTTACAGTCATTGTTTTCAGGTTCGTTCCCAGATAGTACATGTTACCAAGAGAGTCCTTGTACGACTTTGCACTGTCGTTAACAGTCACATTTGGATATTCCTCGGTATCTGCACCGTTTTCTCCGGTAGAATCAGGCTTCTTCGCCTCGTCAGGCGTAGAAACGCTGCTTGCAGGCTTTTTGCTTTGGTCGGGATTCGCCGCGTATGATACCGGTATAGTACCTATAATCATCAGCAGTGACAAAACCATTGCGCAAAGCTTTTTTGCTACAGATAGATTGGCTTGCATTAGTCTACACTCCTTTGATTTAATAAACTCTTTATATATCTGTAATTTATTCCGTTGAGCATGCTGTGGGCGTATACCGACGCGAGAATCAGCGAACCCATAGCAACCTTGATGTCAAGTCCGACAGCGGGAATAAACATTATTACCAATAATATCAGAATCAAAATCATCATTATTAAATCTGCGATTTTTGCTTCCTTGTTTGAGAAAAACGTTAATACTCCGATATTTAGGCTGTTGTTTTTCTTCTTTTTGTCCCTGTGTTTCTTTTCATATGCTTTCCTGTGACTGTTCACCATCACAAATGTTAGTATTGCCGCCGCGAGTCCGCCCCAAAACAAGACTCCCGTTATTACAGCGAACATAATTTGAAGCGCGTTGCCGGTTTTGTAGCTTCCGAAAAACGAAAGCAAAAGCGACAGGGCCGAAATTATGAAGGCTGCAAATGACAATCTGAACAGCAAAATATCCTTTTTCAAAATAATCCTCCTGACAGCAGAATGTCTCAACAGCAGAAAACTGCTGTTGAGTATCCTTTAAATGAATTCATTTGTGTGAACAAGCACCACTTTTTTAACGATCTTAAATCCAACCTTCTTAACATTGTTATGATTAGGGTCGGCAGGCGGCGCGTCTATCATATTCTGAGACAGTATGGATGTTTCCGCCGCCTCAAGAACGCCTGTTTCCGCTTCGGTATTGTCAACAGGCTGACTAAGAATATCTGTCTGCGCTTCAATCGGTTCTTCGGGGCGCAGAATATCCGTCTGCGCTTCCGCCGGTTCTTCGGGGCGCAATACATCTGTTTCGTCGGAGCCCTCGCTGTAACCGCTCTGAGGGTTCTCCGTATAATAATTGTTTTTTGTTTCGGGAGACGGCGGCTCAACCGCGGGCGCTCTTTTTACAAGCTTCTCCGATTCGGTAAGCTTTGAGGTCTGGGTTTTTCCCTCTACCCTGAGTCTGCCCGTGCTTTCGTTGGCAAGCTCCATCTCCTTTATTGTTTTTGCCTGTGCGCGTCCGGTTTTCAGGTTGAATATTCCTTTTATATCGAACGCAAAAAACTGGACTATACTTACAATCAGAAATAGAATGGCGAAAATAAGGCATATCCAAAAACATACGTTAAATATTTCAATTATTTGTATATTCACTTATTTGCCACTCCCCTCTTGTGAAGAATTATCGGTACCAATTCCTTCTTTCATTGCCTTGTTGTAAAAGTTTTCAATTTTTTGAGTATAGTTGGATTCTAACATTTCGCGGTTAGCGCTGTATTCGCGATTGTTTTGCTTAATGTCATTAACATTATTCATAAGGCTTTGAAAGGCGTCCTTATAAGTTTTGTCGTCAATAATCTGAGTGTTTGAATTCGACGGCTTCCAATAATCGCCGACACCGTTGTACATCTGCCATGCGATAAACCTGTAAAGACGCATTGTAACAAGAATATTACTGTCGCTCGCTACATTCGGATCAATAAGCTTTACAAGGTCGTCCCAGTATTGCTTACTGTCATACTCGATTTCCGAACCTTTTATTTTACTGATAATACGGCGTTTTGTAGCGATATTATAAAGAATTTCGGTTTTCTTTTGTTTTGATTCAGGCAGCTTGACTCCTGAATTGAGTACGGTTTCATACCATGTTGCCGAAATATCGATTCCCGCGCCGCCCGTATTCGATCTGGATTCATATGAGAAGAATAAATCGTCCGCAAGCGAAAGGGCAAAATCGGTGTAATATTTGTCACCCGCTCTCGCTTTCAGCTGATCACGGTTATTGAATTCCAAATCCTGAACGGTTGAATACTCCTCGGCCGCAAGCTTATCATCATTTCTATACAAATCAAGCAAACCGATATATGCTTCAATATTTGTAGGGTCAATATCATTTATTGCCTGAAGATAGTAACTTTCGGCTTCTTTTTTTGCGGTTTCGTTTATACCGGGGGCAGCAATATTTTTAGCTTTATTGATTAAGGAGTTATATGTATTAGACATAGCTGACGACGCCGCAATATTAAAGCCGACCGCGCCCAAGGTCATAACAAGCGTTAATATCAATGAAGTGATAAAAAGCTTCCATTTTATTTTCTGTCTGCGCTCGTTTTCAATATCAAGATCGCTGTAATGGTCAAGATCGTAGAGCAGCTCGGCACAGGACTGATAGCGGTCGTCGGGATTGCGCTGCGTACATTTGAGGATGATTCTTTCAAG
This sequence comes from uncultured Eubacteriales bacterium, assembly GCA_900315085.1. GTDB lineage: Bacteria > Bacillota > Clostridia > Oscillospirales > Acutalibacteraceae > Ruminococcoides. Next base: position 16,224 of record OMXW01000028.1, read on the forward strand.
ACCTGATGACAGCGCCGGGTTCCACTGGCGAATCGGTCGCATTTCGTATGGATATACGCTCGGATTGTGACCTGTTACAAGGTGATACATCGTCGCGCCGAGGCAGTAAATATCCGTGCGCGCGTCCGTCTGACCGTGACCGCCGTACTGCTCGGGAGCCGCGTAGCCCTGGGTACCGAGACAGGTTGTATCCTCAACGCTTGAGGACTTGAACTCTCTGGCGGTACCGAAGGGTAGATGATCGGCGGCTTGCGCGAATGGAGATATCCCAAAACGTCGCAGAGCTGCTTTGACCACTCGATAACGTCGTCCTGACTTTGCGCTCCGTTTTCAAGCGCCTTGCTAAGCGAGTTACCCTCGATGTAATCCATTACGATGAGGAATGTTCCGTCGCCGTCGATTACGTCGATGATGCTGGGCAGGTTCGGGTGATTGAAGCGTTTCAAAAGCTCGGTTTCAACAATAAGGTTCTGTTTTACGACCTCATAATTCTGAACGCCGTCTTTTCTTACCTCTTTGATTGCCCAGATTTTATTTGCCTTTTCGTTTACCGCCTGGTAAACTACGCTCATGCCGCCCTTGCCAACTTCTCGCAAGATTCTATACTTGCCGTCTACCAATGAACCAATTTCAAGCACAAAATCCCTCCTAAACAGTTTTTACAAGAGCGACCGTAATATTGTCGCGTTCCATTCTTTGCTTGTTCAGTTCAACGAGGAATATCTCTTTATTGAGCATTACTTCCTCGCTTGTCAGAACGTTAGGATTCAGATTGTCAAATATCTCCTGCTCGGAAATAATGTGGCGGAATCCGTCGGAGCAAAGCATAAACACCTGATTCGGCAGACATTTGCCTTTAAGAAATTCAGGGTCTATAAAATTACTTGCGCCTATGCACTGAAGCAAAACGCTCTTCTGAGGGCTGTTTTTAGCCTGCTCGGGAGTCATTCTGCCCATGTCCATTTCACGCTGTACAAACGTCTGATCCTTTGAAAGCTGATATAATCTGTCAGTGATGCAATATACGCGTGAGTCACCTATATTGATGATGTAGTAGTCGTCCTGAACTATCAGTAACGCAATTAGCGTTGTTCCCATGCTGACTCCGTTCTTTCTTCCGTAGTCCGCGATTTTGTCATTGCAGGAAAAAACTATTTTTTCCCACGAGCTGTATATTCTCTCTCCGATATTGTCAGCGGCAAGGTCGGCGGAAAGCTCGTTTTCAAACCAGTATGAGAAAGCGTTAATAACAGCAGAACTGGCGACCTCGCCTTTAGCAAGGCCGCCCATTCCATCACAAATAACAGTCAGCAAAACACGTCCCAGGTCGGTCTCCGCCTCCATGATGAGGGCGGAGTCCTGATTGGTTTTCTTTCTTATACCGATATCGGTATGCACTGCTGTTAAAAAATTCATAATTTCCTCTTAATTAACCGATGAACTCGAACTCTTCGTCAGAAATCTTTATCTTGTCGCCTGCGGAAAGAATTACTTCCTGGTTGGGAGTGAGCTTTGTGCCGTTAACGTAAGTGCAGTTGGTTGAACCGAGGTCTGAGATGTAGCATCTGCCTGCTCTTACTCTGATCTTTGCGTGTGTACGGCTTACAGAGTTGTTGTCGCTGATGCAGTAGCTTACTTTTCTTCTTTCTTTACCGATTGTGAATTCGGATCTGTTAATGTTGATTGTTTCGTTGTTTCTTCTTCTTACCATCCTGAAGCCTGCAGCCTGGCCGCCGAGTACGCTTGTTTCGCCTGCGCCGTCGTTGAGAACGCTTGTTTCACCTGCGCCGTCATTGTTCGGAGCTGTGGGAGCCGGAGGTGCCGGAGTATAAGGAGGCACGGGAGGCTGGGGTCTGGGAGGAGCTGCGGGATATCCGCCGCCGGGGCCTGCAGGACCTGAAGGACCGTTTCCGCCCTTGTTCTTCTTTTTGCCGCCGAGAACGATGATGAGAATAACTACGATGATAACTATGATCACAACCGCGATTGCGATGATGATAATAAGCTTTGTAACATCAATTCTGCCTTCGTTAAATCCGTCTTCGTTTGTTTTTTTAGTTGTAGCAGGCTCGGGCTTCTCTGTTGTGGGAGCGATTGTTGTTTCTTCTTTTTCGCCTGTTGCTTCGGTTGCTTCTGTAGCAGGTTCGTCACCGCCGCCTGTATTCTGTGTATATTCATAACCGAGATCCTTGAATACCGCGAGGATCTGGTCTGTTTCAATTGCTCTGAAATAGTTAGACGCTGAATCGTTTGACTTGTCCTGATAAAGGTTGATACCGATTACCAAACCCTGATCGTTTACAAGAGGACCGCCCGACGCGCCGTTAGCGATAATTGCGTCGTGCATGAAATATTTGATACCGTCTGTTGTTGTTTTGCTTGTGATAGTGCTGGTTGATACAGACATCTGATCGTTTGAATATGTCTTGCTGTCCTGAAGAGCGCCTGTGAGAGTCGGGAAGCCGAGAGTTGAAATGTGATCTGTAATTTCAGACTCGGAGCTTGCGCCGAATGTAACAGAAGGTCTTTTGATGGGCTCGTCAAGCTTGAGAATTGCGTAGTCCTGATCTACCATAATCTTTTTGATGGTAGCCGGAACAGGAGCTCCGCCGTTTACAAGAACATCAATTTTCTTTCCGTTCTTTTCTCTGTCAAACACATGGTTTCTGCCGTATGTTTTCTTTGCGTACTCAATAATGTCGTTGCCCTCAAAGATGTGCGCGCAGGTGAGAACCGTTGAGGGGTTTACTACAAAGCAGCTTCCGCTTGAAACGATGATATCGTCAGACTTGTCCGGCTGATACTTCATTCTGATTTGCAGAACGCTGTCCATACACTTCTTTACGCCCTCGCTTGTTTCGACCGCCGACGCACTCGGCAGAGCCGCAACTGCCGTGAACGCAAGAAGCAGCATTGCCAGCAGAACGCTTAATACGCGTTTGCTGAGTTTAAATGTGGTTTTAGAACTCATGTTCATTTCCTCCTAATTATTTTTTATGCGCTGACACGCATTAATTACAATTTTACCCTTTAATTTTAGCTCATTTTTAGTTAATTGTCAATGAAAATATTGTCATTTATATAAATATTTTACATAATTATTTATTATTTTGTCAACTTTCCCCCTTTTGAAACTGCTCCGTTTAGTTGTTAATAAAAAGAACAATAAATATTTGAGGTTTATCTGATTAAAAAATTTTTAAAAAAATTCTCATTTACCTTTGTTATTTGACGATTTTTGTGTTATAATGTTACGGTATATGATTTGGTATTTTGTTTTTACGGAGGTAAACGAATGAAAATCGGTTTTGACAACAACAAATATCTTGAAATGCAGTCACAGCATATCCGCGACAGAATCTCGGAATTCGGAGACAAACTCTACCTTGAATTCGGCGGAAAGCTTTTTGACGACTATCACGCTTCGCGCGTTCTTCCCGGCTTTAAGCCCGACTCAAAGCTGCAGATGCTTATGCAGCTTAAAGACGAAGCGGAAATTGTAATTGTAATCAACGCCGACGATATTGAAAAGAACAAGGTTCGCGGCGATTTGGGTATTACATACGACCTTGACGTTCTCAGACTTATTGACCTGTTCCGCAGCCGCGGACTGTTTGTTCCGTCGGTTGTGCTGACACGCTTTGCGGATCAGCCCACAGCGCTTAACTTTGAAAAGAAGCTCACCGAAAACGGCATCAACGTTTATCATCACTATTCAATCCCCAACTATCCCACCGACGTTGACCTGATCGTCAGCGACAACGGTTACGGCAAAAACGACTATGTTGAAACCTCGCGCCGACTTGTTGTAATCACAGCTCCCGGTCCGGGCTCGGGCAAGATGGCTGTTTGTCTTTCTCAGCTCTATCACGAGCACAAGCACGGAATTGAGGCGGGTTACGCAAAGTTTGAGACCTTCCCCATCTGGAACCTTCCGCTCAAGCACCCCGTTAACGTTGCATATGAAGCGGCAACCGCCGATTTAAACGACGTAAACATGATTGACCCCTTCCACCTTGAGGCTTACGGAAAAACCACTGTAAACTACAACAGAGATATTGAGATTTTCCCCGTGCTCAACACCATGTTCGAGCTGATTTTGGGTGAATCCCCCTACAAATCTCCGACAGATATGGGCGTTAACATGGCAGGCAACTGCATTATTGACGACGAGGCTGTGTGCGACGCCGCCAATCAGGAGATCATCCGCCGTTACTACGCCGCGCTTTCAAATCAGACAAAGGGCGTTGGAAATCCCGACGAGGCTTATAAAATAGGTCTGCTGATGAAGCAGAGCAAGCTCACGATCGCCGACCGTCCTGTTGTTGCTCCCGCGCTTGACAAGGCTGAGCAGACAGGCGCCCCTGCCGCCGCTATTGAACTTGCGGACGGAACGATCATCACAGGCAAAACCACAAATCTGCTCGGTGCCTGCTCGGCTATGCTGCTCAACGCATTAAAGCACCTCGCGCGTATTCCAAAGGAAGTCGATATCCTTGACGCGGCGGTAATTGAGCCTATTCAGAAGCTCAAGGTTGAAAGCTTCGGCTCCGTAAACCCCAGACTTCACACCGACGAGATATTGATTGCGCTTTCAATGTCGGCTGTAACAAATCCCACCGCGAGACTTGCCATGGAAAAGCTTCCGCAGCTCCGCGACACCGAGGCTCATGCTACGGTTATCCTGTCCGAAACCGACACGCGCACACTTAAAAAACTCGGCATCAGACTGACAACCGAGCCGTCATACGAAACCGAAAGACTTTACAGAAGATAAGCAAATCAGACTTGATTTTTCAAAAGCTTTGTGATAAAATAATCACCGCAAATCAAATAACGTAACCTATGTGAGTAGCATATACTATTAAATAGTATAAGGCGTAAGTCCGACATCGGGCTTACGCCTTTTTTGCGCTTATATTTATTTTTTGGAGGTAATTATGCAGAAAGAAAGCACAAATATTATGGCTCAGATGCCTGTTGGCAGACTGATGATTAAAATGGGCCTGCCTATCGTAATTTCGATGATGCTGCAGGCGCTTTACAACATCGTTGACAGCGCGTTTGTATCAAATATGGAGGGCGGCGAACAAGCTCTTAACGCGCTTACTCTCGCCTTTCCTGTTCAGATGCTCATGGTCGCGGTAGGAATAGGCACAGGCGTGGGAGTTAACGTCATGCTGGCGAGAAGTCTTGGCGAGGGCAACCGTGAAAAGGCTTCTACAGTTGCAGGAAACGGAATGTTTTTAGGTATCGTAATAACCGCCGTGTTCATGCTTTTCGGTTTATTCGGGGTAAACGCGTATATCTCAACTCAGACAAATAACGCTCAGATAAGCGAACCTGCGGTTACATACCTAAGAATCTGCTGTATATGCTCGGTCGGAATCGTATTTTTCAGCGTATTCGAAAAGCTTTTGCAGGCGGCAGGGCTTTCCGCTCACTCTACAATCGCGCAGATTTCGGGCGCGGTGACAAATATCATCCTTGACCCTATTATGATCTACGGTCTGCTCGGCTTCCCGAAGCTCGGTGTATCGGGCGCGGCTTTAGCTACGGTAATCGGTCAGCTTGTTTCGTTTTTCCTTGCGCTTACTTTTCACCTAAAGCACAACAAACATGTTGACACCGGACTGAAGTATATAAAACCGAACAAAACCATAATCCGCCTTATTTACAGAATCGGTCTGCCCGCGATCATCGCTCAGGCTCTGATGTCGGTTATGACCTACGGAATCAACATTATTCTCGGCTCTGTAAGCGCGGCGCTCGTCACGGCTTACGGTCTGTATTACAAAATTCAACAGTTTATTTTGTTCGCGGCGTTTGGTCTGAGGGATACAATCACACCCGTTGTTTCTTTCAGCTACGGCATGGGCGACAAAAAGCGGATTTCGGACGGTATCAAATACGGCGTGCTTTACACCTCGGCGATTATGCTTACGGGTACGGCTCTGCTTGAGATATTTGCCGAACCGCTCTGCTCGGCGTTCGGGCTTTCGGGAGGAACGTGTGAGCTTTGCGTCAGCGCTACCGGAATTATCTCCTCAGGCTTTGTTTTTGCGGGAATCTGCCTCTCGCTCCAGGGCGTTTTTCAGGCGTTGGACAGGGGTGTTTCATCGCTGATAGTATCGCTGCTGCGTCAGCTTGTGCTGATTTTACCCGTTGCGTGGCTGCTTTCGATGCTCATTTCCCCAAACCTTGGCAACGCTTGGATTGTATGGCTGACATTTCCCTGCGCTGAAATTATCACCGCCGCGGTTTCCCTGATTTTATTTCTAAAAGCACGCAAAAATATAACGTAAAAATTAATATAAATTATTGATTAAATCGCCGCTTTATGTTATGATATTTACAAATATGCAGCGTGCTGCAATAAAAACGGAGGATTTTTATGAACGTAACAAAGGACATTCGTTACATCGGCGTTAACGACCACAAAATTGACCTCTTTGAGGGCCAGTACATTGTCCCCAACGGCATGGCGTATAACTCCTATGTGATTATCGACAGCAAAATCGCGGTTATGGATACAGTTGACCGCAACTTTACTCACGAGTGGCTCAACAACCTTGAGGACGCTCTTGAAGGCAGAAAGCCCGACTACCTGATTGTTCAGCACATGGAACCCGACCATTCGGCAAATATCAAAAACTTTATGAACAACTACCCCGACGCTACAATCGTTTCCTCGGCAAAGGCGTTTAACATGATGAAGAACTTCTTTGGCACCGCCTTTGAGGACAGACAGATTGTTATTAAAGAGGGTGACACACTTGAGCTCGGCACCCACACTCTCAATTTTGTTGCGGCTCCTATGGTTCACTGGCCTGAGGTCATGGTTACATACGACAGCACCGACAAGGTTCTTTTCTCGGCTGACGGCTTCGGAAAATTCGGCGCGCTTGACGTTGACGAGGACTGGGCATGCGAGGCAAGACGCTACTACATCGGCATCGTAGGCAAATACGGCGCTCAGGTTCAGAATCTGCTTAAAAAAGCTTCAAAGCTCGATATTCAGATCATCTGTCCTCTTCACGGTCCCATTCTCAAGGAGAACCTCGGATATTATCTTGACCTCTACAACACATGGTCAAGCTACTCGGTTGAGAGCGACGGCATTATGATCGCCTACACCTCGGTTTACGGCAACACAAAGAAGGCCGTTGACATACTTGCCGAGAAGCTCAGAATCAAGGGCTGCCCCAAGGTTGCGGTTAACGACCTTGCGCGCTGCGATATGGCTGAGGCTGTTGAGGACGCGTTCCGCTACGGCAGAATCGTTCTTGCCACAACCACCTACAACGCGGAGATTTTCCCGTTCATGCGCGAATTCATCAACCACCTCACCGAGCGCAACTTCCAGAACAAGACGATCGGTCTTATTGAGAACGGCTCATGGGCTCCGCTTGCGGCAAAAACTATGCGCAAGATGCTCGAGGGCTGCAAGAATATCACCTATACCGACACAACCGTAAAGATTATGTCCGCGCTCAACGACGAGAGCAGCGAGCAGCTTGAGAAGCTTGCCGACGAGCTTTGCATGGACTACCTTGCTCAGCACGACGAAACCGCCAACAAGAACGACCTCACCGCTCTGTTCAACATTGGCTACGGTCTTTATGTTGTTACCTCAAACGACGGCAAAAAGGACAACGGTCTTATCGTTAACACCGTTACTCAGGTTACAAACTCACCGAACCGCGTTGCAGTCTGCATTAACAAACAGAACTATTCTCACCATGTTATCAATAGCACAGGCATTATGAACGTTAACTGTCTGTCGGTTGAGGCTCCGTTCAAGGTATTTGAGAACTTCGGCTTCCAGAGCGGCAGAAACGTTGACAAGTTTGCCGACTGCACTCCCCTGCGCTCCGACAACGGGCTTGTTTTCCTGCCCAAGTACATCAACAGCTTTATGTCGCTCAAGGTTGAGGACTACATTGACCTTGACACCCACGGCATGTTTATTTGCAGCGTAACAGAGGCGCGCGTTGTATCCGACAAGGAAACAATGACCTATACCTACTATCAGAACAACGTTAAACCCAAGCCCCAGACCGACGGCAAAAAAGGCTGGGTATGCAAGGTTTGCGGATATGTTTATGAGGGCGAGGATCTGCCCGAGGACTTCATTTGTCCGCTGTGCAAGCACGGCGTTGCAGACTTTGAACCGATAGAATAACATCTGATAAATTGGGGTTGGCTCAAAACTCTTTGCGAGAATTGAGCCAACCCCTTTATTTTTTCAGCTTCTTTTTTTCAGGATTTGATACTTATTTTTCAGGACTGCCCATATAAACGAGCCCGCCTTAGCTACTAATATTGAAAAGGCGATTCCTGCCGCCACATATACAACAGCGTATTCCGTAATCCCCTTTGGCAGATAATAAAACCAAAAGACGCTGAAATACTGTCCCCAGTCGACATCACTAAACCAACCGAAAGCATTGTATTGCAGGTAGAAAAAAGTTTTTACACAAAAGAACCCAAAGAAGTGATGGATCATAATATTGTATGTATTGTCTGCTATCAAGCTGACAATGCGGCGATTATTAATTGCGGGCGCGGCTATGCGCGAAATACGAAGCCAAAACGCGATACCTGTAAACGCCGTAATGAACGGTAAAACCATTCCGTTTTTAAAGCCTGTCATCGACGACGGAAAAAATTCGAGATTCTTAAAGAAAGTCAGTATTATAAGCTGCACGGAAAACAAAACCGTAAAATATAACGGACTGCATAGCGTGTCGCGCTTCTCCCATTTTTCAAGGTACAATCTGCCAATCTGATAAAACGGAAGCATAAAAAGCGTTCTTAACAGAAGCTTAAATATTCCGCTGTTAAGCTCAGGGCGGAATACGGAATAATAAACCGCAGCCATTCCGGCGCAAAGATATAGTATGAGCAGCAGATAATCACTGACAGCTTTTATCCGTTTAAGCGCCCAACGAAGCAAAACATTGATAGCGGACGCCGCAAAAAGCGGATAAACAAACCACGAACCTAAATTAAAGCAAAACGCCTCTCCGTCAACAAACGGCATTAAAAACAAATTGTACGCGTTCACCTCGGCGGTAAACGAGAAACCTCCGAACCGAATGAACCACGCCCACAAGCCGTATACTATATTCCAAATATACGCAGGTATAACAAGCCGTTTTGCGCGCTGAGCAATATATTCAAACGGGCGGTCATCATTCTTGGGCTTATAAAAATAGCCTGAGATAAATACAAACAGCGCAATATTATAAGTATAATTCGGGAACCAGTTGCTCATAAGCGAAAAACCGCCACGATAGCAGTGCCCTGCGACAATTATAAAAATACCGATTGCCGAAAGCAGCTTGAATTGAAAATTGACCTCGGTTTCACTCAATGCAGGAGAAACCTTTGTTACGCCGCGTTTATTATTCTTCCTGCCCATCCTAACTCTCATCTCCTCGATTTAAACAAATATTACCCAACAGAGAACAAAAACGTTGCCGAAGAGTTTGATACCGCGGTAAAGCTTTCTTTCAAAACAAGACGGCTGTTTGACTGATAAAAACATACCGTATAATTGCCTGACCGCAAATGCTCTCCGTGTTCAAGCGGATTGTACAACACGGTAACTAATCCTCCGCTGTTTGAAAATGTCATTTCACCGCCGTATACCGTGCCGTCTGAGGAGGTTATCGTACATCGGAACGGAGCTTTATACGCTTCATTCATAAACACAAAGCCGAGCTTGCCCAAAAAGTATCCGTCGGGTTTGGTTACGGGAGTGACTGTCTGTGACGTAGAGTTGGTATTTTCTGTTACCTGTACAATGCACGGCTCTGAAAATTCCGTTTGAGGCTGCGTTTGGGGCTGACTTGAAACGGGAACGGATGTTGATTCGGTTTGCGGTTGTTTTGCAGATTCGGTTTGAACTGCGCTGACGGCTGTGCTTTCCGCTGTTGCCGTTTCAATACGCTCAGAAGCTATAGTTTCTCCTGATTCCGAAAACTGCTCGCTGTACTGTGTTGATTCGGAATATGTCATATCGGTATCGGTGGTGTTTTCGGTATGATTAATAACATTACCTGCTGAATCGGTAATTGACTGAGAGGTGGTTTCCGTTTTTGGAGCTATGGAGGTGCGCGGCGTGAACAATCCCGTGAACAGCGTTATTCCCACAAGCAGCATAAGAACTACCGCTGCAGCTCCTGATAATACCGAAATTTTTATCATACTATGTTTTTTCGGCGGAGGCGAGTACGGAATATCCAGCGCTGCTTTTATAAATTTCTCGGGGACCTCTATGTTTTTCAATTGATCAAAACAATATTTTCCCAAGCTTACTCACCTCCGTATATTTCCTTTAGCTTTTCTCTGCCGCGTTTAAGACGGGTTTTTACCGTATTCGGATTAAGGCTCAGAATTTTTGCCACCTCGTCCACATGATAATTGAGCGCGTAGTAAAGATACAGAACCTCGCGGTACTTTTCGGGAGTTTTCATGAGCGCCCACGAAAGGTCGCTTTTGCTTTCGTCAAACATTACCTCCGGCTCCGATATACCGTCAAGAGAGATCGTCCGTCTGTTTTGCCGAAGATAGTTTTTACATTCATTAAGGCAGACGCGAAGCAGCCAGGCTTTTAGGTGCTCTGTGTCCTTAAATTCGGGAGACTTGAACCAAAGCTTTGAAAACACATTCTGAAACACATCCTCGGCGTCAGTCATATTTTGCAGCCGCATTACGCAAACAGATACAATTGTTTGCGAATAGTTTTCCAGTACCTGCTCATACGTCAAGCCCGCAAATAACCTTGGCACAGTCTCATCTCCCTTCTTTAATAACACAACTCAAAATAGTTTTTGGTTTCATTGTTTTTAGATTTTATTGATTATATTCGTTTTGTATGATAAAATAAGGTAAAAATTGAAATCGGAAGGATATAAAATGGAAATAAAAATCATAGAGAAAAAGGTTGCGTCAACCGACGGAATCCATCAGCTTTCAGGCAAAGTATATGTTCCGAACTGCACTATCCGCGGATTGTTTCATGTGGTTCACGGAATGATCGAGCACGTTGGAAGATACGATTCATTTATGAAAATAATTGCGGCTCACGGCTTCGTCTGCTTCGGCTTTGACAATTTGGGACACGGTCACACCGCAAACAACGAGGACGAGCTTGGTTTTATTGCCGAGAAAAACGGTCACAAGCTGCTCTGCGACGACGTTAACAGATTCGGCGCCGAGATGAAAAAGGAATACGGCGAAGATTTGCCGTATATTCTCATGGGTCACAGCATGGGCTCGTTTATTGTAAGATGCACGGCGGCATATTATCCCGAGCTTTGCGACAAGCTGATTATTATGGGCACGGGCGGGCCGGTAAGCATAGCCAAGTCCGGACTTGCTCTGCTTACCGCCATCAAAACGCTCAGAGGTCCGAAGCATGTTTCAAGATTTTCCGAAAAACTGATTATGGGCGGCTTTAACAAGGGCTTTGAAGAAGGCGACGGTCACGCGTGGCTGAGCACGATCGAGGAAGTGCGTGTTTCGTTCAGATCTGACAAGTACTGCTCGTTTCACTTCACGGTAAGCGCGATGCACGATTTGATTAAGCTTAACGTGGACTGCAACTCGCCAAAATTCTTTGAAGGAATAAAAAAAGAGCTCCCTATTCTTCTTGTTTCGGGAGCCGACGACCCTGTGGGTGATTACGGAAAAGGCGTTAAAAAGGTGTATGACAACCTAAAAAACAGCGGTCACGACGATGTTACGCTAAAGCTTTACATCGGCTGCCGCCATGAGATATTAAACGAGATTTGCAGGGCAAAGGTTGTTCGTGAGATTATTAATTTCAGTATTTAAATTACTAAAGCGGCGGAGTTGAATTTCTCCGCCGCGTTCCGTTTTTATTTTAATTCCGCCTTGCCCAAAACTACGCTTCCCCATGCGCTCTGCCAGCGGCGCGAGGTCGTTTCGTTCATGATCTTTCGGAACATAAGTCCCGCCGAGATTTCAACGTCCTCATACGGCGAAGTGTCGCTGAGGCGGTTATACAGAACATATCTGGTGTAGTACCGTCCGCGCGTTATTCGGCTTATATCAAGCTCAAAGCGCTGGGAATGTACCTTGCCTTTTTTGCCGCTGTAAAAATTTTCTACGATAAATGAGGTCACAGGGTATCGCCTTGCGTCGTAAACCTCAATGCGCAGGCAGAGATTCTTTACGTCGGCATTATTTTTCCAGGTTAGCTCAAGCGGTAGTTTTTCGAAGTCCGTAAAAAGGTTGGTGGTTCTGCCGTTGTACTTTACGCTGAGAAGATTTACGTCGTGACGGCGAACCTGCTCCTTGTGCTTTTTGTCGATGAAGTCATAGCTGTAAAAATCGTCCTTCTCTCCGCCGAGGTAGTAGCGTATTGCTTCCTCAACGCCGCCGTCATATATTTTCTTTCCGTGTTCAAGCACCACACATCGGTTGCACAAATCCTGGATCGTGTTCATATTGTGCGACACATAGAGCACTGTACGGTTTTCGGTTTCGGCAAGCTCGCGCATCTTTTTGATACACTTGCGCTGGAATTTCATGTCGCCCACCGCGAGAACCTCGTCCATAATCAGGATTTCCGCGTCAAGATGAGCGGCTACCGAAAACGCCAGCTTTACGAACATTCCCGAGGAATATCGCTTTACAGGAGTATCGATAAACTGCTCGCACTCCGAAAACTCGATTATCTCGTCAATTTTGCCCGAGACCTCCTCGCGGTTCATTCCGAGTATCGCTCCGTTGAGGTAGATATTCTCCCTTCCCGTCAGCTCCGGATGAAAGCCTGTTCCCACCTCAAGCATACTCGCTATTCTTCCGCGGAACGCGATCGTACCCGAGGTCGGCGAGGTGATTCGCGAAAGCAGCTTTAAAAAGGTTGACTTTCCCGCTCCGTTAGCTCCGATTATTCCGACGCGCTCGCCGCGTTTTATCTCGATATTGATTTCGTCGAGCGCAAGGAAGCTGTCACCCTTTTCGTACTCCTTTGAACCTATTCTCCTGTTTGGGTCTTCCCTGCCCCTGCGCTTTGCGTACCAGCTTTGGAGGTCGCGCCTTAGCGTGCTTGAGCCGATTACACCGAGCTTATATTCTTTTGTAAGATGTTCGGTTTTTATTACGCAGTCTTTATCCATTTTTACACCGTATCAATAAAGTTCTTTTCAACCTGATTAAACACTACTATTCCTATTGACAGAATAATAATTGTCACCGCAAAACTGATTCCCAAAAACAGCCATTCTATACTGCCGCTGCCCAAAAACGAATATCGGTAGGTTTCAACGATCGGCGCTACGGGATTTAACAGCATTATCCATCTGAATTTTTCGGGAACCTGTGAAATGGGATATACAACGGGCGTGATGTACATTAAAAGCGATACGCCGAAGCTGACAAGAATGTTTAGGTCGCGGTACTTTGTTGTGATTGAGGAAATAATCAGTCCCATTCCCGTGCCGAGCAGTGCGGTCTGGATTATAAGCAGAGGCGCAAGCGTGATCAAAGCGTTTGGATGGACGTTTGCTCCGCATATAGAGTACACTGTTACCAAAATTATATATACTAATGTTTGCATCAGGAAATTTACAAGATTATACATTATTCCCGAAACAGGCATAATCAGGCGCGGAAAATAAACCTTGCCGAATATCCTCGCGTTGCCGAGAAAGGTTGACGACGCGCGGTTAAGACAGTTTGAGAAAAAATTCCACAGGATATTGCCCGACATATAAAACAAAAACTGCGGTGTTCCGTCGGTTGGGATTCCCGCGATAACGCCGAAAATTACGGTGAATACCATTGTTGAAAGCAGCGGATTTATTATTATCCAAATTGGGCCGAGCACGGTTTGCTTGTATGAGCTTTTGAGGTCACGCTTCACAAACAACAGCGCAAGGTCGCGGTAGCTCCACAGCTCGGACAGGTTGATATTTAACAGTCCGCGCTTTGAGGTTACATATGTTATCTTTTCATTCTGCATATTAATAGTCACTTCCGACATGTTATTACGTTCAAAATAAATATAGCACAAAGTTAAATTTGTGTCAATTTAAGTTGTTATTACGGTTGATTTATTCATAAATTAGTGTTAAAATAGTAAGAACGAATTTTAGAAAGGATAATTTTTATGACTAAAACAGTTACAAAATTTTTCAGTCTGATTATGGCGCTGGCTCTTGCAATGTCATGCCTTGCATTTACAGGCTGCGGCAAAAGCACTTCATCTTCCTCAAAGGCTGCGCAAAAAAGCGAAGCTACAATTGCTCCGACCACCTCAACCTCAGACTCTGCGTTTGAGTACACAGGCAAAAAAACAGGGATTGAAATCAAAATCAAGGACTACGGCACAATCGAGGCTGACCTCTATGACGAGCTTGCTCCGATTACCGTTGAAAACTTCAAGAAGCTTGTTGGCGAGAAGTTCTATGACGGTCTTACCTTCCACAGAATCATTAAGGACTTTATGATTCAGGGCGGCGACCCCAAGGGCGACGGCACAGGCGGAAGCGATGAAAATATCAAGGGCGAATTTGCAAGCAACGGCGTTGAAAACAATCTCAAGCATACAAGAGGCGTGCTTTCAATGGCAAGATCTTCCGCTCCCGACAGCGCAAGCTCACAGTTCTTCATTATGCACAAGGACAGCCCTCACCTTGACGGTCAGTACGCTGCATTCGGCAAGGTAACAAAGGGTATTGAAGTTGTTGACAAGATTGCGGAGAGCGTTCCCGTTACCGACACTAACGGCACGGTTTTAAAATCTAACCAGCCCGTTATTGAGTCAATCAGATTAAAATAATTCTAAATCAGAAATAAAAGGCAGGCAACCAACAGTTGTCTGTCTTTTTCTATATGCAACTCCTACAAATTTACAGTCGGAATTTTGTAGGTTGTTTTTGAGACAGATATGTTATAATGAATATAAAATACTACTTTGGAGGAATTTGCATGAAAAAACTTGTATCAATACTGATTATCGCGGTTTTATTGATATCCGCCCTTACTGTAACCGCGGCAGCGGCGATAACTGAAAGCGGTACGACGGGCGACTGCACATGGACTCTTGACAATGACGGCACACTTACGATAAGCGGCAACGGTGCAACAGGCGATTACAACTGGAACGACAACGCGCCCTGGTATGACATGGAAGTAAAGAAGATCGTAATTGAAAACGGGGTTACAAAAATCGGAAGCCATGCATTTTACTATTGCGTGAACGCAAAAGCAATAACAATATCCGACAGTGTTTCCGAAATAAGCGACTACGCCTTTGCGTTTTCGGATATCGCAAACATTGAACTGCCCGACAGCGTTACATCCATCGGCGACCATGCTTTTACCTATTGCACAAATCTTGAAGGAATAAACATTCCCGACAGCGTTACAAGCATTCCCGAAGCCGCCTTTTCAGACTGTTCAAAGCTTATTTCCGTAATTATTCCGGACAGCGTTACTTCAATCGGCAACAGGGCGTTTAACGACTGCGAAAACTTAACGGAAATTACAATTCAAAACAGTGTTGCAAATATCGGAGCTACAGCATTTGGCTACAAAAGCAATGAAAAAATTGACGGCTTTACGATTAAAGGATTTAAAGGCTCGACAGCGGAAACCTACGCCAAAGATAACGACTTTAATTTTGTTGATATCGGTAAAGTATTGATCGGCGACGTTAACGGAGACGGAAATGTCAACGGCGCGGACGCGGGACTTCTTACACGATATACCTCAGGCTGGGATAATTATGATGAGAAAATAAAAAATATGGCAGCCGCCGACATTAACGGCGACGGATTTGTAAACGGCGCCGACGCGGGTATTTTGACAAGATACACCTCGGGCTGGGATAAATACAATAAATACTTTTCATAAATCGAGTAGGGCGGAATAGCTCCGCCCTCTCACACCACCGTACGTGCCGTTCGGCATACGGCGGTTCAATTTAATTTCAAAGTATGTTGATTAAGAT
>OMXW01000040.1 GCA_900315085.1 uncultured Eubacteriales bacterium
CCTGCGCTTGAAATACCGCTCAGCTTGCGCTGGATCTGTCTTGTTCTCACGCCTACGAGCTTGTCAAGCTCCTTGTTTGCCTGGTCAAGCCTTGTCTGAGTAGCAACGAGCACGTCGTTGAACTTGTCAAACTCCTCTTTGACAGAGCCCAGAACGTCCCAGACCTCCGCGCTGCGCTTCTGTACCGCAAGCGTTTTAAAGCCCATCTGCAGTGAATTAAGCAGCGCCGCCATAGTGCTCGGTCCCGCAATATTTACCTTGTAATCGCGCTGCAGGACCTCAACCAGTCCGCGGTTGACTACCTCGCTGTACAAGCCCTCGAACGGCAGGAACATGATCGCAAACTCTGTGGTGGACGGGGGAGAGATGTACTTGTCGCGGATATCCTTTGCCTCGCTCTTGATTGTAGCGGTCAGAGCCTTTGAGCAAAGCTCGATTTTCGCCTTGTCGCCCTCCTCAATTGCGTCGCGGAGAGCTGCGTATGTATCCCCGGGGAACTTTGAGTCGATCGGCAGGTACACAAATCCGTTGTCGTCGGCAGGCAGCTTGACCGCAAACTCAACAACATTCTTTGAGCCTCTCTTGGTAGCAACATTTTCCTCGTACTGCTCGGGACTTAGTATCTCGCGCAGAATACTTCCGAGCTGGATCTCGCCCAAAATACCGCGCGTCTTTACGTTTGACAGCACTTTTTTAAGGTCGCCCACGCCCACGGCAAGGTTCTGCATTTCTCCCAGACCTTTGTAAACCTGCTCGAGCCTTTCGTTTACAAGCGAAAAGCTGCGGTTCATCTTTTCCTCAAGCGTTTTCTGCAGCTTCTCGTCAACGGTCTTGCGCATTTCCTCAAGCTGTCTGTTGTTGTCGGCGCGAACAAATTCAAGCTGCTTTTCCATCGACGCGCGGATGTTTTCAAGCTTCTGCTCGCTTGAAAGGGAATAGTCCGTCATCCTGCGTTCAAGCCGCGCAAGCCGCTCCGACTGATTTTCCGAGTGAACGCGCTGATTTTCAAGCAGCATATCGCCCATGTTTTTAACGCTTACCTGAGTTTGAGCCGTAAGCTCCTGTCTGAGCGCGCTCTGCTGAGAGCTGATTTCACCGCGTATTTCGGGAATCAGCTCATTTTTTACACCCGAAACGACCTGTTCGGAGCCGCTGTTTTTGTTTTTCAAAAGTAAAATCAGCACAACCACAGCAGTGACCGCTGAGATTGCGCTGAATACTAATGCCAATGCCTCCATGAAAAATCACTTCCTGTATTTTTATGGTATCAGTATATCACAAAAGCATTGGCGAGGTCAACTAAGCACAGGTCAATATATTGGACAGTGCTCACTCAAAAACTGTTTCCACAAGCTTTTTACAGCCTGCGGGGGAGTACAAAAACCTGCTCATGTGGCTGTCGGTATAAAAATACTTCGGCTTCTGCGGATTGTATTTGTACTCAAAGGTGTCGATGATAATAAGCTTTATCTTCATTTTGTCGGGCAGGATACTCTTTATGTAAACGCTCGCCTGCATACCCGCGCATAGGTTTTCCTTGCTCTCGGCAAGCCCTGCGAGGTTAGGCGCAAGCTCTACAAACGCGCCGTAGTTTTCGACGCTCCGAATAATCCCCGTAACGGTTTCGCCTGCCGAAAAAGCCGCGGCGTTTTCCTCCCAGGTGCCCAAAAGCTCCTTGTGACTGAGGCTGATTCTGCCGTTCTCAATCGACTTCACGACCGCTTTGATGTCCATTCCCGTGTAAAACCGTTCGCGCGGGTGCTCGATCCTCGACACCGAAATAGAGTCAATAGGGAGAAGCGCGGCGATTCCGCATCCTATGTCGGCGAATGCCCCAAAGTTTTCAAGATGGGTGATCCGCGCGTCAATTACGTCGCCGCGCCTCAGCGCTGAAATATAATGTTCCAGACAGATCCGCTGCGCGTTCTCACGGGACAAAACCGCTGTTTTTTCACCGTTTTCGCCGCGGATGATCTCGCTGACGGTAAAGCATACGGGACGGTTTACCCGTGAGATCACGGCTATGTCCCGCACGCTTCCGTCGCGTATTCCCAGCGCGCCTTCCTCGCGCGGGATAATACCTTTCATACACCCGAGGTCAACGCTTAAATTATGCTCCGGATCGCACAGCGAAGCCCTCGCCTCAAGGATGGTTTTCTGTTCAATAGCTTCCCTGAGAAGCTGTTCGCTTGAAATGATTTCGCGGTTCTTTCGCGTTAAAATAAGCTTTCCCTCGGGCAAATATTCACTCATTTTATGACCTCCGTTTTATTGCATATTGTGTTCAACAATATATATGAGGTCAAGTGACCTGTGTAAAGAACCTTCTTGGCGGTTTCAATAACCTGGCTCACGGGAACCATGCATACTACTATGTCAACCTGAACCTTAGGCAGCAGGTTAGCTTCAATCTGAACGCCGCGGTAATATTCGGGCTTGCCCTTCTGAGCGCCGCAGCCCAGAACGTGAGATACGGTCATACCTGTGATGCCGATACCCATCATTGAGTTCTTAAGAGCCTCAAGGCGTGATTCCTTGCAGACGATTTCGATCTTGGTGATCTTGGGAGTGTTCTCGTCAAATGAGAGAACCTTCTTAACGGGGATAGCTTCCGCAACGGGTGTGTCGCCGCTTACAAATACAGGAGCTTCGCCTTCCTCGATGTACTCGGGAATCATTGAGAAGCCTGCGTATGCGGAAGGCATGTTATGCTCTGTAGCGTCAAGACCTGTGATTTCTTCCTCACGTGAAACGCGGAGACCGAAAATCTTTTTGATTGCTAAGAATGTAACTGTGATCGTAACAACTGTCCATGAAGCGACAGCCGCAAAGCCGATGAGCTGTAAGCCGAGAAGCTCAAAGCCGCCGCCGTAGAAAAGACCTACGAGCTTTGTTCCGGAAGCGTTTGCAACAGCGTATCCCGGAGCGGAATCGGTAGCAAAAAGACCTACGGCGATCGTACCCCAGATACCGTTCATCATATGAACCGCAACCGCGCCGACGGGGTCGTCGATGTGGAGCTTGTAGTCGAGGAGCCATACGCCGAATACAACGAGCAGACCGGAAACAATACCGATGATGATCGCGCCGAGGGCGTCGGTGACGTCGCAGGGAGCGGTGATAGCAACAAGACCTGCAAGAGAGGCGTTAAGACACATACTTACGTCGGGCTTGCCGTATTTTACCCATGTGAAAATCATACATGTAACGGTTGCAAGAGCGGGAGCAACGGTAGTTGTAAGGAATATGGAACCGAGCTGCTCAACAGATGTAGCGGCTGCGCCGTTGAAGCCGTACCAACCGAGCCAGAGGATAAATACGCCGAGTGCGCCGAGCGCGATGTTGTGGCCGGGGAATGCGCCGACCTTGACTTTTCCGTTTTTGTCCTTCTTGAATTTACCGATACGGGCGCCGAGGATCTTTGCGCCGATAAGAGCGGAGATACCGCCGACCATGTGGATCGCGCAGGAGCCGGCGAAATCGTGGAAGCCCATCTGACTGAGCCAGCCGCCGCCCCAGATCCAGTGCGCTTCGATCGGATAGATAACAGCGGAGATAACACCCGAGTATACACAATAGGAGAGGAATTTGGTTCGCTCAGCCATTGCGCCCGAAACGATGGTCGCTGTGGTAGCGCAGAACACGAGGTTGAATACAAAGCTTGAGAAGTTGAAATTCGAGTAAGAGGTAAAGAGATCAAACCCGGGTTTGCCGATAAAGCCAACCAAATCCTCACCCATCAGCAGTCCGAATCCGATGAGGATAAATGTGACTGTACCGATGCAAAAGTCCATGAGGTTTTTCATGATGATGTTGCCCGTATTCTTGGCTCTGGTGAAGCCTGCTTCAACCATTGCGAAGCCTGCCTGCATCCAGAACACCAGCGCGGCGCCGATCAGGAACCAGACCGCGAAGAGCTGTTCGTTTGTCATCTCGGTGACGAGATTTTTTACAGTTTCTGACATATAGATTACTCCTTTTTCAAAATTTTGCCGACAACGTGCAAAGGGCGCGTTCCCCCGTAACAGGAAACGCGCCTTTGCGTTGTTATATGAGAGTGTCGGATAGCACTTTCAGGCTGTTAATAGTAACAGCGTTATTCAACAGTGACTGACTTAGCCAGATTTCTCGGCTTGTCAACGTCATTGCCCTTGTTGACCGACGTGTAGTAGGCGAGAAGCTGCATTGGAACGGTTGCCGCCATCGGCATAAGCATCTCGCTGAGCTGCGGAATCCTTATCAGATAATCCGCCGCGTCGCGGTCAATATCGGCGTGCTCGTCGCAGATAACAATAGTCATCGCGCCGCGCGCCTTTACTTCCTTGATATTGGAAACGGTTTTTTCAAGCAGGGTATTCTGAGTTGCTACCGCAATAACAGGCATACCCTCCTCAATAAGTGAAATCGTTCCGTGTTTAAGCTCGCCTGCGGCGTAGCTTTCGGAATGGATATATGAAATCTCCTTAAGCTTTAATGAGCCTTCCATCGAAAGCGCGTAGTCAAGTCCGCGTCCGATATAAAGCAGGCTGTCTGTACTGATAAGCTTTGTAGAGATATACTGACATTCGTCCAAGACCTTTTCAATGGTCTGTTCAATTACCTCGGGCATTGAAACAAGCTCTGAGGTGAGCTGTTTGCATTTTGCCTCGCTGATTTTACCCTTTGCGTAAGCCATCTCAAACGCAAGCAAATACATTACTGCAAGCTGAACCATATACGCCTTTGTAGATGCAACAGCAATTTCGGGACCCGCATGGGTGTAAATCACCATGTCAGCCTCACGGGCAATTGAGCTGCCCTTTACGTTGACTATAGCAAGCGTCTTAGCACCCGCGTCCTTAACAAGACTGAGCACCGCCTTTGAGTCCGCTGTTTCACCCGACTGGCTGATGATGATAACAAGGTCGTTTTCATCTAGCAGGGGGTCGCGGTAGCGGAACTCCGACGCAATATCAACGGTGACTGAAACGCGCGCCAGCTTTTCAATTACATATTTGCCTACCATTCCGGCGTGCATCGCGGTTCCGCAGGCTACAATAAATATGTTTTTAAAGCTTCTGAGCGTTTCGGGAGTGATGCCGCACTCGCTGAGATTCGGCATGCCGTTCTCAATTCGCGGCGTAATGGTTGTCTTGACCGCGGTGGGCTGCTCGTTGATCTCCTTTATCATGAAGTGGGGATAGCCGCCCTTTTCCGCGCTGTCCTCGTCAAAATCGGCGGTGTGAAGCTCTTTGTCGAGCATTCTTCCGTGCAGACTGCAAAAATGGACCGAGCCGTTTTTGAGTACCGCGATCTCGCCGTATTCGAGGAGGTAATAATCCTTTGTGTATTTAATGATTGCCGGAACGTCCGACGCAAGGAATACCTCGCCGACGCCCTGACCTACAATAAGAGGGCTTTCGCACCGAACGGCGTAAACCGTTTCGGGGCGGTCAGCAAATACGATACCGAGCGCAAACGAGCCGCGAAGCTCATGAAGAACCTTGCGAATACAGCGGATCGGGTTGCCGTCGTAGTAGAAATCCAGAAGCTGGGCTACTACCTCGGTGTCGGTGTCCGACAAAAACTCGGTGCGCTCGTTCTCAATCAAAAATTGCTTTAGCTGTTTGTAGTTTTCTATAATTCCGTTATGCACGATTGTGACGCGCCTGCCCGAATGGGGATGTGAGTTAACGTCTGACGGCTCGCCGTGGGTAGCCCAGCGCGTATGACCTATACCCGCGTGACCCTTTGGCTTGCCTTCTTTTTCCATCTTGTCAACCAAATCAGAAAGTCTGCCTTTGGTTTTTGCCACGGCAATTTTGCCGTCCTCAAATACGGCGATACCCGCCGAATCATAGCCTCTGTACTCAAGCTTAGTAAGTGCCGATACCAGCACATCAGAACAGTCCCTCGGACCGACGTATCCAACAATTCCGCACATAACAACTCTCTCCTAATTTATTTAATTATATCAAACTCCGAACAAAAGCTCGGTGTATGAGGGATAAGGCCAGTACTCTCCTGACATATCCTCCTCAATGCTGTCTCCGACGCTGCGCAGCTCTTCCATCTTGGCGAACACATTGTTACGGTATGCGAACGCCTGTTCAAGCGGCTCATCGACTTTGGCAGCTTCTGCGGTTACCTGCGCAAGCTCTTCTGTCAATTCTACGAAGCGAAGCTGCTTTTCCGACAATTTTTCCGCAAGCTTCTCTTCAACCGCCGCTGAAATCGACGACGACAGCGCTTTCTTTGCAAGCGCGGCGTCAACCTGCTCACGGATGTAAGCGGTAACAGCGGGGAGAATATCCTTCTTAGCCATGTCGAGCATGGTAAGCGCTTCAATATTCAACTGCTTGGAGTAAGCTTCAAGGTCGATCTCATAACGGGCTCTCAGCTCATCCTCCGAACAAATATTATGCTTAACAAACAGGTCAACATTCTTTTTATCGAGGAAATGCGCCAAAGCCTCGGGAAGTGACTTCAAATTGAGAAGTCCGCGTTTTTCCGCCTCGGCAACCCACTCGTCAGAGTAGTTGTCGCCGTTGAAGATGATTCTCTGGTGAGCGGTGAAGGTCTTTCTGATAACTTCCTTTGCCGCTTCCTGAACGTTCTCGGCGTCCTTGAGCTCATCGTAGAACTGTGAAAGCTCGTCGGCAACCATTGTGTTGAGCATGTAGTTGGGGCACGCGATGTTCAGTGAAGAACCGAGCGCGCGGAACTCAAACTTGTTGCCGGTGAACGCGAACGGCGATGTACGGTTACGGTCTGAGTTATCCTTCATGAAGTCAGCCAGAACCTCAACGCCTGTCTGCATCTTCTCTCTGCCGTGGCTCTCGTAGCTGTTGCCGTCGATTATAGAATGTACAAGCGCGTCAAGGTCGTCGCCTAAGTACATCGAGATGATTGCCGGCGGAGCCTCGTTAGCTCCCAGTCTGTGGTCGTTGCCGGCTGAGGCTACGGTGATTCTGAGCAGATCCTGATACTCGTCAACCGCCTTTACAACAGCGGCGAGGAAGAGGAGGAACTGAACGTTGCTCTCGGGATGCTTGCCCGGTGAGAGCAGGTTTTCGCCTGTGTTTGTCGAAATAGACCAGTTGTTGTGCTTGCCCGAGCCGTTAACGCCCTTGAAAGGCTTTTCGTGAAGCAGACAAACAAGATTATGTCTTTCGGCAACCTTCTGCATGATCTCCATCGTAAGCTCGTTGTGGTCTGTCGCGATGTTTGAGGTCGAGAAGATAGGAGCAAGCTCATGCTGTGAGGGTGCAACCTCGTTGTGCTTTGTCTTTGCAAGAACTCCGAGCTTCCAAAGCTCCTCGTCAAGCTCCTTCATGTACGCCGCAACTCTTGCTTTGATTGCGCCGAAGTAGTGATCCTCAAGCTCCTGACCCTTTGGAGCCTTTGCGCCGAACAGCGTTCTGCCTGTAAGCTTTAAGTCAACGCGCTGGTCGTACAGCTCCTTATCAATAAGGAAGTATTCCTGCTCGGGGCCGACCGTTGTAGCAACTCTTTTAACGTCGGTCTTGCCGAGTAAGTGTAAAATCTTGACCGCTTCCGTGCTGAGACGCTCCATTGAGCGGAGCAGCGGAGTCTTTTTATCAAGAACCTCGCCTGTGTATGAACAGAACGCGGTGGGGATGTACAAAGAACCGTCTCTTACAAATGCGGGAGAGGTGGGGTCCCAGGTTGTGTAACCGCGCGCTTCATATGTAGCGCGGATGCTGCCGCTTGGGAAAGACGACGCGTCGGGCTCGCCTTTGATAAGTTCCTTGCCCGAGAACTCCATGATCACGCCGTCGCCGTTGGGTTGAATAAAGCTGTCGTGCTTCTCGGCGGTAACGCCTGTCATCGGCTGGAACCAGTGTGTAAAGTGTGTGCAGCCCTGCTCAACAGCCCAGTCCTTCATGGCGTTGGCAACAACATTGGCTACGCTGATGTCGAGCGGTTCGCCGTTCTCAATGGTTTTCTTCAGAGCCTTGTAGGTAGTGCCGGGAAGTCTTTCGCGCATAACTCTGTCATTAAAAACCTTGCTGCCGAATAATTCGGGAACCTTTGTCATATGAATCTCTCCATTCTGTATTTTGACAAAAATAAAAAGACCCTGATGGCATAAATCCCTGTCACCGAAAATCAGCCGACAAAATTCGACCTGACTTCGGCGGCCCGGTTAAGTGCCGTCAGCGCCTTTGCTGTGTCATTGATGTCATTATAACGTGGCGGAGTTGGTTTGTCAAGAGGTTTTTTAAAAATTTTGCAGGAAAAATTATTCATCTTGCAAATTTAACAAAAACGGCTCGTATTTTTAGCGATATTTCGCCTGACAAATGAAATAAATGTAAAATAAAGTTGCAAAATCCCCTTGACAAGCGGCATATAACAGTTATATAATACGATTGTTATATGATTATGCAGGATTCAAAGTTCTAACTTGCATAATTCAAAAGGTGAAAGGATGGATAAAAAATGTCAGTTACAGAGGATAATCAGCAAAACAGAAATCAACTGATGAAAAATTCTCTTTATTCCCCAAGCTTCGAGCACGACAACTGCGGTATCGGAGCGGTAGTAAATATCAAGGGAATCAAGTCACACGCGACTGTGGAGAACGCTCTTACTATAGTAGAAACACTTGAGCACCGCGCAGGTAAGGACGCCGAGGGAAAAACAGGCGACGGCGTTGGTATTCTTTTGCAGATTTCGCATAAATTCTTTCACAAAGCTGCAAAACAGCTCAATATTCAGCTCCCTGCCGACCGCGATTACGCCGTGGGCATGTTCTTCTTTACTCAGGATGAGCTAAGACGCAACCAGGCGCGCAAGATGTTTGAGATAATCGCGGAAAAGGAAGGACTTGAGGTTCTCGGCTGGCGTGAGGTTCCCTGCACTCCCTCGGTCCTGGGCGCTAAGGCGCTTGAGTGCATGCCAAACATCCAGCAGTGCTTCATCAAACGTCCCGAAAACGTAAAGCGCGGAGTTGACTTTGACCGCAAGCTCTATGTGGCGCGCCGCTTTTTTGAGCAGAGCAACGAGGATACCTACGTTGTTTCGCTTTCAAGCCGCACCATTGTATATAAAGGTATGTTCCTGGTAGGCGATTTGCGCCGCTTCTTCAACGATTTGCAGGACAGCGACTACGAGTCCGCGATCGCTTTAGTACATTCACGTTTTTCAACAAATACTTTCCCGAGCTGGCAGAAGGCTCACCCCAACAGAATGATCGTTCACAACGGTGAAATCAATACGATCCGCGGCAACGCCGACAAAATGCTCGCGCGTGAGGAAAACATGGCGAGCGAGCACCTGATGGGTGATTTTGACAAGGTGCTGCCCGTAGTTAATCCCGAGGGCAGCGACTCGGCGCGTCTTGATAACACCCTCGAATTTCTTGTAATGAGCGGAATGGATCTGCCGCTGGCTGTAATGATAACTATCCCCGAGCCGTGGGACAACAACCACGCAATGCCCCAGCAGGAGCGCGACTTCTACCAGTATTACGCAACAATGATGGAGCCGTGGGACGGCCCTGCTTCGATTCTGTTCTCTGACGGCGACGTAATGGGCGCTGTGCTTGACAGAAACGGACTGCGCCCCTCGCGCTACTATGTGACCGACGACGATACTTTGATTCTTTCGTCAGAGGTCGGCGCGCTTCCCGTAGCTCCCGAGAAGGTAGTCAAAAAGGAACGCCTCCACCCCGGTAAAATGCTGCTTGTAGATACCGTTCAGGGCAGACTTATCGACGACGAGGAAATCAAAATGAAGTACGCGTCACGCCGCCCCTACGGCGAGTGGCTGGACGCAAACCTCACCAGACTTAAATATTTAAAGGTGCCCAACGCAAAGGTAGAGGAGCACCGCAGAGAGGAAAGACGCAAGCTCCAAAAGGCTTTCGGCTACACCTACGAGGACGTAATGACCTCAATTCTCCCCATGGCGCAGAACGGCGCGGAGCCGATTGCGGCAATGGGCTCTGACAAGCCGCTTGCGGTGCTCTCAAAGCAGCCGCAGCCGCTGTTTGACTACTTCAAGCAGATATTCGCTCAGGTAACTAATCCTCCGATCGACGCTATCCGTGAGGAGATCGTGACCTCAACAACGGTATACATCGGTAAGGACGGAAACCTCCTTGAAGAAAAGCCCGACAACTGCAGAGCAATCAAGGTAGTAAACCCGATCCTCACCTCAACGGGACTTTTAAAGCTCAAAAACATGAAGCTCCAGGGCTTCAAGGTAGCTGTGATCCCGATTCTTTACTATAAAAACACAAGGCTCGAAAAGGCAATCAACCGCCTGTTTGTTGAGGCGGACAAGGCAAGCGCGGACGGCGCGAACATCCTGATTCTCTCCGACAGGGGAGTTGACGAGAACCGCCTTGCAATTCCGTCGCTGCTTGCGGTATCGGCGCTTCACCAGCACCTTGTAGCAACAAAGCGCAGAACCGCCCTTTCGATCGTACTCGAAAGCGCCGAGCCGCGCGAGGTGCATCACTTTGCAACGCTGCTCGCTTACGGCGCAAGCGCAATCAACCCATATCTCGCGCTTGAAACGATCCACGAGCTTATCCACGACGACCTGCTCGACAAGGACTACTACGCCGCTGTAAACGACTACAACGACGCAGTGCTTCACGGAATCGTAAAAATCGCTTCAAAGATGGGTATTTCCACCATCCAGTCCTACCAGGGCTCAAAGATTTTTGAGGCAATCGGACTTAGCAGGGAGCTGACCGAAACCTTCTTTACGGGCACCGTCAGCCGCGTAGGCGGAATCACTCTCGACGATATCGAGAAAACCGTTGACGACCTGCACACCGCCGCGTTTGATCCGCTCGGACTCGGCACAAATAATGAGCTTCCGGCGCGCGGAGGTCACAAGAGCAGAAGCGGCAAGGAGGAGCACCTCTACAATCCTCAGACGATCCACGCGCTCCAGACCGCGACAAAATACAATAACTACGACAGATTCAAGGAATATTCAAGACTTCTCAGCGAGGAAATGAACCCCGTCAGCCTGCGCGGACTTCTCGACTTCAACTATGCGGAAAATCCTGTTCCGCTCGACGAGGTCGAGGGCGTTGACAGCATCGTAAAACGCTTCAAGAGCGGCGCGATGTCCTACGGCTCAATCTCTCAGGAAGCTCATGAAACTCTCGCAATCGCAATGAATAACCTCGGCGGCAAGTCAAACTCCGGCGAGGGCGGCGAAAGCCCCGAGCGTATCGCCAGCAAGGGCAGCAAAGTTAACCGCTGCTCTGCAATCAAGCAGGTTGCTTCGGGACGCTTCGGCGTGACCTCTGCGTACCTCAACTCAGCCGACGAGATCCAAATCAAGATGGCTCAGGGCGCAAAGCCCGGCGAGGGCGGACATCTTCCGGGCAAAAAGGTATATCCGTGGATAGCAAAAACAAGACACTCCACCCCGGGCGTATCGCTCATTTCTCCGCCGCCTCACCACGATATCTACTCAATTGAGGACTTGGCTCAGCTCATTTACGACCTAAAAAACGCCAACAAAAAAGCCCGCGTTTCGGTCAAGCTTGTTTCCGAAGCGGGAGTAGGCACGGTAGCCGCAGGCGTTGCAAAGGCAGGCGCGGAGGTAATCCTCATCTCGGGCTATGACGGCGGCACAGGCGCGGCTCCGCGCAGCTCAATATATAACGCGGGACTTCCGTGGGAGCTCGGACTTGCCGAGGCTCACCAGACGCTCATCATCAACGGACTGAGAAACAAGGTCGTAATTGAAACCGACGGAAAGCTGATGACGGGCAGAGACGTTGCGATAGCGGCTATCCTCGGCGCAGAGGAATTCGGCTTTGCAACCGCTCCGCTTGTAACTCTGGGCTGCGCAATGATGCGCGTGTGCAACCTCGACACCTGTCCGTTCGGCGTTGCAACCCAGAACCCCGAGCTCAGAAAGCGTTTTGCTGGCAAGCCAGAATATGTTATGAACTTCATGCTCTTCATCGCTCAGGAGCTCCGCGAGTACATGTCAAAGCTTGGCGTGCGCACAGTTGACGAGCTTGTCGGCAGAACCGACCTGCTCAAAAAGAAGGATAACCTCGGCGAACGTGAAAGCAAAATCGACCTTTCGCTCCTGCTCGGCAGCGAATTCGCTCAGGAGAAAATCTGCTACACAAACAAGGATAAATTCGATTTCAAGCTTAGCGAGACCCTCGACGAAAAGGTAATCGAGAAAAAGCTCAAAAAGGCGTTCGCATCCGGCGAGGCTAAGACAATTGAAATCGACATCAAAAATACAGACCGTTCGCTCGGTACAGCGTTCGGTTCCGAAATCACAAAGAAATACGGCGAAAGCCTTTCGGACGATACCTTCAAAATCGTCTGCAACGGCTCGGGTGGTCAGAGCTTCGGCGCGTTTATTCCAAACGGTCTTACCCTTGAGCTGCGCGGCGACAGCAACGACTACTTCGGCAAGGGACTTTCGGGCGGCAAGCTGATCGTATATCCTCCCAAGGGCTCGCGCTTCAAGGCTGAGGAAAATATCATCGTCGGCAACGTAGCCCTCTACGGAGCAACAAGCGGCAAGGCGTTCATCAACGGCGTAGCAGGCGAACGCTTCTGCGTGCGCAACTCGGGCGCGGCAGCGGTTGTTGAGGGCGTAGGCGAGCACGGCTGCGAATACATGACGGGCGGCATCGTAGTAATTCTGGGCAGCACCGGCAAAAACTTTGCCGCGGGTATGTCGGGCGGCGTTGCGTATGTGCTCGACGAGAACCACCAGCTCTACACAAAGCTCAACAAGGAGCTTGTTGAGTGCGGCGAGGTAACCGCTCTGCGCGATATTGAACAGCTGCGCAGCCTGATTTCAGAGCACGTTTCCGCTACAGGCTCCGAAAAGGGAGCGGAAATCCTCAACAACTTTGAGGAATACCTGCCCAAGTTCAAGAAGATAATTCCGCACGACTACAAGACCATCACCGAGGCTATCGAGAGAAACGAAACCCTCGGCATGGACGCGGAAAAGTCAAAAATCGAAGCATTTTATCAGTTGATCCATTCAAATTAAGGGGGAGAGCAGAATGGGAAATCCAAACGGATTTATGGAATACGCGCGAAAGGACGCCGCTGCTTTCAGCGTGTCGGAGCGTATCAAAAACTTTAACGAATTTCATACACCGCTCTCCGAAAAAGAGCAGAAAAAGCAGGGCGAACGCTGTATGCACTGCGGCGTGCCGTTCTGCCAGTCGGGTACGGTAATCAACGGAATGGTCTCGGGCTGTCCGCTCAACAACCTCATTCCCGAGTGGAACAACCTCGTCAGCCTCGGCGCGTGGAAGCAGGCTTACGAGCGGTTGAAAATCACCAATCCTTTCCCTGAATTCACCTCAAGAGTTTGTCCCGCACTGTGCGAAAAGGCATGTACCTGCGGGGCAAACGGAGAGGCTGTAACCGTCAGGGCCAACGAATACAGCATAATCGAAAACGCGTATGTTGAGGGCTTTGCCGCTGCTCAGCCGCCAAAGGTAAGAACAGGTAAAAGCGTAGCCGTAGTAGGATCCGGTCCTTCGGGACTTGCCGCCGCAGAAATGCTAAACCGCAGAGGTCACAGCGTAACGGTATATGAGCGCAGCGACCGCGTGGGCGGACTGCTTATGTACGGCATCCCCAACATGAAGCTTGAAAAGCAAATAATCGACCGCAAGGTTGACATAATGAAGGCTGAGGGCGTTGAGTTTGTAACAAACGCCAACGTCGGTCAGGATATCACCGCGGAGGAGCTTCTTAAAAAGTACGACAGGGTAATTCTTGCCTGCGGAGCCTCACAGCCGCGCGATATCAACGCGCCCGGACGGGAAGCCGAGGGAATTTACTTTGCGGTAGATTTCCTCAAATCCACCACCAAGGCGCTGCTCGACAACGGTTTGGAGGACGGCACCTACATCTCCGCCAAGGATAAAAACGTAATCGTAATAGGCGGCGGCGACACGGGCAACGACTGCGTAGGTACCTGCGTCCGTCACGGCGCAAAGAGCGTTTTGCAGCTTGAAATGATGCCGCCCCTGCCCGAAACCCGCGCCGAAAACAACCCCTGGCCCGAGTGGCCTCGAATCCTCAAAACCGACTACGGTCAGGAGGAAGCGGCTGAGGTTTACGGTCAGGATCCAAGAGTGTATCAGACAACCGTCAAGGAGTTCTTAAAGGACGAAAACGGCAAGCTCAGGGGCGCGGTGCTCGTAAAGCTTTCCGCTGAAAAGGATAAAAAAACAGGCAGACTTTCAATGAAGCCGATCGAGGGCTCAGAGCAGGAGGTACCTTCCGAGCTGGTGCTTATTGCGGCAGGCTTTTTGGGATGTCAGAGCTATGTTACCGAGGCGTTCGGAATTGATACAACGCCAAGGAACAACGCGGCAACCCCCGCGGGCTCCCATAAAACAAACGTTGAGAACGTTTACGCCGCGGGCGATTTCCACATCGGTCAGTCGCTTGTTGTACGCGCTATCCGCGAGGGTATTGACTGCGCGCGCGAGGTAGACGAAAGCCTGATGGGCTACACCAATCTGTAATAACGCTTAGGACAGGAGAAAACCAATGACTAAATATATTTTCGTGACGGGCGGCGTTGTTTCGGGACTCGGAAAGGGAATTACCGCCGCGTCTTTGGGACGGCTTTTGAAGGCGAGGGGATTAAAGGTCGCTTCGCAAAAGCTCGACCCCTACATCAACGTTGACCCGGGCACAATGAGCCCCTATCAGCACGGCGAGGTATACGTTACCGAGGACGGCGCGGAAACCGACCTCGACCTCGGACACTACGAGCGTTTTATCGACGAGGATCTGAACAAGTATTCAAACCTCACCACAGGCAAGGTATATTCCAACGTGCTCCAAAAGGAAAGGCACGGCGAATATCTGGGAAAGACCGTTCAGGTCATTCCGCACGTTACCGATGAAATCAAGCGTTTTATTTACAGCGTCGGAAAAACCTCGGAGGCAGACGTTGTTATCACCGAAATCGGCGGCACTATCGGCGATATCGAAAGCCAGCCGTTCCTTGAGGCGATCCGTCAGGTAGGCCGTGAGGTCGGAGTTGATAACCGCCTTTACATCCACGTCACTTTGGTGCCGTATCTTAAAGCTTCGGGCGAGCATAAATCAAAGCCCACCCAGCACTCCGTAAAGGAGCTACAGGGCTTGGGAATATCGCCGGACATCATCATTCTTCGCTGTGACGAGCCGATTACCGACAGCTCTATCTTTGACAAAATCGCGGGCTTCTGCAACGTATCACCCGACTGCGTAATCGAAAATCTTACGCTTCCCGTGCTCTATGAAGCTCCGCTTATGCTCGAAAAAGCACACCTTTCGGATATCGTATGCAGAGGTCTGAAAATCCAGTGTCAGGCTCCCGATTTGACCGACTGGGAGCACATGGTTGAGCGCATCAAAACGCGTGAAAAGACCGTTACAATCGGCTTGGTAGGCAAGTATGTCGAGCTTCACGACGCGTACCTCTCGGTTGCCGAGGCTCTGCGCCACGCAGGCTATTACCGCGACGCTGAGATAGATATCAGGTGGCTCGATTCCGAGCAGATAACATCCGAAAATGCCGCCGAGGTACTCTCAGGTCTTGACGGAATCATCGTTCCGGGCGGCTTCGGTCACCGCGGAATCGAGGGCATGATAGTCACCGCGCGCTACGCCAGGGAAAACAGGGTCCCGTACTTTGGAATCTGCCTGGGAATGCAGATCGCGGTCATCGAGTTCGCGCGCAACGTCGTTGGGCTTGAAAACGCAAATTCGGGCGAGTTCGCTCAGGACGTGCCCAAGGTAATCGACTATCTGCCCGGCCAGACAAGCGAAACCGACAAGGGCGGCACGCTTCGTTTGGGAGCGTATCCATGCGTTATCCGCGACAACACCACAATGGCAAAGGCTTACGGCAAAAAGCAAATCAGCGAACGCCACCGCCACCGCTACGAATTCAACAACGACTTCCGCGAAGTGCTTGAAAGCGCGGGACTTACGCTTTCGGGATTGTCGCCAGACGGTCACCTGGTTGAAACCGTTGAGCTTGACGACCGTGATTTTTATGTGGGAGTTCAGTACCACCCCGAATTCAAATCGCGTCCCAATAAGCCCCATCCGCTGTTCTCCGCGTTTATCGGAGCGGCAGTAAAAAATAAATATAAGTAAGTTTAAGACCGACGCGTTTTGTGTCGGTCTTATTCATTTGTGTGTAGCAGTTGTAGCAAGTAAATATGTTAACTTCTATATATTTCTCTTTTTAAGGGTTTATTGTTTTTACCTGCTACATCTGCTACAGCTTATACAAAAAAGATGTCACTCCTATGTGTGATTGGAATGACATCTTTCTCAATTAATAAATACAAACAATATATTTATAGAACAAATTCCTTGCGCCCGAGCTGTTTTCTTCAAGGCAGTTCACCGCGTAATCGCAGTAATTCCTGATTATTTGCAGTTCATCCCTGTCAATTCCCTGACTGCTGAATTTTGCGGTAACCTCGGACAGAATTCCCGCGTCAAGATATTTGTTTAGCTTCTGAGCGTATCGGTAGGCTTCGATCGCGCTCTTGTTAAGGTCGCTGCCGTTCATTCTGCGGTGCAGCGAATCAATAATAAGCTTTCTGCGCAGCAGCAGCGCTGCCAAAGCCGCAAGCAGAGCGGTGAGCACAATCATCAGTGTAATCAATACGTTTATAAGTCCGTTGCTTTTGTCGTGCCTGTTATTGCCGTTGTTTTTATCGTTGTTCGGGGCAGGCTCGGTGGTTGCGGCAGACGAT
>OMXW01000146.1 GCA_900315085.1 uncultured Eubacteriales bacterium
CTTCCAGCCGTCCTTCATCATCTCGCTGCCGAGTGTGCCCATTGCCTGCCAGAATGTGCCCTGGATGTTAACCTGAGGAACAGCGTTCTGTGACTGAGCCTGGATAGCCTGGAGTGTTACGTCGTTCTTAACAAAGTCTGTTTCCTTAGCCTTTGTATTTGAAGGACCCCAACCGAGCTTTTCAGCTCTCTGAGTCTGGCACTCTTCGCTTGCGAGGTAGTAAGCAAGGATATGAGCTGATCTCGGGAACTTAGTCTTAGCGTTTACGCCGATATACTTGTAACCGAACATTGAGATGAGCTGCTTGTCTTTGCCGTTTACGTTGATTGTGGGAAGCTTTGAAGCGCCGAAGTCGTCGCCGAGAGCTTCTTTGTCAGCAACAGAGTTCCATGTGCCGTCAACGCCTGCGCCGAGTGTTTTGTTCTTAAAGCCTGAAGCGATCTGAGCGGGATCGAGTGACTTGAATGTGCCCTTGTACTCCTTCATGAGCTTAGCAAAAGCCATGAGTGTCTCAACAGCCTCATCCTCGTCGAACTCTTTGAACTTCTGAGTGCCTTCGTCGTCAAGACCGTCGATTACCGCGCCTGCTGTGAAAGCGAAAGTACAGCTGTAGTAGCCGTTGCCGCAGTCCATGATAAAGTCTTTCTTGTTGTCCTTACAAGCCTTCAGAATTCCCTCAAAGGTCTTTGCGTTGTCGTCGGATACGATCTTCTTGTTATATACAAGATAGTAGCCGTTATCCTTTGTCTCGGGATAAGCATAGAGTGTGTCCTTAAGAGTAGCTGCCTTAACGGTGCTCTCGTCGTTTGAATTTGTAACGTCCTCAACGAATGTCTTTGATACAGGTGAAAGACACTTAGCTGAATCATAAGAGTAGCTGCCTTAACGGTGCTCTCGTCGTTTGAATTTGTAACGTCCTCAACGAATGTCTTTGATACAGGTGAAAGACACTTAGCTGAATCAAGCTTGTTGAGCTGATCGCTCGGGAAGCTGAATACGTCAGCTGCCTTGTTCGGGTCGTTAACCATCTGAGTAGCAGCTTCGCCTTCGCCCTGAGCTACAACCTCGATCTTCTTGAACTTGATGTTCGGATACATTTTCTTAAATGTTTCGATCTGCTCTTTTGCAAGACTTACGCCCTTATCAGGAGCCCAAACCTTAAGTTCAATGTTTGTCTCGTCGCCGAACATTTTTTCGTCAACCTTGCCGCCGCTTACGCTTCCGCCTGAACCGCCTGAGCCGTTTGAGCTGCCGCCGTTAGAAGAAGCGTTGCCGCCGCCGCAGCCTGCAAATGCTGTTGCGGTCATCATGCCTGCCAAAAGAATGGCGAGAACCTTTTTCATTGGAATATCCCTCTTTCATAAAAATTTTTTGTCTCTATGGAGCAATTTGCACAAACGTGCTTCTGTTCCACTACATAAATGATATCAAAAGCGGGAGTAAATTTCAACCACTTTTGTACTTTTTTCATAAAACGCTAAATTGGCGTTGTAATTTTAGTCAATTTAACGTAAAAAAAACGCTATTTTGTTTATATGCACAAATCGAGGTGCTCTTTTTTGTTAAAAATAACGAATACCTCATTGTGCAATCTGCTTAACACACCTTAAAATTATTAAGGTAAAAGCACAATTTCGAGGCTTGTATTTCTCGGTTTTCGATTGTGGAAAAAAGTTTTTCAATTTTTTTGGTTATTTTTCACTAATAGTAAAAAAATGGCGTTCTTTTGAACCAAAAAACATATTTTTATTGTAAACCGTGAATTTTATTGCTATAATAATATTATATTAAATTAACGAAAAATTATTATTAGGAGTTTTTTACAATGAAGCTTAGTCAGATAATTTCACCCGTAAACGTGCTCTCCTCTCCCCTTTGCGACCCCGAAATCACCGACATCATCTACGATTCGCGGAAGGTCACTCAGGGCACCGCTTTTGTTGCCTTAAAGGGCTACGCCGCCGACGGCCACAAATACGCAAAGTCGGCTGTTGAAAAAGGAGCCGCCGCGCTGATAATCAGCGACGACCTCGACTTTGAGGTGCCAAAGGACGTTGCGGTAGTAAAAACCGACGACACCAGACTTGCTCTTGCGCTGATGAGCGTTGAGTTCTTCGGCAGACCTGCGGAAGAATTGATAACTATCGCTATCACCGGCACAAAGGGCAAGACCACGACCACCGCCATGATTGCGGAAATTTTTGAGCAGGCGGGAATCAAGACTGGAACAATAGGAACGCTCGGCGTGGTATACGGCGGCGAAACATATAAAACCGACAACACCACACCCGAGAGCTACGAAATCCAGAAATCGATGCGCGATATGATCAACGCGGGCTGTAAGGCGATGGTGATTGAAGCGTCGTCAATCGGCTTAAAGCACAGCCGCCTCGCCGGCACTACCTTTGACGTAGGTATCTTCACCAACTTTTCAGACGACCACATGTCAGGTAAAGCACGCCGCCGCGAACATTGACGACCCGAGCTGGAAAAAAATAACAAAGGATTTTGACGGAAAAATCAAGGCCTTCGGCTTCTCTCCCGAGGCTGACCTGATTGCTAAAAACGACAGACTTCTCTCCGAGGGCGGATTTATCGGCGTTCACTTTGAAACCGAGGGAGACAGAACTTTGAGTCTTGACGTCGGAGTTCCCGGAAAATTCAACGCCTACAACGCTCTCGCGGCAATCAGCGCGGTATCGTTCTTCGATATCCCCGACAAGGCGATTATTGACGGACTGCGCATCGCTCACGTCAAGGGCAGAGTTGAACCCGTAAAGGTTCCCGGCAACTACAGCCTGCTCATTGACTACGCCCACAACGCGCTTTCAATGGAGAACGTACTCACCACCCTGCGCCAATACAACCCCAACCGCCTTATCACAATGTTCGGAGCAGGCGGAAACCGTCCCAAGGTGCGCCGCTTTGAGATGGGCGAAACCTCGGGCAGACTGAGCGACCTTTCGGTAGTCACCGAGGACAACTCGCGCTTTGAGGATGTTATGGACATAATCGAGGACATCAAAACAGGACTTCACAAGACCGACGGAAAATATGTAGTTGTTCCCAACCGAAAGGACGCGATACGCTACTGCATGCAGAACGCTCAGGACGGCGATATTATCGTACTTGCCGGCAAGGGACATGAGGATTATCAGGAGAT
>OMXW01000054.1 GCA_900315085.1 uncultured Eubacteriales bacterium
TCACCGTAACTCTCAGGGATATCGTTTCATCAAACAGCGTAGCGGCGAGCTCAACTCAGCTCAACGGCTACTACGCAATTGACATTGACAATATGAAGGACAACAAAAGCGCGTTTATTACGGGACTTTCACCCTCAAACGTTCAGTCGGTTGAAACCGCGCTGATTGACGCTGTTTCAAAGGGCGAGTCAATGGACATCACCTCAATTGATTTTATCGACACCGAAAAGAAAGGCGTTAAAGATGTTGACGAAAGCATGTGCTGGGCAGGCGCGATTTCAAACATCCTCACCTACACCGGCTGGGCTCAGAAAGCAGGCTTTAAAGACTGCGACGACATGTTCGAGAAGTTCATAGACTGTTATAACGACGACGGAAATATCATGGAATACGCTTTGTCGTGGTTTATCAACGGCGCGTACGATCCGGATTGGGAAGATGAATACTTTCGGCCTTCCGCGGTTCCAAAAAAGGGCACGGGCGGATACTTAAAGGATTACGCGTACGACAAGCTGCTTTCCGAGGGTAATTTCCTCAACAACCCCGACGGACTTAACCGGATGGCAAAAGAGCTGAGAAGCGGCAAGGGCGTCACCCTGGGTATACAATACTATGACAAAAAACTCGGCATGATGGGAGGCCACGCAATTTCTTGCTGGGGCTATGTTACAAACAATAACTACACCTCGGATAAACGCGAGTACTACGATATGCTTGTAATCACCGATTCCGACTCCGATTTAACAGGCGAAGCCGACCGCAGGACCGCGCCAAACCGCCTGTGCGCTCACAAGCTTGAACCGATCTCATTCAATCCCTACAATTTTTTGGATGATGATATAATAAATACTGAAACCTGGCTGTTCTCAGGCTACGGCTCATATATTCTCTACGACTATTCGGCGGTTACTCCCTATTCAGAGAACCTGGAAAAGGAAACTTTGCTTAAAGCAACAAAGAACAAAAACACCACGGTTGACTTTGCCGCTACGGATATTTTTACAGGCGAATCGGATAACCCCGAAAGCCATGAGTCAATCCCCGACGACGCCGAAGCTTTTTTAAATATTTCCTTAAGTAATCTTTCCTACAAGGATTTTAACAGCAGCGTTGCAGTTAACCTCACCGTTACGGACAGCAGCGGCAAGAATGTATTTAACCAAACAAAATCCTTTGAAGCGGATCTTTCTTCAATGAGCTACTCTACCCTTTCTCCCGCGTTTAACGCAGGAAAGCTTAAAGAGGGAAAATACACCGCAACCGCTACAATCAACTCCGACAAAAAGATACGAGAGGCATATTACTACAACAACATGGTAAAAACGGAATTTACGGTTACAAAAGCAGTGCTTGACAGGAGCAATATCAAACTAAAGCTTTCAAACCCAAAGCTCGGAGAGCAAAAGGTAACATATGATTTCAGCGTTGAGGGACTTACAAACGATCAGCTTAAAATGATAACCAAAGCCGAGCTGTTCACAGTTGAGGAATATGAATTTGACCCCGGCAATTACCTGGAAGAGGAAGCGGACTGCGAATTTGAGAGCGGCTCGTTGTTCCCGACAAGCGTAAGCGTTTATAACAAAGAGGAATTAAAACTAAAGCTTAAGCTTTATATAAAAAACAGCGCGCCGATTTATATTCAGACCGATTGGATAATCCCTGATTTTCCCGAGGTTGCGGTTTTCAGTCCGGACGATGAGGAAGTCTCCTATGAATTTAAAGTTGATGAAAACGCCGCGGGCTTTAAGGACGGCGAAAAACTCAGCTTCGCTCTGACAAACATTTCAAGCGAAACCTATAAAGACAAAACTATCAGCGGTACTTTCCACCTTGAAGTAACCGACCAGAACGGCGACTCAATCCCCCTTACCAAGCCCCAAAGCTTCTCGCTTAAATATGATGAACAAAAGAATTTTTCAATCAGCAAGTTTGATTATACCCTGCCGAGGGGCATCTATATTCTTAAAGTCGTATTAGACGGAGATTTTGTTAAGAGTCCCTCTTATGATTATACATCAATATTTTTTACAGTCGGTGAGCCTTACGAGGATGATTACTATGTGGGCGACGTAAACATGGACAATGCACTCACCATTTCCGACGCAACGCTTATTCAAAAGTATATTGCAATGATGGTAGATTTCAGCGATCTGCAGCTTGAGCTTGCGGATGTTGACGGCAACGGCACGGTAAACATCAACGACGTAACCACGCTCCAAAAAATGATTGCCGAATAAAAACAAAATAACCGCCTATACTATTGGTATCACAGAAAAGGCGGTAAAAATATGAGCAGAAAAAAGAGAAAAAGCGGTGAAATACCGATGGAGTTTCCGTCGCGCAGACATGACGAGGACAGCTTTCCGGAAGCTGACGAGATAATTTGTCAAGAGGCGTTTAACTCCAATCATCACAGCTCAGTTAATATTGATAACATCACCGAAGTAATAGCGGCGGACGCTGATGAAAGAATTTAGTATTAAAGGGGAACCTTGCTCAGGTTCCCCTTTTTCATCTCTTAATTAACAGCTGATACGGGATTCCGAACCACTCGCGGACAAAGTAGGTAGGCGCGTACCTTAGCGCTGTGTCGGCGTTATACGCTCCTATTTCTCCTTTCAGTCCGATTTGATCCGCGATTATCTTCGCGCGCTCCTGGTGGAAGCCGTCGGTGATAATCGCAATATTACTGCCCAAATTATTTTTCTTAATTATCTCGCTTGAAAACTGCAGGTTCTCTTTTGTATCGGTTGACCTGTCCTCAATGAAAAGTCTGTCCGCCGATATCCCTCTTTTTATGAGGTTGTCATACATACATTTTGCCTCGCTCATCGGCTCGTTTTTACCCTGACCGCCCGAGAGCACAGCCTTTGACTTTGGGTTCTCCTTTAAGTAACGCTCGGCGGCGTCTATTCTTCCGCTTAATATCGTTGACGGATTCCCCGAACCGAGCACCTGAGCGCCGAGCACTACAGCGGTGCTGTTGATAGGCGGCTTGCGGTTCATTCCCATAACCATGAACACCGAAACCGTGATTCCAAGCAGAGCCAGCGTAACAAAAACAGTGTTGACGGTGTAGTATATCGCTTTTGTGATAAAAAAATGCATACATGCTTCCCTGATAAACCTGTGAGCAGGCTTGCAGCATACAAGGAAAATCCATACGCAAAGCGCAAATCCCGATACATTTCCGACGTTTACTATTCCCACGGAGACAGGGAAAACAAAAAATCCCACCCCGACCAGTGACAATGCGCAAATAATTATTCTGAGTACGTTTAATACCATAAAAGCACCTCCGTATTATTAATTATAAATCATCGGCGCAAAAAATACAACCGCTGCGCCGTATTGACTTTTTTAAATTTTGGTGATATTATGTTTTTGTACTAAGATAAAAGGAGCGGTATTATGAGATGTCCTAACTGCGGCTTTAACGCTGAAAACTGCGCGTCATGCCCTATTTGCGGAACACCCTTTACTCAACAGCCTCAGTATTCCGTTCCGCCTCAGCAAACTCAGGCATACTACGGCTACGCTCAGCCGGTGCAGTACGCCGCGCCAGTTCAGACGGCGGCAGTCAAAAAGAAAACCTACAGCCCTATTGTAATTACCGTTCTTATCATCATTGCGGTAACAATTATTGCCGGTCTTATTGTCACGGTTTACTCGGCGGTTTTCTATAACAAAAGCGTCTTCGACGTGCTTTATGAAAGTATTTCTTTTTCTAAAATCACAACAATTATTTCAGGTTAATTTTAGCGGCGCAGCTTTGGCTGTGCCGCTTATTTTAATAAAGGAGAGTAAAAATGAAACTTCTAATCACAGGCGGAACCACATTTGTAAGCAAATTCACCGCAGAGCACTTTGTCAAAAACGGCGACGAGGTTTATGTACTGAACCGCGGAAGCCGCAGACAGCCTGACGGAGCAAAGTATATTGAAGGCGACCGAACACAGCTTGGAGACAAACTGAAAGGCATGCGTTTTGACGCTGTCCTCGATATCACCGCCTACACGCAGGAGCATGTTCAGGCTCTCCTTGACTCGGGAATTGAGTTTGACGACTACATTTTCATTAGTTCAAGCGCGGTTTATCCCGAAACAAACGTTCAGCCGTTCACCGAAGAACAGCCGTGCGGCTTTAATTCAATTTGGAAAGATTACGGCACTAACAAGCTGAAAGCCGAGGAATATCTCAAAGAGCGCGTGCCAAACGCATATATTCTCCGTCCACCGTATTTTTACGGAATCTACGACAATCTTTACCGCGAGGCGTTTCCGTTTGACTGCGCCGCCGAGGACAGACCGTTTTACATTCCCGGGAACGGAGAAATGAAGCTGCAGTTTTTCAATGTTTCCGACCTCTGCCGCTTTATTGAAATTCTGCTGAACACTCACCCCGAAAATAAAGTTTTCAACGTTGGAAATCCCGAAACCGTCACAGTCAAGGAATGGGTTGAGCTTTGCTACAAGGCAGCAGGCAAAACGCCAAAGCTAATAAGCGTTGACAAAGACGTTCCGCAAAGGGATTACTTCTGCTTTTACGATTATGAATATGTCCTTGACGTTTCAAAACAGCAGGCGCTTATGCCGAATACCATACCGCTTGAACAGGGCTTGTGCAAAGAATATGAGTGGTACAAGGATAACCCGGACAGCGTTTACTACCGCAAGCCTTACATAGAATTTATAGAAGAAAACCTATAGATGTCATTCCGACCAACGCGGAGGAATCCCCCAAACAGGAAACCATTGGCTGTTACATTGGGGGATCCTTCGACTGCGCTCAGGATGACATCTTTATTTATAAAAATCGGGGAGACAGCGCTTCCTGTTAAAGGAACCTGTCTCCCCGACCAAAATTTCAACTTTTATTATTCCAAATGCGCTGTTCCGATTTTGCGGAAACGGCTATAGCGTTTTTCGGTGAGCTCATCGGTTGAAAGCTCCAGATTTTTCTCAAAGGTTCTGCTGATAAGCAGCTTAAGACTTTCAAACATCGCGGAATCCTCAGCCTTTGGCTGGCGGATAATACGCTCGATCACTCCGAAGTCGAACAAATCCTGAGCGGTCATCTTTAACGCCTCAGCTGCCTCGGGAGCCTTTGAGCTGTCCTTCCAAAGAATTGACGCGCAGCCCTCGGGTGAGATTACCGAATAAACCGAGTTTTCAAACATCCAAACCTCGTCGGCAACCGCAAGCGCAAGCGCGCCGCCGCTGCCGCCCTCACCGATAAGAATTGTGAGTACGGGGGTTTTGAGCGTCATCATTTCCATTAAGTTTTCGGCGATTGCCTGTCCCTGACCGCGCTCCTCCGCGCCGATTCCTGGGAACGCTCCGCTTGTATCAACAAGACACAGCACCGGGCGGTGGAACTTTTCAGCCTGCTTCATCAGTCTGAGAGCCTTTCTGTAGCCCTCGGGATGAGCCTGTCCGAAGTTGCGCTCCATACGCTCGCGGGTGTTTCTTCCCTTTTCAATTCCGATTACGGTCAGCGGCATATCGTAGAGCATAGCCAACCCCGCGATAATCGCCTTATCGTCCGAAAATCTTCTGTCGCCGTGAAGCTCAATAAAGCTTTCGCCGAACATGTGTGCAATATAATCAACAGCGGTCAGCTTTTGGCTGTCGCGCGCTGCCATCACCTTTTCATAAGCAGTCATAATTTACTCCACCGAATCCTCATTTTCTTTCGGCATATAGCCGTGCAGTCTTAAAAGCTTTGATACAGTCTGTTTCAGCATGTGTCTGCTGACGACTGCGTCTATAAAGCCCTTCTGCATTACAAAGCCCGAGGTCTGAAAGTCCTTCGGCAGCTTTTGTCTCATTGTCTGCTCAATTACGCGCGGACCGGCAAACGCGACCAGACAGTCGGGCTCGGCAAGAATTATATCGCCCTCCATTGCAAACGAAGCGGTTACGCCGCCCGTTGTGGGGTCGGTGAGCACTGTTATATACAAAAGTCCCGCGTCGCTGTGGCGTTTTACCGCGCCTGAGGTTTTTGCCATCTGCATAAGTGACAAAATACCCTCCTGCATTCTTGCGCCGCCCGAAACTGTGCAGACAACGATCGGAAGTCTGTGCTCGGTGGCATACTCAAACGCGCGCGTGATTTTTTCGCCCGTTACGGTTCCCATACTGCCCATCATGAACTCGGCGTTCATTACGCAGAGCACGGTTTCGGTTCCGTCAATTTTACAGGTTCCGCAGGTAACGCTTTCGTTGCCCTTGTCCTTTGCCTTTTCAAGCTTCTTGTCATATCCCGGGAAGCCGAGGATGTTTGAGCTTTTGAGCTCGGTGTCATGCTCCTCAAAGGTTTCGGGGTCGGCAAAAAGCTCAACCCTTCTTTTGGCGTTCATTCTGAAATGATGGTTGCATGTTGTGCAGACGTTCAAATTCTCCTCCATATCGGTGGTGAGCAAAAGCGTGTTGCACTTTGGGCACTTCATCCACATTTCTTCGGGGATGAACGGCACGTTATCCTGCTTTCCCGAGGTGGTTTCAAGGTCGTTTTTCGGTTTTACGAATGAAAAAAAATCCATAGCTTTCTCCGCGCTGATACTGATTTCCGGTAGCAGGTATCAGTATGATTTATCGTTTATTTCTGATTTTCTCAAAGTTTTCCATAAAGTCGGTTGTGTACTCTCCGCTCACAAAGCGGTCGTCCGACAATATCTCGGCAAGTATGTCACGGTTGATGTCGATTCCGTCGATTGTAAGCTCGGACAGCGCCATCTTCATTTTACGGATAGCCTCGGCTCTGCTTCTTGCCTGAACGATCAGCTTGCCTATCATGCTGTCGTAATACGGCGGAACAACATAATCCTGATAAACAGCCGTATCAAAGCGGACAAACGAGCCGCCCGGGGTATGTAATCTCTTGATTCTTCCGCAGCTTGGACGGAAGTTCTTGTCGGGATTCTCCGCGTTGATTCTGCACTCGATTACATTTCCGTGTGTGAATATGCTGTCCTGAGTACGGGTAAGTCTTGCGCCTGCGGCAATCCTTATCTGCCACTGAACTATGTCGAGTCCCGTTACCATTTCGGTAACGCCGTGCTCAACCTGCAGACGGGTATTCATCTCCATGAAGTAGAAGTTATTCTGCTTATCGAGCAAAAATTCAACGGTGCCGGCGTTAACGTAGTTAACAGCCTTTGCCGCCTTGACCGCGGCGATCATCATCTGCTTTCTGGTTTTATCGTCGAGCGCGGGGCTGGGGCTTTCCTCGATCATCTTCTGATTTTTGCGCTGAACCGAGCACTCGCGTTCGCCGAGGCAGATTATATTATTATATTTATCGCAAAGAAGCTGCATTTCGATGTGCTTTACGGGGAAAATAAACTTTTCAAGATAGCACGCGCCGTCTCCGAACGCCGCCTTTGCCTCAGATGAAGCGGACAGAAAGGCGTCCTCAAAATCTTCGAGATAATTTACACGGCGAATTCCTTTTCCGCCGCCGCCCGAGCGCGCCTTAATGAGCAGCGGAAATCCGATTTCCTCCGCTTTCTTCTTGGCTTCCTCAACGGTCTCCACGATATCGCAGCCCGGAGTTACGGGAACTCCCGCGGCTCTCATTGTTTTGCGCGCCGCGTCCTTATCGCCCAGCATTGCAATCATTTCGGAGGAAGGTCCGATAAAGTTGATATTGCACTGTTCGCACAGAGAAACAAATTTCGCGTTTTCACTCAGCAGTCCGTACCCGGGGTGAATGGCCTGAGCGCCGCTTTCTACCGCAACGGTAAGAATGGCGGGGATATTCAGATAG
Organism: uncultured Eubacteriales bacterium; assembly: GCA_900315085.1. Lineage (GTDB taxonomy): Bacteria > Bacillota > Clostridia > Oscillospirales > Acutalibacteraceae > Ruminococcoides. The sequence goes on from OMXW01000054.1 coordinate 7,774, forward strand.
CTGTCGGCAACGCGGCTGCCGCCCACGCAGTAGCTTTCGTCGGCGAGCTGAACGTGCATTGCGTCCTTGTCCGCCTCGGAATAAATAGCAACGGTGGAAATTCCCATTTCGCGGCAGGCACGGATTATGCGTACCGCAATTTCTCCTCTATTTGCAACAAGTATCTTAGAAAACATTTATTTTACCTCGCATACTTTGTGTTTAGATGAACGTCGTAAGTTTGCATTTTGCGTTTTTTACTTCGCGTTTTTTACTTCGCGTTTTTTACTTCGCGTTCTTAATGTTTTATAAATAATTTTATGCTTGCGTTTCGCGAGAAAACGTCTCTTTATTTCATACGTCCATGACAAACGTTCATTTTGTTACTGTATTTGTACCAATCTCATTATTAATTTATTATTTATTTTCTACCAGTGCAAAGGACAGCTCGGCGCTTACGCAGAGCTTGCCGTCAACATAGCCCTTGGCGTCGATAAAATAGAACGGACCTCTGTTTTTTGTGAGAGTACAAACGCTTTCAAGAGTATCGCCCGGCTTTACGGGATTCTTGAATTTTACGTTGTTCATCTTTGTAAAATACGGGGTGCAGTCCTTTACCTTGTCAGCCAAAAGGCAGCAGCTTGCCTGTCCCATCATTTCGCAGAGAATCACACCCGGCACAACGGGGTTGCCCGGAAAATGTCCCTGCAAAAAGAACTCGTCGCCCTTGATTGTATATTTGCCCTTTGCGGTAACGTCGTCTACAACTTCGGTAATATCTTTTTAATTTCTTCCTGATTCATAACTACCTCTTACTTTATGCTGAAAAGCGGCTGACCGTATTCAACAAGATCTCCGTTATTGGCGAGTACGGCAACGATTTCGCCGTCCTCCTCAGCCTGAATTTCGTTCATGCACTTCATAGCCTCGATGATGCACACAACGTCGCCCTTCTTTACTCTTTTGCCTACGCTTACATACGGGTCAGCGTCGGGTGACGGAGCAACATAGAATACGCCTACGATTGGAGCTTTGATTGCCTTGCCTGTGTCTGCGGCAGCGGGAGCGGCTGCGGCTTCTGTGTCGGCAGCAGCCTCGGGAGCAGCAACTACGGGGTTATTGTTTGCAAACGAAACCACGGAAGCGCCCTGTGAAGCCTTTTCGAGTCTTACCTTATTATCGCCTGACTGAACCTCAAGCACAGACAGCGATGAATCTTCAAGCATTGAGATTAAGTTTTTGATTTCTTCCAAATTATACATTAAATATCTTCCTTTCGGACAAATATATTTTTTGAGAGTTATGGTCGTGCAGACAGATTGATTTATTGATAACGCTGTTTTCCCGACCGTGTTAATACGGGGCGTAATGGTAATGAATTTAACCGTACCCTACAACCTGTTAACAAACGTTATAGAGAACAAAAATAACCAAACATTGTTCCTATTGCCCTCGTATTTTCCGATATTTCTATTCTGTCTCGCGAAACGCCTTACGTTACCGTCCTATCAAACGTTAAGTACGCGACTTGAATAATATGCATGCGTCGTGGCCGCCGAAGCCGAGGTTGGTTGATGCGGCAACGTTAATATCGCGCTTAACAGCGGTGTTGGGTGTATAGTTGAGGTCAAGTCCCTCGTCGGGCTCGTCAAGGTGGATCGTGGGAGGAATCATTCCCTCCTCAATTGCCTTGACCGCCGCGATAGCCTCAATTGCGCCTGTTGCGCCGAGCATATGACCTGTCATCGACTTTGTTGAGCTAATGTTGCAGTCGTAAGCCTTTTCGCCCAAAGCGCCCTTGATTGCCAGCGTTTCCGTCAAATCGTTGAGGTGTGTGCTTGTACCGTGAGCGTTGATGTAGATTTGAGCGTCGTCGGCAACATTCGCTTCGTCAAAAGCGATTTCGATTGCTCTGCGAAGTCCCGCACCCTCGGGGTCGGGAGCTGTTACATGGTGAGCGTCACAGGTGTTTCCGTATCCGCCGAACTCAGCGTAAATCTTTGCGCCTCTTGCCTTTGCGTGCTCGTATTCCTCTAAGATGAGCATGCCTGCGCCCTCGCCCATTACAAAACCGTCGCGATCCTTGTCAAACGGACGCGAAGCCTTTTCGGGATCGGGATTTGTTGACAGCGCCTTCATGTTCTGGAAGCCCGCGATCGTGAGCGGAGCTACAACTGCTTCCGCGCCGCCTGCGATGATTGCGTCGGCATAGCCGTCCTTGATTGCGTGGAAAGCCTCGCCGATTGAGTTTGTGCCCGTAGCGCACGCGCTCATTACGGACAGCGAAACGCCCTTTGCGCCGAAGCGGATAGCTACGTTGCCTGTTGCGATGTTACCGATCATCATGGGAATGAAGAACGGGCTTACCTTTCTGGGACCGCCGTGGTCGTGAGCTACAGTGTTCTTTACGAATGTGTCAAGACCGCCGATTCCCGCGCCGATATATACGCCAAAACGGTTTTCGTCGATTTTTCCGAGAATACCGCTGTCGTCAACAGCCTGCTGAGCCGCCGCGATTGCGTACTGGCAATAGAGGTCAAGCTTCTTGGCTTCTCTTTTTTCAAAATATTTTTCAGGCTCAAAGTTCTTTACCAAGCCTGCGATATGTACCTTTAAATCGCTTGTGTCAAAGCGTGTGATCGTTTCAATTCCGTTTACGCCGTCGAGCATGTTTTTCCACATTGTGGGAACGTCATTGCCGACAGGGCTGATTGCGCCCAATCCTGTTACGACTACTCTTCTTGCCATACTAACCTCCGTGAATTCTGAATCAAATGGCAAGTCCGCCGTCTACGCGGATAACCTCGCCTGTAACATAAGCCGCCTCGTCGGAGCAGAGGAAAGCTACTACATTCGCTACGTCGTCGGGTGTGCCGATGCGCTTTGCGGGAATCTGAGCCTTCATTGCTTCCTTGACCTTGTCCGAAAGCACGTTTGTCATATCTGTGCCGATGTATCCCGGAGCTACGGCGTTTACGGTTACTCCTCTGCCTGCGAGCTCGCGCGCTACAGACTTTGTGAGTCCGATGATGCCTGCCTTTGAAGCAGAGTAGTTTGCCTGTCCGGCATTGCCGATCAAGCCGACGATTGAGGATGTGCTTACAATTCTGCCGCTGCGCTTCTTCATGAAGTGCTTATAGGTGTGCTTGATCATGTTGAATGTGCCCTTGAGGTTTACGTTGATTACCGCGTCAAAATCGGCTTCCTCCATGTTGAGCACCAGCTTGTCGCGTGTGATACCCGCATTATTAATAAGTATATCGATTCCGCCGAAGTCAGCGATTACCTGATCTACTACCTCTTTGGATTTTCCAAAGTCGGAAACGTCGCAGAAATACTGCTCAACCTTTGTGCCGTACTGTGAAAGCTCCTGCTTTGCGTTTTCGCCCTCGCTCTCGTTGCCAACATACAAAATTGCGATGTTTGCGCCGTTCTGAGCAAGCTTTGTGGCGATTGCCAGGCCAATTCCTCTTGAACCGCCTGTTACAACGGCTGTCTTGTTTTCAAAATTCATAATTACCTCCTATTAAACCCAATGCCAACAGCTTAAGGCTACGCAGCCGTTAATTGTAGCGGAGGCGCTTGCCGCCTCCCGGGAGTTTGCGCATATCTTCGGGAGACCGCGAGGGTCTCCCCTACATAGCGAAACCATAAAATATATTACAATTCTTTACGTTGTTGACATTGCCGTTAAGCCTGCTTTATAATTCAAGCTTTGCAATATCCTCTGGTGTTTCAGCCTTGAACGCTTTCACGTCGGCGTTAATGCGCTTGATTAATCCTGTCAGTGTTTTGCCTACGCCTACCTCGATAAAGGTGTCAACGCCGTCGGCAATCATGTTTTCTACAATTGTCTGCCATTTTACGGGGCTTTCCACCTGTGCCTTTACAAGCGCCTTGTAATCTCCCTCGTAGGGCAGAGCGGTGACGTCTGAGTATACCTCGGTCTGAGGCTCCGAGAAGTCAACGTCTTTCATATATTCTTCAAGTCCCTCAGCCGCCTGAGCCATGAACGGAGAGTGGAACGCTCCGCTTACCGCGAGAAGCTTTGCTTTTCCGCCTGCTTCCTTTACCGCCGCGCAGAATGCCTCGGCGTTTTCGCTTGTTGTGGCTACAACCGTCTGAGCCGGTGAGTTATAGTTAACGGGATATGTTTTGTCGAACTTGGCGCAGATTTCCTCGGTTGCCTGAGGGCTGATTTTCATAACCGCCGCCATTGCTCCGGGGTTCTCCTTTGCCGCCTTGTCCATAAGCTCGCCTCTGCGGCAGACAAGTCTGAACGCCTGCTCGTCGGTGAGCATTCCCGAAAACGCGAGAGCCGCGATTTCGCCGAGCGAAAAGCCGGCTACGCAGTCGGGAGTGATTCCGGCTTCCTTCAGCGCGTAAGCCGCCGCCAAATCGGCAGCAAAAACGCAGGGCTGAGTGTTTACCGTCTGACAAAGCTCCTCGGCTGTTCCCTCAAAACACTGCTTTGAGGTGCCCTCGCGAACGCTGTCAGCCATATCGAACACTGCCTTTGCGGAGGGATAAGCCTCATACATAGCCTTGCCCATTCCGCTGTACTGCGCGCCCTGACCTGAAAATACAAATGCTATTTTACCCATTTTGTCGCTCCGTTCAATACTTCCTCAGCCTGCTCGAACATCTCGGTGATGATCTCGCGCGCGGGCTGTTCCTTTGTTACCATGCTGGCTACCTGACCTGCAAGCACACAGCCGTTCTTTACGTCGCCCTCGCGAGCCGCGATCCTGAGCACGCCTGTTGCCATCTTCTCAAGCTCCTCGTCTGAAACCGATGAGGAATCATACTCTGCCTTTGCGTACTCTCTTGTGAACGCATTGCGGATCGAGCGCACGGGATGTCCCAGACGCTTGCCTGTTACAACGGAGTCGTGATCCTTTGCCTTTAATACCTTATCTTTATACGCCTGAGAAATCGTACATTCCTCGGCTACCAAAAATCTTGTTCCGACCTGAACGCCTACCGCGCCGAGCATTAACGCCGCTGCAAGCTGTCTGCCGTCGGCAATTCCGCCTGCGGCGATTACGGGGATCGAAACCGCGTCAACAACCTGGGGCACAAGAGCCATTGTTGTAAGCTCGCCTACATGGCCGCCGCTTTCGCCGCCCTCGGCGATCACAGCGAACGCTCCGCTCTTTTCCATTTTTCTTGCGAGAGCTACGCTTGCCACAACGGGAATAACCTTGATTCCGGCTTCCGTCCACTTAGCCATGTACTTTCCGGGATTACCGGCGCCTGTGGTAACGACCTTTACGCCTTCTTCAACAACAACCTCGGCAACCTCGTCCGCAAACGGGCTCATGAGCATGATGTTGACGCCGAAGGGCTTGTCTGTCAGTTCCTTACACTTCTTAATTTCAGCTCTGAGCTGTTCGCCGTTTGAGTTCATTGCGGCGATTATTCCGAGACCGCCCGCGTTTGAAACGCCGGCAGCAAGCGACGCGTCGGCTACCCAAGCCATGCCTCCCTGAAAGAGAGGAAACTCAAGTCCGAGCTCCTGATTGATGACTGTTGAAATCATATGTAATGTCTCCTTTTTAGATTACACATTTTTATAAAAAAACAGCAATATTTCAATTTATTTTTGTTTTAATATACATGTATGGCATTATTATCAATATCATACCTCAATTTACTTTAAATGTCAATTACCGAATTCTGCTCAAATAACGCGCGCCGCACACCGATTTTTTGTAGGTATGCGGCGTATTTTGCGAGTATAAGCGGATTTTTCGTCATACTTTAGAATAAAAAATATCATTAGGAACAATAATCTTCAAGAGTTTTTCTTAAACTTTGTTCCCCCTCAACCTCAACGCCCTGCTTCAGTCTGTCGGCGTCGCTCTTCGGCAGGTGGTTCGAGAAGGTTTCGGTTGTCATAAACGGAGTGTCCTCGCCGTACTTGTACACCACCAGTCTGCCGCTTTCAGATTTTATAACATATTTGTTGGGCGCGGACTGCGAAACTGACGCTTCTTCCGGAGTGTTCTGAGAGGACGCGAACGCGCTGATGCACACGCTCGCAATCAAAATTGCCCCCGTTGCAGCTATAATAATTGCCTTTTTCATAAGAATCATTCCATTCGGTAAAATATTTCCGACCTTATTTTTTGCCGATTTTAAGCCATTATTCACGCTTGTTCATAAAATTTAGAGGCATTGGACTTATTTTTTCTAATAAAAATTTAAATTAAGATATTTATTTTTTTCGATTTAGGTGCTATAATAACTATTAATAATGTATTATAATCCGATAATAGCACATTTTCGGACTGTACTACCGGCAAGAAATCCGACGACCATTAAGTTTCGGAAATAATAAAAGCAGGTTTATCCTAAGTTTATCACATTCAGAGGAGTAAATATGCGAAATAAACGTGAAACCGACATCAGCAACTACACCGACAAGCTCGCTGAAGCGGGTGTGGTAACGCCTCCCAAAAAGGAAAGCGGAGGAAAGAAATTCTTTAAAGTGGTTGGAAAGCTGTTTCTTACGATATTCTCGGTTCTCTTTGTAACGGGAATCATTACGCTTGTTTCACTTTCCATCTATATCTTTGCTCTTGCGTCAGAGCCTACGGGCATTGACCTTAAAGCAAAATCAATGAACCAAACCAGCCGAATCTTTGTTAAGGACAGCAAAACTGGCGAATTTGTTGAGCGCCAAAAGCTATACAGCACCGAAAACCGAATTTGGGTCAACAACAACGACATTCCTCAGGCGATGAAGGAAGCTATCATCTCAATTGAGGACAAGCGCTTTTACGACCACAACGGCGTTGACTGGACGCGTACCCTATCGGCTATAGGAACGCTTGCCACGGGCGGCGACTCCTACGGCGGCTCCACGATAACCCAGCAGCTGATCAAGAACATAACCGACGACAACGAGGTTTCAATTACCCGTAAGCTGCGCGAAATCACAAAAGCGCTCAAGCTCGAACAGGAATACACCAAGGATCAGATTCTTGAGGCGTACTTAAACGTTGTAAACTTCGGAAACAACTGCCAGGGCGTTGAGGCGGCGGCTCAGCTTTACTTCGGAAAGAGCATACGCAACTGTTCGCTCGCGGAATGTGCCGCGATCGCGGGCATCACCCAGAACCCCTCGCGCTGGAATCCGCTGCTTTATCCCGATCAGAACAAAATCCGCCGCGACATTATTTTAAAGGAAATGTACGATCAGGGCAAAATCAACGGCGAGGAATACAACAAGGCTAAGCAGGAATCTGCCAAGATGAAGTTCGTCGGCTTTAAAAACGTCAGCGAAGAGGACGACGACGACAACGACTATGTACAGAACTGGTATTACGACCAGATGTTCTTTGACCTCAAGGAAGACCTTGCCGCCTACTACAACATCAGCGAGGGCGCGGCAAGCGAAAAGATTTACACCGAGGGCCTGAAAATTTACTGCGCTATCGACGAGAAAATGCAGAACTACATTGAGGAAGCCGCGCTGAACCTCGATAAATCCGGAGACCCCGAGATACAGATCGGTTCGGTAATGATGGGCTTTGACGGCAGAGTTATCGCCACCGTAGGAAGCTCTCAGAGAAAGACGACCGACCTCGCGTGGGACAGGGCGACTCACTCGTCGCTGCAGCCCGGTTCATCGATCAAGCCCGTGTTCGTATATCCCATGGGCATTGACAGCAAGCAGCTTTACTACTCCTCAACGGTACTCGACGAACCGATTGAGAAGTACGAATACAATGAATCGACCGACACCTACACCTCAGGTCCGAGCAACGCTTACGGCTCATACTTCGGCAACATGCTGCTGCCCGACGCTATTGAGTACTCCTCAAACGCGACGGCGGTACAGGTTCTCCAGATGATCGGCGGCCCCTCAGCGGCTTACGAGCAGGCAGTTACAAAGATGGGCTTTACACATCTCAAGGAAAGCGACCAGTACCAGATAGGTTCGCTCTCGATAGGCGGTATGAACGGCGGTGTAACCGTGCGCGAAATGGCGGCGGGCTTCACCTATATGGGCAACGGCGGTCTTTACTACAAGCCCTACACCTACTACTATGTAACGGACTCCGAGGACAACACCATTATCGACAACCGCGACGCTATTCCCAAGCAGGCATACTCAGAGGAAACCGCCGCGATCATGAACAGACTTCTCCACTACAACGTTGAGAACAGCCAGCACACCAACGCTGTTCACGCTCAGATCCCCGGTTGGGATATCGTGGGCAAGACAGGTACAACCAACGACGACAAGGACTCATGGTTCTGCGGAATGTCGCCCTACGGCGTAATGGCAACATGGACAGGCTTTGACAGCCCCCACACAATTTCCGACACAACACGCTCAGCCAAGTTCTTTGCAAAGGTCATGGGCGAGTACCTCAAAAATAAGGAACAGAAGGAATATCTGATTTCCAAGGGCGTTAAGGCTGCAACCTATAACCCGATCACAGGTCTTATCATCTCTACCGAGGATGTCTCGGGTAAATATATCGGTTATTATACCGAGGACAATATGCCGGGTTACGGCGATCCGTATTACGGCGACTACTCATACGGCAGCAGCCAGAACGACGCTGCGGCATCGGATAACGGCGACGGTCAGCAGTCATCGTGGTCCGGCGGCGGAGAATCGTCTCAGGGCGGCGGCGAGTCGTCCCAGGGCGGCGGTGAATCGTCGCAAGGCGGAGGCGGAGAATCGTCCCAGGGCGGCGGTGAGTCGTCACAAGGAGGCGGCGGTGAGTCGTCACAAGGAGGCGGCGGAGAATCGTCTCAGGGCGGCGGCGAAGCCTCCCACGGCGGAGGCGGCGAAGCTTCCCAGGGCGGCGGAATCACCCCCGAAAACCCGTAGTATTTAATTTACAGTATAAAACGTGGTTAACGATTAAACACCCTACGGTGTTTTAACCACTAATCACTTTAAAGGATGGTTTTAGAAATGGTATCAGTAGCAATTATGGGACACGGAGTTGTTGGCTCAGGTGTTGCGGAAATTCTTTTAACCCATAAGCAAAAGCTTTTTGCGAGCCTGGGTGAAGAAATACACATCAAAAAGGTGCTCGACCTTCGCGAATTCCCCGACAGCCCGATAGCCGAACGATTCACCAAAGACTTTGAGGAAATCATCAACGACCGCGAAATCAGAGTTGTTGTTGAGGTAATGGGCGGTCTTAACCCCGCTTACGATTACGTTAAGCGCTGCCTTAAGGCAGGCAAAAGCGTTGCGACCTCTAACAAGGAGCTTGTAGCGGCTCACGGCGCAGAGCTTTTGCAGATTGCCAAGGAAGAAAACGTAAACTTCCTGTTTGAGGCTTCCGTAGGCGGCGGTATTCCGATTATCCGCCCGATGAACCAGTGCCTTGTTGCAAACAACGTAAACGAGGTTGCAGGTATTTTAAACGGTACAACTAACTTTATTCTGACTAAAATGATAGAGGACGGTATGCAGTTTGAGGACGCTCTCAAGCTGGCGCAGGATCTCGGCTTTGCCGAAAGAAATCCTGCCGCCGATATCGAGGGACACGACGCCTGCCGCAAGATTTGTATTCTTGCATCTCTTGCTTACGGCAAGCACGTTTACCCCGATATGGTACATACCGAGGGTATCACCGACATCACCCTGGAGGACGTTAAGTTCGCCGAGAAGTTCGGCTATGTGATCAAGCTTATCGGCAAGGTAAAGAAGCTTGAGGGCGGCAAAATCGATATCATCACCGCTCCGATGCTCGTACCCAACACCAGCCAGCTTGCGAACATCGACAACGAATTCAACGGCATCATGGTAAGAGGCGACTGCACCGACGACGTTGTATTCTACGGCAAGGGCGCAGGCAAGCTTCCCACAGCTTCCGCTGTTGTAGCTGATATCGTTGACTGCTGTCATCACCTCAAGGCAAGACGCCACATCTTCTGGACAGACGGCAACGGCGAGAACATCATTGACTACAAGGATTCGGTTTGCGCTATGTATCTGCGCTTCAAGGGCGCTGACGCGGTAGCAAAGGCTGAAAGCGTATTCGGCAAGATCACCTCGCTCACCACTGCCGGCGGCGCAAGAGGCGCTCTGCTCACAGGCAATATGTGCTACGGCGAGTTCCTTGAAAAATCCGAGGCTCTTAAGGCTCAGGGCGTTGAGATCATGTCCTCGATCCGCATCGGTGATTTATAATTTGGCAATACAATCTGTAGGGGCGATCCTTGCGGTCGCCCTGAATATTGTTATATAATCAAGCAATAAAAAAGGGAGTATAAGATTTATGAGTTTGATAGTTCAAAAATTCGGCGGCAGCTCTGTTGCCGATGCCGAGCGTGTGATGAATGTCGCAAAAATTGTTACAGACACATACGCAAAAGGCAACGACGTTGTGGTTGTTGTTTCCGCTCAGGGCGACACCACTGACGACCTCATTGAAAAGCAAATGGAAATCAACCCCGACGCTTCAAGACGTGAAAAAGATATGCTTTTGGCGGCGGGCGAACAGATTTCAATTTCTCTGCTTGCAATGGCAATCGAGAAGTTAGGCTACCACGCTACATCTCTGCTCGGCTGGCAGGCAGGCTTTGAAACCTCGTCGGCACACACAACTGCAAGAATCAAGCGCGTTGACGCTTCGCGTATCCAGGATGAGCTTGACCAGAAAAACATTGTTGTTGTGGCAGGCTTCCAGGGTATTTCTCGCTACGGCGACATCACTACTCTGGGACGCGGCGGCTCCGATACAAGCGCGGTTGCAATTGCCGCGGCTATGCACGCTGACCTCTGCCAGATTTTCACCGACGTTGAGGGCGTATATACCGCCGACCCGCGCAAGGTTGAAACAGCAAGAAAGCTTAAGGAAATTTCCTACGACGAGATGCTTGAGCTTGCAACCCTCGGCGCACAGGTTTTGAACAACCGTTCGGTTGAAATGGCTAAAAAATACGGAATCGAGCTCGAGGTGCTTTCTTCAATGACAAAGGCACCCGGTACAATAGTAAAGGAGAAACCAAAAATGGAAAAAATGTTAATCAGCGGCGTTGCCAAGGATACAGATATCGCGAGAATTTCAGTAATCGGCGTTCCCAACTACCCCGGTCTTGCTTTCAAGATGTTCTCTAAGCTTTCTAAGAAGAAAATCAACGTAGACATCATTCTTCAGTCAATCGGTCACGACGGCAAAAAGGACATCAGCTTCACCGTTGCAAAGTCAAGAGGCAAGGAAGCTGTTGAGGTTCTCGAGGATTATATGATCAACACCCTCGGCGCCAAGGAAGTTCTTTACGATGAGGAAGTTGCCAAGATTTCTATCGTAGGCGCAGGCATGGAGAGCCACTCAGGTGTTGCAACAAAGATGTTCGAGGCTCTTTACGACGCTCAGATTAACATCCGCATGATCAGCACCAGCGAAATTAAGATTTCTGTTCTTATTGACGCTGCCGACGCTGACAAAGCAGTAAAAGCCATCCACAACAAATTCTTCGATTAATTCAAGTCGCGTACTGAACGTTTGATAGGATGGTAACGTCAGGCGTTTCGCGAGACAGAATAGAAATAGATGTGAGGGCAATGGAAACAACGTTTAGATTATTCGCATCCTTTCTGAACTGCTTCTAAATAATTCCCGCAACCACTAATATTTTGTTCTTGATCTGACGTAATATTTGCATTATACGGGCGACCGCAACGGTCGTCCGTTTTTATTGCATAATTGCCAAATAATTAGATGACGGTAAGCAAGGCTCCTTTGTTAAAGGAGCTGTCAATCACGCAAGTGATTGACTGAGGATTTAACTGCGCCGATATTTCCTTTCTATCAAAGGTTTTTGGTGATTTAAAACGTCATCTGATAAATCCTCCGTCACGCCGCAAGCGGCGCGCCACCTCCTTTAAAAAAGGAGGCTTTTATGCTCAACGTTATAAAAAACGGTCGGGAACCTAACGTTTCCAACTATTGAAGCTATCTGCACGACCTTCTCTAAACTCTAATCTCTAAACTCTCAACTCTCATAAAACTTCCCCTTGAACATACTGCTAAAATATGCTACAATATAGAATGTATATTTATGTAAAAAGCGAGGTAAAAATATGGAATACAAATTTTCAGACAGAGTATCTAATTTAAAGCCCAGCGCAATCAGGGAAATCTTTAAATACGCGGCAGATCCCGAGGTTGTATCGCTTTCGGCGGGCAACCCTTCTCCCGAGGCATTTCCGGCAAAGGAAATCGCTGAAATATCCGCAAGGATACTCTCGGAGAATCCCATTTCGGTTCTCCAGTACAGCGTAACGGAGGGCTACACTCCCCTGCGCAACCACCTCAAAGAGTATATGAAA
>OMXW01000070.1 GCA_900315085.1 uncultured Eubacteriales bacterium
TACCAATGAACGCCGCCGAGGTGCGGCAAAGAAACTGGGACTACATAGATTTCGTATATGTATGCGGAGACAGCTACGTTGATCATCCGTCGTTCGGCGCGGCGATAATTACGCGCGTGCTTGAGGACTGCGGATTCCGCGTAGCTTTTTTGGCACAGCCAAACGTCAAAAACGACCGCGACTTCACCCAATTCGGAAAGCCGCGGCTGGGCTTCATGGTGTCGGCAGGAAATATAGACAGCATGGTTGCTCACTACACCGTCGCAAAGCGCAAAAGACATGACGACGCCTACACCGCAGGCGGTAAAAACGGCAGACGTCCCGACCGCGCCGTGACGGTCTACTGCAACATCATCCGCAGACTTTACCCGGACAGCCCGATAATCATCGGCGGTCTGGAGGCTTCGCTGCGCCGTTTTGCGCACTATGACTACTGGAGCAATTCCGTCATGCCGTCAATTCTGTTTGACAGCAGGGCGGATATTTTGGTTTACGGAATGGGCGAGCTGCAGACGGCTGAAATCGCCAAACGCCTTGCCGACGGCTACACGGTAGAGGCTCTGCAGGATATCCGCGGAATCTGCTACGCGGTAAAAACGGGAGATTACATTCCCAAAAGCGCGGTGGATTTGCCGAGCTACGAGCGAGTGTGCGAGAGCAAGCGCGACTACGCTGTAGCCGCCCGAAAAGAGCTTGACGAAGCCGACGCGGTTCGCGGAAGAACTCTTATTCAGCGGCACGGAAAGTATATACTTGTGCAAAATCCGCCGATGCCGCCGCTCAATACCGAGCAGCTTGACCGCGTATATTCGCTGCCGTACATGCGCGGCTACCCCAAATGCTACGAAAAGCAGGGAGGGGTTCCGGGAATAAGCGAGGTCATGTTCTCAATCACCCATAACCGCGGATGCTTCGGCGGCTGCAACTTCTGCTCACTCGCGTTTCATCAGGGACGCGCCGTCACGGTTCGCAGCGAGGAAAGTATACTAAATGAAGCAAAAAGCTTCCTAAAAGACAAACGCTTCAAGGGAATAATAAGCGACGTAGGAGGCCCCACGGCGAATTTCAGGCTCCCGTCCTGCGAAAAACAGAAGAAGCTCGGACTTTGCAAGGGCAAACACTGTCTTGCGCCAACACCGTGCAAAAATATGCAGGTGTCCCACACCGAGTACCTCGACATTCTGCGCAAGCTGCGGCAGCTTGACGGAATCAAAAAGGTGTTTATCCGCAGCGGTATCCGCTTTGACTATCTCATGGAGGACGAAAGCGACGAGTTCCTCTCGGAGCTTGTGCGCCACCACATCAGCGGCCAGCTCCGCGTTGCACCCGAGCACTGCTCGGCGGCGGTGCTCGATAAAATGGGAAAGCCGCACATCGAAACATATAAACGCTTCTGCAATAAATTCTACGACCTCACGGGCAGGGAGAAAAAGGACCAGTATGTGGTGCCCTACCTGATGAGCTCGCACCCGGGCTGCAGGCTCAAGGACGCGGTGGAGCTTGCGGTATTCTGCAAGGAAAACGGTATACACCCAAAGCAGGCGCAGGATTTTTACCCCACCCCGGGAACGATTTCAACCGCGATGTTCTATACGGGACTTGACCCCTACACTCTGCAGGAGGTCTATGTGCCGAAAACCGAGGAGGAGAAGGCTATGCAGCGCGCGCTGCTGCAGTATTTCATCCCCGAAAACAAACCGCTTGTAATTAAAGCGCTCATAAAGGCAGGCAGGCGCGACCTTATAGGAAACGGCAAAAAATGCCTTGTAACGCCGATGGCAGGGCAGAAGCCAAACCCCAAGAAGGGCAAAAAGGATAAGTTCGCGCGTTACCGCAGAAAAAAGAAGTAGTACGGCAATTGAATGTCGTTTCGATGTATCGTAGGGGGCTGTCGCATTAAGCCAAAAATTACCATGTCATTCCGAGCGGAGTCGAGGAATCCCCATGATAGGAAGCGAATTGCTATTGTATTAGGGGATTTCTCCGCGCGCTTCGCTTGGTCGAAATGACATTTTCAGGTAATAATCGCTTAATGCGACAGCTCCTTTTTATAAATCTAATAATTATAGATGGGTGTTTATGAAGAACTCACTGCAAGAGGACTTATTGCACAGGTAACAGACGAAAAAGAAATCAGGGAGCTGGTAAACAGCGGCAAGGCGGTATTTTATATCGGCTTCGACCCCACAGCCGACAGCCTTCACGTCGGACACTTCATGGCTCTTTGCCTTATGAAGCGTCTGCAGATGGCAGGCAACAAGCCTATAGCGCTTCTCGGCGGCGGCACGGGAATGATCGGAGACCCCTCGGGACGTACCGACATGCGCCAGGTGCTCACAAAGGAGACTATCCAGCACAACGTTGACTGCTTCAAGGAGCAGATGAGCAAGTTTATTGACTTCTCCGACGGCAAGGCGCTCATGGTAAATAACGCCGAGTGGCTGCTCGAGCTCAACTACGTTGACCTTCTCCGCGAGGTCGGCGCATGCTTCAGCGTAAACCGCATGCTCTCAGCCGAGTGCTACAAGCAGCGCTGGGAAAAGGGACTTTCATTCCTTGAATTCAACTACATGATCATGCAGTCCTACGACTTCTACGCACTCTATCAGAAATACGGCTGCAATATGCAGTTCGGCGGCGACGACCAGTGGAGCAACATGCTCGGCGGAACAGAGCTTATCCGCCGCAAGCTGGGCAAGGACGCTTACGCAATGACAATAAATCTGCTGCTCAACTCCGAGGGCAAGAAGATGGGCAAAACTCAGTCGGGCGCGGTATGGCTCTCAGCCGAGAAAACCAGCCCCTACGAGTTCTATCAGTACTGGCGCAACATCGACGACGCCGACGTTGTAAAATGCCTGAAAATGCTCACCTTCCTTTCTCTCGAGGAAATCGACGAGCTCGCAAAGCTCGAGGGCAGCGAAATCAATAAGGCAAAGGAGATCCTCGCCTTTGAGCTCACTCAGATGATCCACGGCAGGGAAGAGGCGGAAAAGGCTCAGGAAGCCGCAAGAGCGATCTTCGGCAGCAAGACCGACACCGCAAATATGCCCTCAACCGAACTTACCGACGACGACTTCACCGACGGCGAGATCTCAATTCTTGAGCTGCTCTCAAAGTGCGGACTCATCCCCTCAAACAAAGAGGGCAGACGTCTAATTCAGCAGGGCGGAATCTCGGTAGACGACCAAAAGGTTGACGACGTTCTTAAAAAGTTCACAAAGGCTGACTTTGAAAAGGGCTACGTTGTAATCAAAAAGGGCAAGAAGAAATTCCATAAGGCTGTTATTTAAATCTATAGGAGTCAGAGGCACAAATGTCATTTCGACTAAGCGAAGCGCACGGAGAAATCCCCATATGATAGAAGTCGGTTCCCTTTTTGGGGGACCCGTAGCCGGGCGGCAACCCTTTTGTCACTTCGTGACATTTCCCCTGTCAGGGGAATCACCTCGGCTACGCTCGGAATGACATCTTGTAATGTAGGGAACGACCGCTGTGTTTCCCCGACATTCACTCAACTCTCAACACTCAACTCTCAACTCTGAATATAGGTGTACCTAAAGCGCAAAAGCGCTTAAAATAAAAGAAAGTAGGGAAAATCATGAAAAAATTTATGGGAGAATTCAAGGAATTCATAATGCGCGGTAACGTTATGGACCTTGCAGTCGGCGTAATCATCGGCGGAGCGTTTGGCGCAATCGTCAACTCTCTGTGCGCGGATGTAATTACCCCGTTAATTCAGCTCATCATCGGCAAGGTAATCGGCGTTGATTCAATCGACGAAATGACAAAGGTTCTCAATGTAGGACCCATCGCGTTCGGCAACTTCATCTCCGCGGTTATCAACTTCCTTATCATGGCAATCATTATCTTCATAATGGTTAAGGCTATCAACAAGCTCATGAACATGCGCAAGAAGGAAGAAGAAGAGGAAGAAGAAGCAACAACAAAGGTATGCCCCTTCTGCTGCAGCGAAATCGACATCAAAGCAACACGCTGCCCCCACTGCACAAGCGAACTCCCCAGGGCAATAGGAACAATGTTTTATATAAAATAGATGTCATTCCGACCGAACGTAGTGAGCGGAGGAATCCCCCAAACAGGAAACAGACTTCTATAACAAGGGGATTTCTCCGTGCGCTACGCTTAGTCGAAATGACACTGTTTTTTTAATACGACAAAATATTAAACCGAATCGGGCAGACAGCGTTTCAATTATAAAGAAACCTGTCTGCCCGTTTTTACATTCAGACGCTAAATTTATCAACAATTTAATTCAATAAAGCACTTGAAATATATGCACAATGTGATATAATGATACTAAAGGAGATGATTTCATGAAAAGCAAGATGTTCAAAAAATCAATTGCGGTAATACTCGCAGTATTGACCGCTCTCAGTGTACTGGCGTTCGCGCCCGTGACAGCAGACGCGGCTGCTATTGTAACAACCGCATCTCAAAAAACCTTTACGATCAGAGGAGCAAGTTACAGCTATTATATGCCGAAGATCAACCTTAGCAGCTACGGCGCAAATTTGGTTAACGCCGATATTAAAAGCCAGTATGATTCCAAGGTGAGCAGTGCTCAGACAGCGGCTAATAAAGGCTACAGTCCTACGGTCACCGGCATGTATTATACCTACGCCGACAACAAAGGAATAGTCAGCGTTGTACTTGAATTCAGGTACGACGGCAACTATAGCAACTACCACGTTTACAACCTGAGAAAGAGCGACGGCAAAATTCTTAACAACGATGAAGTTGCAAAGGCTTTCTCAACAACCTACGCTGCTGCAAAAAGCGTTGTAAAGTGGAAAATCAAGGATGAGTTCTACAATCTGAGCGCTGCGGCAAAGAAAAATTCTCCGTGGCAGACTCAGCGCAGCAGAAGCATTACGGATTCAAACCTTAACAATACGGTACTCTGCGCGGGACCTAACGGACTCAAGGCATATTACTATATTTACTGGATAGCAGGCGCTGAAAGATACGTTCACAACACACTCGTATACAGCACCTCAAATCCTACCGTTAACGCACACGGAACAAACAACGGCGCTCAGATTACCTGGGGCAAGGTTTCGGGCGTTCCAAAGTACCGCGTATACAAAAAGGTCAACGGCTCATGGAAGAAGCTGGGCGACACAAAGGGCACAAGCTTTGTTGACAAGAGCGCAAAGGCAGGCAACACCTACTACTACACCGTTCGCGGCGTAACAGGCGACAGCTCAGCGTTTATGACAGGCTACAACACAAGCGGAAAAGCACTCCGCTTCCTCTACACACCGCAAATCACCAAGCTTGAAACAAGCGACGTAGGCATTAAGCTTACCTGGAACAACGCGTATACCGGAGTAAAATACAGAGTATACTTCAAGAACAGCAGCGGTAAGTGGCAGAACCTCGGCGACGTATCGGGCAGCAGCGTAAACTGCTATTGCTACGGCTCGGGCGGAAAGTTCACATATACAGTCAGAGCGGTATCCTCCGACGGCAAGCAGTTCCTCAGCGGCTACAACACAAGCGGCAAGGGCATGAAGTGGGTAAGCACTCCGCAAATCAGCAGCCTGTATAACACCTCGGGCGGCGTACAGCTCAGCTGGAACAAGCCCACCGGAACCGAAAAATTCCGCATCTACCGCAAAACAGGTAACGGCTCATGGCAGAAGCTCGCCGATACAACCGCAACAAGCTTCAAGGATTCATCGGCAAGAAACGGCGTAACATACAGCTACACCGTAAGATGTATCTCCTCAAGCGGAAAGTCATTCCAGAGCTACTACAACACCACCGGCAAAAAGATTACCTGTTACAGATAAAACAACGGGCGCGCCAAACGGCGCGCCTTTATTTTAATTTCGTAGGGGCGAACCTGCGTGTTCGCCCTTGAACTGACTTTATTTTAAGATGTCATCCCGAGCGTAGCCGAGGGATCCCCAAAATAGGGAATCGAGTTCTGTCATATGGGGATTTCTCCATGCGCTTTGCTTAGTCGAAATGACAGTTAAAACACCTTAATTGATCGACATGATCCATCCAAACGGAACGCTGATAAGCATAGCAACAACCACGTCGCGGATGTAATGCGCACCGGCAAGCGGAACATTTGCCGACAAAAACGCCATTGCAATAATAAACGCGCTGGCGGTGTGGCGGCTGGGCATACTTTTACCCTGAGTTTTTTTGCCGAAAACCGACTCGATTCCGTACTTTTCATACGGCCGCGTTTCATTTACAACACGCCTGAGGATGGTGGTAAAAAACAGCATTGCAAACGGGAATGTGCACAGCTCAAGCAGATTTCCTCGGTCATAGTGAAAGGCGTAAAGCAAAAGCACGGGGTATGAAACGAGCATAAAATACGGCAAAACCTTGTAAATTATTGAAAGCGCCAAATGCGCTTTTTTGTTTGTCTTAAAGAACGTAACGGCACGCTCATATCTTTCTCTGTTCATACCCCTATAATAACACAGCCTCTATATTATTTCAACCTTATATTTTTCAAACCAGCAGTCAAGCTCAATAATATAGGCCAAAATCTGCGCGCCCTGCATAAGCTGACCGTACCACGGCGATGAAATTGAGTCGGGGTCGTTGATTATCCGTTCAATACCGGATTTGCTGAGAAGCTCGGTCAATTGATTTTTCTTTTGAAGAATTATTTTTACCCTTTCGGCGCAGGTATTAAAATACTCGGGATTGTGAGTTTTGGGGTAGGGGCTTTTTTTGCGCCATACGATCTCCTTTGGCAGGATATCCTCAAACGCCTTGCGCACAATACCCTTTTCTCTGCCGCCGTAGGACTTGATTTTCCACGGCATGTTGAACGCGTAGTCAACGAGTCTGTAGTCGCAGAACGGCACCCTCACTTCAAGACCGCTGAACATTGAGCACCTGTCCTTGCGCTCCAAAAGGCACTGCATGAACCAGTAAAAGTTGAGCGCGAACATCTCTCTCATGCGCCGCTGAGTTTTGTCCTCGCCCTTAAGCTTAGGCACCGCGCGAATGGTGTCAAGGTACCTCTGCCGCACATACTCCTCGCCGTTTTTCAGCGCGCCGTCTTTCAAAATTCCGCGCCGCACCTGCTGATTCGGCGACCACGGAAAGCAGTCATCAAATAAGATTTCCTCGTTAAAATACCACGGATAGCCGCCGAAAAGCTCGTCGGCGCACTCTCCGGAGAGCGCAACGGTGTAGTCGCGCTTTATCTCGCGGCAAAACAGCAAAAGCGACGAGTCAACGTCAACATAACCCGGCAAATCCCTCGCTTCAACGCTGTCGTAAAGCGCGTCGGCAAGCAGAGTGTTGTCGAGCACGATTTCATTGTGACGCACCCCCGCGCTCTTTGCCATCAGCTGAATAAATTCGTAGTCGGGCGTGGGCTGAAAGCGGCTCTTTTTAAAGTATTTCCTGTTGTCGCGGTACTCAACCGAGAACGTGTTTATCCTGCCGAGCTTGTGAGCGCGGTTGTACTCGGCGGCGGTTTTTACAATTATACTGCTGTCAAGTCCTCCCGAAAGGAAAAAGCACATCGGCACGTCGCTGACAAGCTGTCGCTCAATAGCGTCGGTCAGCAAATACCGCGTTTTCTCAATTGTTTCAGCCTCGCTGTCACCGTGTTCGTGAGCTTCAAGCGAGAAGTACGACCTGCGCCTGAGCCTGCCGTTTTTGTACACCGCACATTCCCCGGGGTTTAGCTCGTGAACGCCCTTGAAAACTCCGCACGACGGCGTTCTCGCAGGGCCGAGGAAGAATATTTCGTTTAGCCCCTGCTCGTCGATCTGCGGCTTAACGATTCCGCTTTTGAGCAGTGTTTTGATCTCGGAGCCGAACACAAGTCCGCCCGAATATTCGCTGTAAAACAGCGGCTTAACGCCTATTCGGTCGCGGCACAAAAACAGGCTCTTGTCGTCGGTTCGGTAGACGGCGAACGCAAAAATCCCGTTCAGCTTTTCGGGAGCATTAAGACCGTAATGAATGTAGGTTTTCAGCACGACCTCGGTGTCGCTGTGACCGCGGAAGTGAAATCCCTCCGCCTTAAGCTCCTCACGAAGCTCCGGTGCGTTGTACAGCTCGCCGTTGTAGACGATGACAAAGGTCACGCCGCAGTGATTTACCGCCATCGGCTGTTTGCCGTTTTCGCGGTCAATAACAACCAGCCTGCGGTGAATAAGAGCCGCGTCTCCGTTGACGTAGATCCCGTTTTCATCGGGGCCTCGCCGTTCAAGAGTTTTTGACATCTGATTAAGAACATTTATCCGCTCAATCATTTTGCAGTCCTTTTCAATCCATCCCGCTATTCCGCACATATAAATACCTCCACATTATTTTGAATCATGTAGGGGCGTGCATTGCACGCCCGCGCTCCGACGTTTATGTCACGTCCGCTTTTATGCTAATAAAAAATAAATGGTTCAGTGAAATCGGGCGACCAATGGTCGCCCCTACTATTCACCTTTTCCTCTGCTTGACCGAAATCAAAAAGCAGACCGCCGTAGCAACAAGCATAGCGCCTGACAACAGACTGCCGCCGAAAACCGTGCCCTCAGCCTGCGCCTTAGTTGAAAAAACCTGAATCGGCGCGGGGCACAGCGACATCATTATGTGGGCGAAAAGCGCGGTCAGCAGTCCTTGTAATATTCTGAAAAAGAAAAATAACACCTTGCTGACCTTTACCTCGCCCAAAGCCGCGAAAATCTGAAAGTGAACGCAGATTCCGCCAAATCCCACCGCGAACGCCACCGCGTCAAACGGCAGTTTTCCCGATAGATCTCTGACCGCCGAGCAGACCTCAAGTCCGATCGTCAGCAGATTTCGCAGGTGCTCGCTCTTAATCAGCTCGCCCGTCACCGCCATAAACGAGCAGAAAAAAATCACCAGCCCGATCATAGCCGCCGTCGCCCTTGAAGCCGAATACACCGCCTCGGTAATCGCCTGAGAAAAGGGGAGAGAGGCGGTTTTTATTTCTGTTTTAGAAATATCCACCTCGTCCCTGTATAAAAACCTCGCCGCCGCGCCCAAAATCAAAGCCGAGGCAACCTGAGCCGCCAGCAAATACACCCCCACGCGCTCGTTTGAATATATCCCCGCGCCGATGTAGCTCACCAGAAATCCCGGTCCGGCTCCAACCGAAAACAGCGCGGCGCGCTTTGCCTCGCCCTGACTTAATTCTCCACGGGAATAAAGAGCGCGTATTCCCGCCGCTCCAACAGGGTAGCCGCCAATCATGCTCAGCAAAAACACGGGCGCGAATCCTCCGCCAAGCCCAAAAATCACCCTCGACGGCTTTTCAAGCAGCTTGCCGAGACGTGCGCAAAACCCTGTGTTTATCATCAGGTTGACCGCCGCCATGAACGGAAACAGCGACGGCACAAGAGTTTTCAAACACAGGTCAATGCCCTGTACCGCGCCGTCCCTGCCGTCCTCGGCGTATACGATAAGCAGCGCCGCGAACGCCGCCGCGCAAACCCCTGCCGCCGCCCGAAAAATTCCCTTTCCGTATGCTTTTAAGTACATTTGATCACCAATAATATATATGAGCCGCCGCGCATAATAATTATTGATTGAGGTGAATTATTTTGAAGGACAGAATAGCTTTTGACATGGGCGACGCTCCGCTGATTGAAATGATATCCAACCGCCGTATAACGGTAGAGGGCTCAACGGGGATTTTGCACTACGAAGCCGAAAACATAAAAATCAATACCAACCGAATGATAATCTCGTTTTGCGGCAGAGGTCTGCGCGTGAGGTGCATTTCCTGCTCGTGCGTTGAGATCGAGGGCTTTGTGAGCGCGGTTGAATTTGTGACCTGAGGTGAGCATATGCTGATGAATATTTTCCGCTTTATAAAAGGAAGCGTAGATTTTGAGGGCAAGGGAAAATTCCCCGAACGGTTTTTGAACCTGACCGTCCGCTCTGGGATAAATCTATGGAACGCGCGCCCTGTTGAAAGAGGTCTGCGCGGAAGTATGACGGCTGCCGACTACAGAAAAATCCGTCCCACCGCCCGAAAAGCAGGCGTTAGGCTGCGCGTGACAAAAAAGCGCGGGCTGCCGTTTATCGCGGCAAAATACAGGTACAGAAAGGGGCTGCTTGTCGGCGCGGCGGCAGGCATGGCGCTTATAGTTTTCCTCTCCTGCTTTGTGTGGACGATCGAAATCAACGGCTGCGAAAATATAAGCAGGGCGCGGCTGCTCAGCGTTCTCGCGGAAAACGGACTGAGCGAGGGCAGCTTCCGCGCCGGAATGGACGTGAGCAAAATCAAGCGCGACACGCTTCTCAAGGTCGATGAGCTCGGCTGGATGAGCGTAAATCTCTCGGGCGGAAAGGCAATAGTAGAGGTGCGCGAAAAGGCAAAAAAGCCGCCCGTGAACACCCACCAAAAGCCGTGCAATATCATGGCGGCGGCTGACGGAATCATCACCGACTGCAAGGTGCGCAACGGAATACTCAATGTAATTAAGGGCAGCGGCGTGGTAAAAGGGCAAATGCTCGTCAGCGGAGTTATCCCGACTCAGCAGAACACCGTGCGCTATGTGTGCAGCGACGCGGATATTTACGCCGACGTTAATTCTAAAAAAGAATTTTATCTGCCCAAAAGCATAAATTATAATTCTATAACAGAAAATAAAACCGAGCGCAGCAGATTGTTTCTTTTTAATTTCAGCCTGCCGTGTAATTTCGCATATCAAAGCTACAGCACAGCCGCCTACACTCGGGAAAGCCAAAGCCTTGTGCTCAACGGAGTAACTCTGCCGCTCGGACTGAAAACCGAGACCGCCACGGAAATCGATTCAAATCAGACCTCGCTTAGCAAAAAGCAGGCAAAGGCCGCCGCGGAAAATCAGCTCGCGCTGTATGAAGCGTTTGAAAAGGGCGGCAGCAAGGTGGTGAAAAGAGATTTGAAGCTGACTGAGGATAAAAACGGCTACAAATGCTCCGCATCCTACATTTTTAATGAAAATATCGCAAATACGGTTGATTTCAGCGTCAACGAGGAGTAGAATAAAAGTGGTTAGTGGTTGGTGGGCAGTGTTTAGCGAATTATAGAACGGCAAAGTTTGTCCTATTTTGGATAACACTGATAACCATGTCATCCCGAGCGCAGCCGAGGGATCCCCCAAAAAGGAAACCGAGTTATATCATATGGGGA
Organism: uncultured Eubacteriales bacterium; assembly: GCA_900315085.1. Lineage (GTDB taxonomy): Bacteria > Bacillota > Clostridia > Oscillospirales > Acutalibacteraceae > Ruminococcoides. The sequence goes on from OMXW01000070.1 coordinate 11,156, forward strand.
TTTCTCCGTGCGCTTCGCTTAGTCGAAATGACACTCTTTGGGCAACCTTGCAACTAATCACTACCCACTAACCACCACTCTAAAAAACGGAGGTACACCATGAGAATTCTCTGCATAGGCGACGTGGTCGGCAGTATCGGCTGCAAATTCCTGCGCTCAAGGCTGCCCGCGCTCAAAAAGGTAAAGGGCATAGATTTTGTAATATGTAACGGCGAAAACTCCGCCGACGGCAACGGACTTACTCCTGTTTCGGCAAAGTTTCTGTTTGACAGCGGAGTAGACGCAATAACGCTCGGCAATCACTCTTTCCGCCGAAAGGAAGTATTTGATTACCTCGACGAAAGTCCGTTTGTAGCGCGTCCGCTCAATTTCCCCGACGGAACAACCCCGGGGCGCGGAATAATCAACGTCGATACGGGCAGGAGAATCATCACGATAATAAACCTCATGGGCAACTTGTTCATTGAAGACGGGCTTGCCTGCGCTTTTGAAACCGCAGACAAGGCGCTTTCTCAGGCGGAGAGCAAGATAATAATTGTAGACTTCCACGCCGAGACCACCAGCGAAAAGCGCGCGCTCGGCTATTACCTCGACGGACGCGTTTCGGCTGTGTTCGGAACCCACACCCACGTCCAGACCTCCGACGCTCAGGTGCTGCCAAAGGGCACGGGCTACATCACCGACGCAGGCATGACGGGAACGATCCACTCTGTGCTCGGAGTAAAGACGGAAATAATAATAGATAAGTTCAAAACCAAGCTTCCGCAGCGGTTCGACCTCGCAAGCGGCGACTGCAAGCTTGAAGCCGTGCTGTTTGATATTGATGAAAAAAGCGGCCTCTGCAAAAGTGCTGAAAGTATACGCGTTGAATAGTTAATTTTTTACCAATTAATTAGTGATTTGCTATTGAAAAATTTTGCGGAAAAATGTATAATGATACTGAATGAAACTAAATATCAATATCATCAGTACATAAAAAGGATGTGCATTTATGATTAACGGAGAGATTTTAAAGCAGGCTGTTATTTCGGGCGCTCACAATATCAGCGTCCAGAAGAACCACATTAACGACCTGAATATTTTTCCCGTACCCGACGGCGACACAGGCACCAATATGTCAATGACTATCATGGCTGCCGCAAAGGCGCTTGAGGATTACGACGGAACAAACGCGGGCGAGGTAGCTGAGATGACAGCGTCGTCAATGCTTCGCGGCGCGCGCGGCAACTCCGGCGTAATCACCTCAATTCTGTTCCGCGGCTTTGCCCAGGGACTAAAGGGTATGGAAGAGGTAAACGGCAAAAATATTGCCGCGGCTCTCGGAATCGGCGTAGAGGCTGCCTACAAGGCGGTAATGAAGCCCACCGAGGGAACTATCCTCACCGTAGCGCGCATGGCGTATGAGGCCGGTATCGAGGCTGCAAAGCACGACACCTCCGCGCTCCATGTATGGCAGACGATCACCGACGCTGCAAACGACGCGCTCTCAATCACTCCCGAGCTTCTCCCCGTGCTCAAAAAGGCGGGTGTAGTAGACGCGGGCGGCAAGGGCCTTTGCTCGATCTTCGAGGGAATGCTCAGCTACATCAAGGACGGCGTGGTTGTTGAATACGACGAAACAAATGAGCCGACAATCGAAACCTTCGACAGTGCGGCTGCTGAGTTTGACGACGATATCGAGTTCACATACTGCACAGAGTTCATCGTAGGCAGAGACCCCGAAATCGAAACCGATCCCGAGGAGCTTCGCGACTTCCTCAAAACAATCGGCGACTGCGTGGTAGTAGTAAACGACGATGAAATCATCAAGGTCCACGTTCACACCGAGGTACCGGGCAACGCGCTCTCAAAGGGCATGGAGTTCGGTCAGCTTCTCACCGTAAAGGTAGAGAACATGAAGGAGCAGCATAAAAACGCAAAGGCTGCCAATAAAAAACCAAAGAAAGCACAAAAGGAGACCTTCACACCCGCTGAACCCACCGAGCAGTACGGCTTTGTAGCTGTTGCGGCGGGCGAGGGAATGAAGAACCTGTTTAAGGATTTAGGCTGCACAAACGTAGTATCGGGCGGTCAGAGCATGAACCCCAGCACCGACGATATCTACGAGGCGATTCTGGCAACTCCCGCCAAGAACGTGCTCGTGCTTCCCAACAATAAAAACATCGTGCTCGCGGCAGAGCAGACAGTACCCATGGTTACTGACAGAACGGTAACGATCGTTCCCACCAGAACGATTCCGCAGGGCATGACAGCGCTTCTCAACTTTGACCCCGAAATCTCAGCCGAGAGCAACGCTCAGCTCATGATGGACGCCGCTCACAACGTAGGCACAGGACTTGTAACCTTTGCGGCGCGCAACAGCGAGTTCGGCGGCAAGAAGATAAAAGAGGGCGACATCATCGCGCTTGAAAACGGCAAGCTCACAATCACCGAAAAGAACGCGGTAAAAGCGCTTGTAAAGCTCGCAAAGAACATGGTCAAGCGCGACACATCGTTCATCACCCTGATTTACGGCGAGGATGTTTCCGAGGACGACGCAAACAAAGCGTATGAGGAGCTTCGCGATAAGTTCGGTTCACGCACCGACATCTCGCTTGTAAAGGGCGACCAGCCAATCTATTATTTCATTCTCAGCGTAGAATAATCATATAGCAATATCAACGCGGTTAGTGGATAGCAAAACGCAACTATCCGCTGACCGCTTTAAT
>OMXW01000006.1 GCA_900315085.1 uncultured Eubacteriales bacterium
TTTTTTAACAATTATGAACTTTTTATTACATCTATATACAATCACTGTGTATATTGTCAAGTTTCATAAGATGCAGTTTAATGACAAACAGAATAAAAAGCCGGCCTCTGAAACTCGCTTCAAAGGTCGGCTTAGATTATTTAATTATTTTCTCAATAGACATCAGTAAAGAGTCTTTGCGATGGGAGCGTTGGGATTTTCTTCGGGATTCTCAGTGTAGAATGTGAGGTAGTCGCCTGTATCGATCTTGGAATCGTCGATTATAATCCACATTTCGTTTTCAACAAAGCCCTTGTAGTCCTTGGTCTGTGTTGCCTTGTTGTTGGTTACGATTACATTGTAGGAGCCTGCGCCTTGATAAGTAAAGCTGTATTCAAACCAACCTGTATCGGGATTAAGAGGAGCCGGAGGCTGTTTATCCCAGCTGCCGCCTGTGTAGTTGCCCTTGTCCTTGCCCTCAAGATCCGCGCCCCAAATCCACAGATAAGGAGTCCATGTTGCGGTTGTGTGCTTGAGGTGGAGTTTAACATCGAGGCTGCCTGCTACATAGTAGTAATCGATAATGAGCTTAGCGCCGAAACGGAACTTGCCTTCGGTAATTTCGGGAAGCTTGGATTCGTCGAGAGCGTATCCCATAACCTTGTAAACATCTGTCTTGAAGTCATCTCCTACTCTGCCCTTCAGCTCAACAGATGAGGTCAGATTCTTCTTAGCGCCTGTTGAATCGTAGTAATAGTAGTTAACCTGAACCTTGCCCTGAGCAACACTGTAGCCTGAGATGTACTTCATAAGCATTGTAACGTCTGAGATATTTACAGAACCGCTGTAGTCAAAGTCATAGTTTGACTTATCCTTGCTGATAATTCCTGCAAGAATCTTCTGAAGTGTTGTAGCGTCGGCAATATTAACCTTGCCGTCCTCGTTAACGTCGCCGTACTTCTCAATGCTTTCGGGTACATAGTTGCGGTAAACGTATGTTACTTCCTGAGGAGTATCTGAATATTTGCCTGTTTCGCTTCCGCGTACTTCCTTGAGAACATAGATATTCTCAACAGACTCTGAGGGAGCTGTCTTATAGCCTGCGCCGATGTTGCCCTGAATTGTTACGGGATCAACAAGCTGTTTGCCGCTTTCGGATACGCAGTTTATTACAACCTTGCCTCTGCCGTCATTAAGACCAACAGACTCAAAGCTTGTTTTGTCAACAGCAACGATCGAGCTGTTTGCGGGAACGGTGAACTTGGCGCCCTTGACTGTCTTGATTGCGCTGAGACCTGCGCTCTGATCGTCTGCGATTACTACCCATTCGGATACGGATGTATCGCCGAGAGTGATAGTTGTCGGCATTGAACCGCCGTTATGCATAACTGCAACCTTGTTCCACTCGCCCTCCTTATCGTTGGTTACAACATAAGAGAAGCTGTTTGCAAGACCGCTGAGGTTTTTGCCGAAGAAGTTGAACGCGCTTGCGTAATCGTTTGTATCTGTGTTGAACGGTGTAAAGTTCTTCTTGATCTTGATCATGCCCTGATAGTAGGAAACAAGATCAGCATAGCCTACAAGGTTGTTCCAGTCAATCTTGTTGATTTCGGGGGATGATTTGTAAGAGTTTGTATCGCCGTACTTTGTACGAGCCATCTCGTCGCCGGCGAGGTAGAAGGTAGCGCCCTGCGAGGTGTTGAGGATAGCGGAAGCCATCTTGCTCATTCTTACGCCGGTTTCGTTGCGCTTACCGTATTCGTCGCCCGTAGCTGAAGCTGTGAGCTGGTCGTAGAGTGTAGCGTTATCGTGACAAGCCGCGTAGCTTACAGTCTGAGCAGGAGACTGAGCCTTCCAGCCGTTATTGATAGTGGTGTTTGCGAGGAAGCCGCTTCCTACGTTTTTAGCGTTCTCAGCGTTGCCTGCAACAAATCCTTTTTCCTTAATATTAAAAACGCTGCCCTTGATACCATCGCGGATTTTATCGTTGAAGAATGCAACTCTTTCGTTGAGCTTGGAAGCAAACTTCTGAATTGCGGGATAGAAGGTGTTGCCTGTGCAGGTGGTTCTCTCATAAACCGATGTACCGCCTGTCCAACCTTCACCCCAGATTGTAAGCTTGGGATTAACCTTGTCCATCTCATCGCGGATGATGTTCATTGTTTCGGTGTCGATAAGGCCCATAAGGTCAAAGCGGAAACCGTCAACATGATACTCGTTTACCCAGTACATACAAGAGTCAACGATGTATTTTCTGGTCATCAAGAAATCGGATGAAACCTCGTTGCCGCAGCCTGAGCCGTTTGAGAATGTGCCGTCGCCCTTAACGCGGTGATAGTAATAAGGAACGGAAGCCTGGAAGCAGGAGTTATCCTTATCACATGCGAATGTGTGGTTGTAAACAACGTCCATAACGACCGAAATTCCCGCGTCATGGAGCGCCTTGATCATTTCTTTACACTCTTTAACTCTTACGTTACCGTCGTAGGGGTTTGAAGAGTAGCTGCCCTCGGGTACGTTGTAGTTCTGAGGATCGTAGCCCCAGTTAAACTGAGTGTCAGAACCTGCCTCGTTAATTGACTGGAAGTCATAGAACGGGTTGATCTGAACTGTAGTAATACCAAGCTGCTTTAAGTAATCTACGCATGTTGAAACGCTGCCCTCATTGTTAAGGGTTGTGTTTTTCTCGGTAAATGCAAGATACTTGCCGCGGTTTGCCTCGCTGACGCCTGAGCTCTTGTCGTATGAGAAGTCCTTAATGTGGATTTCCCAAACCTGAGAGTCGGTCTGCTTGTCAACAAGAATGTGTTTGTCGTCATCCCAGCCGTCGGGATTTGTCTTTGAAAGGTCGCAGACCATTGAACGTTTACCGTTAACGCCTGTAGCCACCGAATAGATATCCTGGGTTTCGGCTGTCTGAGTTTTGCCGCCGTAAGGTGCGTCGGCAGTAACGGTGTAAGTGTAGTAGGTGTTAACGATATCGCCGTTAACGGTCGCAGTCCAAACACCTGTCCACTTTTCGCCGTCCATCAGCTTCTCCATCTGGATATTGCCAAGTTTTTTTGCGCCTGCCTCGGAATCCGAGCCTGTGGCGTAACGGTTAAGAATTACTTCTGTTGCGGTTGGTGACCAGAGCTTGAATACTGTTTTCTCAGGTGAGTAAACAGCGCCAAGATCGTTGCCGCTGTAGCCGTAGTCTGTACCGAGATTGCGCGCGGCCTTTGCGTAGTTGTTAACCGCAGCCCCGGTATCTCCCGAGGTTGTAGCCGCAAAGCCCGATACAACGCTTGTTGAAGCAAGCATGCATACGGCAAGTGCAGAAGCAAGTATTTTTTTTGTGCTTCTCATAAAAGTCCTCCTTATTATTTCCGCTGTAAATGAGCGGTAATTTACTTATATTCGGTTTCCGCAGACGGCTCAGACGCAATATCCATTCCTGCTCTGAGCTTCTTTTTGCGGTTTATCCGTGATAAAATTACTGATGCGACGCACAGAGTCAAAATTACTCCTGCGCCGATATAGACGTAAATCAGCATATCCGCGAAAGGATCCGGCTGGGTTGAGTAGCGGAAAAGAATATTCTGCTCTCCCTTCTTAAACATACCTATTGTATTGTTCGGCACTTCAATCAGGTTCATGTCCTCATACTCATTCTGCTCGGCGGTGTACTCCTGATCGACCTTTCCGCTAAGGGTTTTCTTGTCGAGGATTTTGCCGTTATCCGCCATGTAAATGAGGTTAATCCAGCACTTGTCGGCTTCTTTTTTGTCTGTCTTTTTATAGTAATATGTGATTGTAATGTCGTGGTCGGGAACCATTCCGGCACCGTTTGACGGAAGTTTATCGGTATTGAGCTTGTATCCCTCAACCGACGGAATCTCGGGAGTAAAGTACTTTCTTCCCTCTCTGTTCTTGATTACAAAATCATCTATTATTTCTTTTTTGCTTTTCTCGTCAACAAACTTGATTGTAACAGTAGCGGTTTTTCCGCTGTATTCCTCAACGTAAACGTCAACAAACTTTACCTCGGGAGTAAACTCACCGGTAGTAACGCCGTTGGATGACTTCATATCGTAGTCAAGCGACTGAGCTATTCTTGAAATATCGTAGCTTGCACCTATCTGATCGGAAACTACCTGAGTTTTGATTTTTTCCTTAGTTTTATTGTCAAAGTAGTTAATAACTACCGCGCCCTCGTAGTCCTCAATACCCGCTTTTTCATAGCTTGTCTTATCAACAAGAATCGCCGCCGAGTGAGCCGCTGTTTTTACGCTGCCCGAACATGTTCCGAGATTTCTGAGGCCTGCAGTGTGTTCATCCGCAATCTTGATCCATTCGCCGCTGACGGAAATGTTCTGCTCACTGTCAGAACCGTTGAAAATTACGCATATTTTATCCCAAGCGTTCTTGTTTGTGTTGTTTACGGTGTAAGCGCAAACACCCGAAGGAAGATTCTCAAGTGACGTAATATTGTTAGCCGTCATAGGAGTGGGATCGCTGAACGCTGCGAAGTTTTCACGGATTTTCATAAGTCCGCGGTAGTATTCAACCAAATCGCTGTATTCATTGAGGCTCTTCCAGTCGAGCTGATTCCTCTCGCGGCTTGAAGCGTAGGAGTTCTCGTCGCCGTCCTTGCTGCGCGCGAATTCCTCACCGCCGAGAATAAACGGAACACCCTGTGAGGTGAATACGATTGCTGCTGCAAGCTTGTTCATATCTACAAGCTTATCGTCGCGCTTGCGGTATTCCTCGTTATTGAGCACGGAATCTACAAGTTTATCATACAGCGCCTCGTTATCGTGACATGAAGCGTAATTAATGCACTGAGTGGGAGCGCTTGCCCAGTTGTTGACGCACATTCCCAAAAAGCCGTTTTTAATGCCCGAACGGCTTTTTCCCGTCTGAACAAAACCGGGTTCGCTTCCGAAAACGCTGCCCTTTATCGCGTCGCGGATTTTATCATTGAACGCGCCAATGCGTTTATCGAGTTGAGAAAGGTTTTGCTGATTAGCAAGCACCGTACCCTCGTCGCAATTGGTTTTCATGTTCCAAGCTTCTCCGTACATCAGAATTCGGGTTCCGCTTCCGTCCGCGTAAAGATGGTCAAGCGCGCTTCTGATTTGATTCATTGTGGTTACGTCGTGAAGTCCCATCAAATCAAATCGGAAGCCGTCGATATGGTACTCCTTTGCCCAGTAAGTAACGGAATCAATCATGTATTTTCTGAACATAAGATGCTCCGACGCCGTGTCGTTGCTGCAGCCTGAGCCGTTGGAAAATGTTCCGTCGGGATTCATCCTGTAGTAGTAATTCGGAACGGTATACTGGAACCATGAATCGGTTGAGTATGTATGGTTGTAAACAACGTCCATGATTACGCCGATGCCCGCGCTGTGCAAAGCCTGAATCATCTGCTTGCACTCGTTGATTCGAACGCTGCCGTCGTTGGGATTTGTAGAATAACTTCCCTCGGGGACATTGTAGTTAACGGGATCGTAGCCCCAGTTATACTGTTTCATAATGTCCTTGCTCTCATCAACCGAGCCGAAGTCGTACATTGGCATGATCTGAACGTATTTTACGCCGAGTTTTTTGAGATAATCAACACAGGTCGGAGTACCGCCCTGAATACCGTCAACGGTTGTATTTTTCTCGGTAAATGCGGTAAACTTTCCGCGGTTTTTCTGAGAAACGCCGCTTGTCTGCGACGATGAAAAGTCGGCAACCGAAATCTCCCAAACGCTTGCGTTTGTCTGCTGAGCCACAAATACATGGTTGTCGTTTTCCCAGTTCTGAGGATTTGTTTTGCTAAGGTCAACTACCATGCTGCGTTTGCCGTTAACACCGCAGGCGCGCGCGTAAATATCGCCTGTCTGCTTAACGCTTTTTCCGTGAGTAACGGTATAGGTGTAGTATTTTCCGAGCAGATTTCCCGGGATAACCGCCTCCCATACGCCTGTGGTTTTATCAAGCGTCATCTTCTTTGTTTTAATAGACTTGCTGCTTCCGCCGTCGTCGTAAATATCAACGCTTACGGCGTTTGCCTTCGGCGACCAAACCTTAAAAGTCGTCTCGTCCTTTGTGTAAGTCGCACCCAAGTCGTCGCCGTCATAAGCAAGCTCGTCAAGCTCTGCGGCATACGCCTTGTAGTCGGTTGCGCCAACGGCTGTTAAATCTGTTGAAACTACCCCTGTAAACATAGCTAATGTCAATACTCCTGTCAAAATTTTTTTAAAAAGCAATATAATGCCTCCTGATTGCACATTTATTATATTATTTTATCACAAAACAGTATCAGATTTAATTCTAATACAGAAATTACTTTTTTATGCACCTTGTTTATCTGTAGAAAATTCAAATCAAATTTAGTGTATTTTGACGATACAAAAAGACGCGGCAAATACCTTGGCAAAGGTACAGCCGCGTCCGTTATTTAACTTTCCAGATATTTTCTGATTTGTTCCTTATCCCAGTCGCCCAAGTCGTCAACTCCTGCAAGGTACTCGTTGTGATGTCTTACCTCATGGTGCAGAATCCTGACAAGCTCCTTATAGAGTCTTTCCTTTGGCAAACTGCCGTAAACGCGCACAATTGAGCCGTAGTAGAACACAATAGCGTTTCCGAGTGAATTGCGTATGTACTCGCCGAGAATAAACAAATCATTGTTTTTTGCCGCGGGGTGCACCTTTAACTGAGGCAGAAGCGAAAGTCCGCCGTTCAAGTCGCGGTACAGCTCGTAAGGCATACCGTCGGCGATTTCATCAAGCATTTCGCCGAGTTCTTCAAAACTAACCATAATTCCAATAAAGAAAAATTAATAATCAAGGTAATCCTTGAGTTTTCTGCTTCTTGAGGGATGACGGAGCTTTCTGAGCGCCTTTGCCTCGATCTGACGGATACGCTCACGGGTTACGTTAAATTCCTTGCCGACCTCCTCAAGAGTTCTGCTTCTTCCGTCCTCAAGACCAAAGCGGAGCTTGAGCACCTTTGCCTCTCTGGGAGTGAGCGTTGAGAGAACATCAGAGAGCTGTTCGCGGAGCATTGTGTGAGAAGCCGCGTCAGCCGGAGCGGGAGCGTCATTGTCGGGGATGAAGTCGCCGAGGTGGCTGTCCTCCTCCTCGCCGATAGGAGTTTCAAGCGATACCGGCTCCTGAGCCACGCGCATGATCTCGCGCACCTTGTCAACAGGCATGTCGATTTCTTCCGCTATTTCATCGGGAGAGGGTTCGTGACCGTTCTGGTGGAGAAGCTGGCTCTGAACTTTTTTGACCTTGTTGATTGTTTCAACCATATGAACTGGAATTCTGATTGTACGCGCCTGATCGGCAATTGCCCTTGTAATAGCCTGACGGATCCACCATGTAGCATAGGTTGAGAACTTAAAGCCCTTTGTGTAGTCAAACTTTTCAACAGCCTTAATAAGGCCAAGGTTACCCTCCTGAATAAGATCAAGGAACTGCATTCCTCTGCCGAGGTAACGCTTTGCGATACTTACAACGAGTCTGAGGTTTGCTTCGCTTAGGCGCTGCTTAGCGGTTACGTCGCCGTCGGAAATCCTGATAGCAAGCTCAACCTCTTCCTCACTGGTTAGAAGCGGAACACGACCGATTTCCTTTAGATAAACCTTTACAGGATCGTCGATCGCCATGCTCTGTTCGGCTGCCGGAGCTGAACCATCTTCATCCTTGTTTTCAACGATACCAAGCTCAATGTCGTCAATCTTGATGTCCTCAAGATCCTCAACGATTTCAATACCCTGAGCCTCAATGGTGTCATAGAGTTTTTCAAGCTTTTCGGGATCAATGTCAAGCTCGCCTATAGCGTCAAGAATATCCTGATTTGTAAGCTGACCTTTTTGCTTTCCAAGCTCTACCAGTTCTTTTACTATAGATCTTTTTTCCTGCTGCGGCATATTATCTTCCTTTCCGGCGACTACTTTTTGGAATTAAGGTACTCCTGAATTTCCTCGGCAGTCATGTTTGATATATCTTTTTTGTTTAACTTTTTACTTTCTTCGTTTATGATTTGAATATATTCATCAAGCGCTCTTCGCGTTCCCGCGACCGCGCTGTGCTTTGACATTATTTTATATACGCGCGACCTTTCGTCCTCCGAAAAATCAGCGGTCAAATTATTGAGCGGATCAAGTCCTGAGCCGATTCTGTCTGAGAAATAAGTAAAGTACCGCTTCATTAGCTCGTTTTGAAACTGATCCTTGCTCAAGCGCTCATTGATGTATTTTACGGAATCGGGATTATTGATAAGGTAAGCGATAAGCGCTTCCTCAGCCGATGAGCTTCTCGGCTTTTTTACATGCTCGGTGTCGAGCCTGTCACCTCTGCCGCTCAAATCATTTTGCAGTCTGCGCACTTCCTTTTTGGCGTTTTCCCTATCCTTGCGTCGGTTGATTGAATTAACCTGCCGCACAAAAGAATCCTTGCTGATTTCAAACTCCTTGCACAGCCTTGAAATGTACACATCGCGCTCAATCGGGCTGTATATTGCGGCAATAACCTTTGTTGCTTCCTCGAGGAACTGAACCTTTCCGTCAGAAGTATTGAGATTATAGTTACTTCTGAGCTTTTGAAGTCTGTATTCAACATCGTTTCCGCTTTTTTCAACAAGAGCTCTGAATGCCTCGGGGCCGTCGGCTCCCTTTGATTTAATAAATTCATCGGGATCCTTGCCGCTTGGCACAGTAAGTATCCTGACTAATAAGCCTGCGTTGCGAAGTATCGGAATAGCGCGCGAGGTTGCCTTTTGACCTGCCTCATCGCTGTCGTAACAGATAACGACCTCATCGGCGTAACGCTTCATAAGCATAGCCTGCTCACGCGTAAGAGCGGTGCCGAGAGTTGCGACCGCGTTCTGAAAACCTGCCTGATTCACCGCGATAACATCCATATAGCCCTCGCACAAAATCAATGTGCGTGAGCCTGAGTTCTTGGCGTTGTTCAGCGAAAACAGGTTCTCGCTCTTTTTAAACACGGGAGTATCGGAGGTATTCAGATATTTAGGCTTTTCATCGGTCATGATTCGTCCGCCGAATGCGATTACGTTTCCCCTTAAATCAATAATGGGAAACATCACTCGGTTGCGGAACCTGTCATAAATTCCGTTGCCGTTTTTTTGCTTCACGGCGAGGTTTGCGGCAACAAGCTCGTTTTTGCTGAACCCCTTGCCGATTAGATAATCACTAAGCGAGCTCCAGTCATCATCCGCAAAGCCGAGACCGAAGTGGCGGATCGTGCGGTCTGTGAGCATTCTTCCGTGAAAATAGTCGAGCCCGTGTTTTCCGTCAGGTGAATACAGCATTTTGTAGTAATAGCGCGCCGCCTCACGGTTCGCCTCATAAACTCTTGTTCTGAGCTTGCTCATGCTGTCGTCATAGGAATCCTCGGGCATATCCATACCTGCCCTCTGTGCCAAAAACTTTACCGCGTCAACGTAGTCGAGGTTCTCCATCTTCATAACAAAGGTGATTACATCGCCGCCTACGCCGCAGCCAAAGCAGTAAAAAGAGCCGTTTTCGGTATAAATATTAAACGAAGGCGTTTTTTCACCGTGAAACGGACAGAGTCCAACCATGTTTCTGCCGCGCCTTTTGAGCGTGATATATGACGAAACAAGCTCGGTAATATCATTGCGAAGCTTAAGCTCCTGCAAAAAGCTTTCGGGAAACGCCATTGAACTCCTCCTTTCGCCTTCCTATTATCTTTTTACGCACAAATTACATTATATCCTTTATTTTTCAAAAAATTTATTCAAAAACAAAATATTTTTCTTCTTTTCCCTCTGCCTGCACCTCACCTGCCGAAATATCGGCAAGTTTTTTGTTGAGCAAGGGCAATAACTCTGACGGCATATGAAACTTTATTACAACATCGGCTTCATACAATGTGTCGTCAATCTGAGCGCCCGCGTCAATAACCGCAGCGCTTACCTTTCCGTACTGATTGTAACTGCAGCCGAGCGAACACAGCAGACAGCTCTGCATTTTTATCACCTGTCCAGCTTCAAGTGCAAGCTTTGCGCCCTGAGCGTATGCGCGGACAAGACCTCCCTTGCCGAGTAGAATTCCGCCGAAATATCGCGTAACAACAACGCAGACATCGTAAACCTCATTTTTTGTTATCACATCAAGCACAGGCATTCCCGCCGTGCCCGACGGTTCACCGTCGTCGCTGTATCGGCGAAGATTTCCCTCGCGCAGAGAATAAGCGTAGACGTTGTGGCGCGCGTCCCAGTGCTTTGCGCGGATTTCATTTATAAACGCCGTGGCATCTTCCTCTGTTTTGACAGGCTTGCAGTAGCCGATAAACCGCGAACGCTTTTCTGTAAACTCGCCGAAAGATTCAATTTTTACTGTTTTGTAGCTGTCAGACATAGTTACCTCTCAAAATGAAAACAAGGCGGCACGCTGTGCCGCCTTTGTAGTCTGAAAAATGAAATTACTTTTCGATATTGAAACGCTTCTTGAATCTGTCAACACGTCCGCCTGTGTCAACGAGTTTCTGCTTTCCGGTGTAGAAAGGATGACACTTAGAACAAATTTCAACACGGATGTCCTTCTTTGTTGAACCTGTTTCAATAACATTACCGCAAGCACAAGTAATTGTTGTCTGCTCATACTTAGGATGGATATTTTCTTTCATTATTTTCACCTACTTACTTTACACAATTAACAGATTGATTATACTACATTTGTTTACAAAATGCAAGTGTTTTTTTAAATTTTTTATTTTGAATGTTAATTCGGTTACTTTTCCGCCTGATAATCGGAAAATTCTTCAAGGCACATATTCAAAGTACGCATTTTTCCGGCGTATTCACTGCCTACATAACGAAAAACGGAAGCGGAATAGTTATGATGAGTCAAATCCTCTTTCGTATCGGGGAAACGGAGGATAAAACCGTACTCAATTCCTTCGCGCTCAAGAAACGCTTTTGCTTTTGAATTGCTGATATCAAAATCAACCAGCATTCCAAGCTGAGCTTCGCTCTCCCCTGCGCGGCTGACATCAGCTGACGCCATAGCCGACGCGCGAACCTGAGAGAACTTTCCGTCCCTGTTAACCTCTTTCAGCTTCTTTTCAAACAGCTTTTCCTGTTCGTCATAGCTGATATATGCGCTTTTTATCTTTAGGCTTATTCCTTTATCCTTTGCCGCGTCAAACATTTTCTTTATATCCGAAAGCATAATGCTGTTGACCTTATAGCCTTGAAAATCCGAAAGCTCGGGAACCTCAGTTTTTTCGAGAGGATAACGCGCGCTTACGATTTTTAACAGATCGGCGGAATTATATGACTGACTGACCGCAGGAACGGCGGACTGACTGCCCGAACCCATGCTTTTAACCAGCACAACAATTGATACAATTACCGCGACAGCCAAAACAGCAGCAATAACCGCAAAAATCCTGCTCTTTGACCTGATTGGTTTTATTCTGCCTGTTTCATAGGATTCAAGAGCCTGTCTGCGCCGTTTTTTTGATTCGTTGTACCGCTTTTTTTCGGACGGGGTCAGTCCCATATTACACCTGCTTACTTAATTTGTTTTGTATCAATTTCCTCTTTAGCCATAGCGAGGAATTCTTCCAGCTTCATAGCTCCGAGGTCGCCCTCTTTTCTGTGACGAACCGAAACTGTGCCTGCCTCGATATCCTTATCGCCTACGATGAACATGTAAGGAATTTTCTCAAGCTGAGCCTCGCGGATTTTGTATCCGATTTTCTCGCTTCTGCTGTCAACCTCAACGCGAAGACCTGCTGCCTCAAGCTGCTTTTTGATTTCATATACATAGTCAAGATGTCTGTCTGCAACGGCAAGCAGCTTAACCTGCGTGGGAGCAAGCCACATCGGGAATGCGCCTGCATACTTTTCAATAAGCAGTGCGAGAGTTCTCTCGTAGCAGCCGATTGATGTACGGTGAATAATAAACGGATGCTTCTTAACGCCGTCGCGGTCAACGTATTCCATATTGAATTTCTCAGCGAGGTACGGGTCGATCTGAATTGTGATCAGAGTATCTTCCTTACCGTATACGTTCTTGATCTGAATATCGAGCTTGGGACCGTAGAACGCTGCCTCACCGATTCCGATGCTGTACGGAATTTCAAGGTTATCAAGGATTTTTCCCATCATATCCTGAACATTGTCCCACTCCTCTTTTGTTCCGATATATTTTTCACGGTCGTCGGGATCCCACTGTGAGAAGCGGTAGCTTACATCCTCATAAAGACCAACAGTCTTTAGCATATATGAAGCGAGCTCAACGCAGCTCTTGAACTCATCCTCGAGCTGCTCGGGAGTACACATAAGGTGACCTTCCGAGATCGTAAACTGGCGAACGCGGATCAGACCGTGCATCTCACCCGAAGCCTCGTTGCGGAAGAGTGTTGAAGTCTCGTTATATCTCAGCGGCAGATCGCGGTATGAACGCTGCTTGTTGAGATATGCCTGATACTGGAACGGACATGTCATTGGTCTGAGAGCATAAACTTCCTCGTCGCTGTCGGGGTCGCCGAAGATGAACATGCCGTCCTGATAGTGATCCCAGTGTCCGCTGATTTTATAAAGGTCGCTCTTTGCCATAAACGGAGTTTTTGTGAGCTGCCAGCCGAGGCTCTGCTCCTTATCTTCAACAAAACGCTGCAAAAGCTGAATTACTCTCGCGCCCTTTGGAAGAAGAATAGGCAAGCCCTGACCGATGTAATCTACTGTTGTAAAGAAACCGAGCTCACGGCCGATTTTATTATGGTCGCGCTTTCTTGCTTCTTCCATCATCTTTAAATGCTCCTCAAGCATTGAAGCTTTCGGGAAAGCGATACCGTAAACGCGGCAGAGCTGTGCTTTGTTCGCGTCGCCTCTCCAGTACGCGCCTGTACAGTTTGTAAGCTCAACAGCCTTGATGGGAGCAACGCTCATGAGGTGAGGACCTGCGCAAAGGTCTGTAAACTCACCCTGCTTATAGAAGCTGATGTTCTCGCCCTTGTCGCTGTGCTCTGAAGCAAGCTCAACCTTGTAGGGCTCGTTCATCTCTGTGAGCTTTGCAACCGCCTCCTCGGGAGGAAGCTCAAAACGCTCGATTTCAAGACCTGACTTTACAATCTTTTTCATCTCTGCCTTGATTTTCTGTAAGTCCTCGTTTGAGAAAGGCTTTTCTACATCGAAGTCATAGTAAAATCCGTTTTCAATTGCGGGGCCGATTGCACATTTTGCGTTCGGGTACAGTCTTTTTACAGCCTGCGCAAGAACGTGCGACGCGGAATGCCAGAAAGCATGCTTTCCGTCCGGATCGTCAAACGTGAGAAGCTCAAGCTTGCAGTCCTCGTTTAGAGGAGTTCTCAAATCCTTAACCTCATTGTTAACTCTTGCCGCGCATACGCTTTTATACAAGCCCATGCCGATTGATTTTGCGATTTCCGCGGGCGATACACCGTTTTCAAATTCCTTGATAACGCCGCCTTTTAATTCAACATTAATCATTAGTATTCTCCTATCTAACAAAAATATAAAAGTCCCAATACCCGTAAAGGTATTGGGACGAAGTTTCTCGTGGTTCCACCCAAGTTCGTTTAATTCAAATAAAGAATTAAACCTCTTTGTTCCTTAACGCGGATTACGCCGCGCCATTTCCTGCGCGGAGCTCAAAGGCGGTAAGCGGCAAGTCCGAATATGAAGCTTTCAGCATTTGCTTCACTCTCTGGAAACGGATTGTTGCAACTGTTGTCCTTATCACTGCTGTTAGACATATAATAACACTGCAAATTCACAATGTCAAGTGTAATTATTTTTCAAAATCTTTTAACAGATTGTTGATTTCATTAAGTCTGCGCTCATAGTAATCATCATCCTTGGTTTCCGGTACCTGCGATTTTTTGAGCTGCGCGTTAACAAAATCAGCATTGCTTTTTTCTTCCTCAGCCTGATTTGCTTTGGCTGCCTTTTCTGCTTCCTCGGCTTTTTTTGCTTCAACAAGCTTCTTTGCCTGCTCTTCCATTTTTGCCTCGGCAGCCTTTTTATTATCGTCATCGTTCTTAGAACGCGACTTTATTTCGGCTTTCTTGGCTTCCTCAAGCATACGCTGAGCGTCGGAAACTGATTTTTTCTCGAACTTTTTCTTTTCTTTTTCAGCCTTCTTTGAGTTCATTTCAATATCATCCTGATACGGAACGGTCAAAGGAGCCTCGGTATTCTTTTGCTCGTGCTTTGTGAAATAAGGAATCGGTTCGTCGTCCTCTTCATCAATGCTGTAACCGATTATAAAATCATCCAGACCTTTGGCATTGGTGTAATAGTCGTCATCGTACTTTACATGAGGATCATTCCCCGCGGGTCTTTCTGAAAAAACCAGATCTTCGTACTCTTCGGTGTTGATATATTCCTTTTCGGTTTCAGCCTGCTCAACAACCGCTTTTTCCTCTTTGGTAGGCTTCTTTTTTTCTTTGATCTGCTTAACGGTTTTATCGTCGGCAGGAAGTCCGTCTACTACTTCAAACTCATCCTTTGTGTATGAGTTCATGAACATCTCGGCGATGAACGAAGCGGCATACAGACCGAGAATAATAAACTGTACAGCCGCGAGCAGTGCGGAGTACTCATATCCCTCTCTTGTGAGGCGAAGGATCTCATAAACGCCGAATGTGATATTAACCGCAACAGCGGGTAAACCGTAAATAAAGCAGGATTTAACTGGATTTCTGCCCTTTATTCTTGAAACGATCATTGAATTTGAGAACAGATAAAGCGTCATGAAGATATAGCAGAACATAGAGGTCAAATCTCTTGAGTAAATCGAAGCTTTAGTAGCCATAAGGAATTCGGACACAAGCTCCGCGCATCCCCAAAGCGCGGGGAATACAAAGAGCATCGAGATGTTCGAAACTATGCTCTTGCCCTGAAAATGCACCTTTGATATGAGCATTAGCGCAATGCCTGCCGGCAATGAGAAAATAGCACAGATGATAATCATCATGTAGTATTCGGAATCAATGCTGTTAGAAAGCGCGGCTGAAAATCTTGCCGCTGATGCCGCGATTATCGCTGCGCCGCTCAAAAGTGACAGTGCGCCTGCGGCTACATTCCTTTTAACAGGATAAACCGGAGCGGTTTTACGGTCAAATATGTTAAGAATAATAGAAACAATAAAAAGACCGATTGATATACCGATTACGGTATATGTGATGTTCATTACGTTCATTCCGAGAAACAGTCCGTTGCCGTCAAGCCCGAAAAGACTCATCAGCTTCAGGAACATCATTGCTATGAATGCCGGAACAAACGGGAATACAGAATATTTTACTTTCATAAATAGTCTCCACCCTGTTTTGAATCAAATTAGTTCCACAAGTTATCTTAGCTAAAATGCGTACATATAATATTTTAAGCTAAATACAGCGCATTGTCAAGCAAAAATAATGATAATAAAATTAATCTATAGCGGTTTTTTATTGTTAAGTAGTGTGAAAAAGGTGGTAATCTTATTGAAGCATAAGATTTTTATGCTGATTTGTATTTTTGCGGCAATGGCAACTATTCCCGTTGTCTGCCTTAACTTTGAAGCCAAAACAAAAAAGGAAAATTCTTCCGATGATATTTCCGACATTGTATGTAAAACCGCCTGCGCTTACTGCAACAATGAATTTTGCGACGAGGCAATTGAGGCGATTACAGAGGTTATTGTTACAAATATTAAGTCCGGTTATTCGTACGAAAGCAAGGATATTTCCGATAAGGAATTATTTAAAAGAATTAAGGCGCTTTATAATTCGAAATCAGAATTATACATAAACAATAGTATTAAATTTATTCCATTATCAGTTTGCTCAAACGGTTCAACACAAAAATCGAAAAAATATGACTATATCTCCCCTGTTGCCTCTCCGTGGGACTGCTTTTCAAATAATTACAGCAAAAACAACAGCTGCGAGGGTGTAAGCGCTGACGGAATTAATTATCTGTGCAAAAACGGATTCAGCAAAAAAGACGCTTTAAAATGGTATATTCCAAACCTTACCGATTGATTTAACAATAATATTATGGTAAAATATGTTCAAAAACGCGGAGGTATAAATAATGAAAAAGATTATCGCACTGTTGCTCGCCGTAATTTCCGTAACCGCTTTCACCGCCTGCTCAAATAATTCTCAAAACGGCTCGTCCCAAAGCAGCGAGGTTTTTGCGGATATGTTTGAACTCAGTCAAAAAATGCTGAAAGCAGATGATACTCTGCCTATTATGATGACTGTCAGCAACGACGAGGACAAGGACGGTCAGAAGTTCAGGCAGCACTGCGATTTTGATTTTTCAAAGGTAAAATCATACTTCTGGTCATATGAGGAAACAGGAAAACCGTATGAGATCGCCGCTGTAGAGCTGAAAGATTCATCGGATACCGAAGCTCTAAAAGCTTCATTGGACAAACATCTGACCTCAATCGGCGCGGATAAAAATAATTCCGAGATTGTTTCAAAAGGAAACTACACAGCGCTGATTGCCTGCAATCAAAAGGATAAAGTAAAGGAAACATTTGAAATCCTGGTAAAATAAATTTATTAAGCCGCGGTCAAATAAGATCGCGGCTTAAATTATTATTTCTTATTTTGTTTTTTAAAGCACGCCTTATCATAGGACGGGTTGAACGCGTAGAAGTTCTTTTCATTTAGGGAATCTGTGAGCAAACGCAAGTTCTCACCAAATCTCTGATAGTGTACAACCTCGCGTTCGCGTAAAAATCTAATTGCGTCCTTTACATCGTAATCATCGCAGAAGCGCAGGATGTTATCGTAGGTTGTTCTTGCCTTTTGCTCCCCTAAGGCTGTATAGACACTTCAAAAGTTCCAGTAAATATTTATTACTCTGTTATTTCTGCTCCCTCCTATTTCTATTTTTTCTATAAGTGTTTGAGCAGTCAAATAGTCAAGCTTGCTTATAGTTTTCAGTTGGTTAAGATTCGGAGTATTATTTGGAATATGTGATAATTCGCTTTTAACTGTTTTTATTTCCTCCGAGAAACGTTTTTTTAAACTCAAATATTCTTCTTTTGTTATCAGTCCGTCAAGTTTATCATAATAAATTGAGTTCAGCCGGTTATTAAGCTTTGCAAGCTCTGAATTTAAGGTTTCAGGCTTCAAATACTGTTCAGAATATTCCGATTGTGTATTAATTAATTCTGACAGCATATTTTGGTCAAGATATTTTTCAAGGATTGTTTTGAGTTTACATATTATCTCCCCGTGCAAGACTGTTTCAGATATTGTCATACCTCCGCATCGGGATTTGTCAACAAAGGCGGTATTACAACGGAAATATCTTTTTCCGCCCGAATAGTATACTCGCATTGAGCCGCCGCAGTTAAGGCACCTTACTTTTCCTGCCAAAACGTTCGGCTTCCCTGTTTTTCCGCTTTTTAGCTTCTCTTTCCTGAGCTTCTGCGCTTTATCCCATACTTTACGGCTGATTATTGCTTCATGCGTATTCTCAACAATATCCCACTCAGACGGCGGTTTTTGCCTCTGCTTGCTTGATTTATAGGAAACCTTTTCCTGCCTGCCCTGAACCGTATTTCCTATGTAAATCTGATTTGAAAGAATTCTCTGCACCGAATATGTATGCCACATATCCGAGCAATCTCGGTGGATATTCTGAAAAGATTGTTCGTGCTGTTTTTTATATGTCGCGGGATTTGGTATTCTCTCAGTATTTAATATTCTTGCGATTGAGGTTACTCCCATACCATTTAAATATAGTCGAAAAATATATCTGACCGTATTTGCGGCTTCATCGTCAATAATCAGGCGGTTCTTATTTTGCGGATCTTTTATATATCCAAACGGCGCGAAAGCTCCTACCCAAAGTCCCTGTCTGCGTTTATTTGAAAGAGTTGCGCGGATATTTTCCGACAAGTCCTCGAGGTACCACTGATCGGTAAGAGCGAAAATCTGGCGCGTTTTCCTGTTTGCTCTGTTCATTGTATCGCCGTTATCTACAACCGAAATAAAACGAATCCCCCATATCGGAAATAATCCGTTTACATACTTTTCAATAAGCTCCATATCACGAGCAAATCTTGACTGGGTTTTGCAGATTATTGTGTTAAAGCGCTTTTTTCGTGCGTCGGAAATCATTCGGTTGAATTCGGGACGTTCTCTGTCTGAGCCGCTGAAATCCTCGTCTTTATAGATATCATATATTTCAAAGCCGTTTCTTTTGCAATAATCGGTTAGAATATTCTGCTGATTTATAATACTTTCGCTTTCATCATCCCTGCTCAGTTTATTTCTGTCCTCCTGCGAGAGCCTGGCATATAAAGCGGCGATTTGTTTTTGCATAAATCAGGCTCTTTCACGGTTAATAATTATATATGCTGCCGCATTATTTAACAATTCCTTTTTCTCGCTTTCGCACTTGCTCTTAAAGATGCTGTTCACTTTTATTTCCATAACAAAATCACTCCTTGCCAATATTTATGAAAGGAAGATGAAAAAATAACCTCCGCCGAAGTTGGCAGAGGTTTGAATTATTTATTGCTGAGAGCAAGTAGCTCGTCAAGAAGCCTGTCCGCGGCGTCTGCTTTTGAAAGGAGAGGCAAATCGGTTACTCCGTCCTTTTTAATCAGCACAAGGTGATTTGTATCTGTTCCAAAGCCCGAGCCCTCATCTCTGAGAGAATTCGCGGCTATTAAATCCGCGTTTTTCCTGCTAAGCTTTTCGCGTGAATTTTCAAGCATGTTCTCGGTTTCCATTGAAAAGCCGCAGAGAATTTGACCGACACGCTTATGCTCGCCGAGCCACTTTAAAATATCGGTTGTGCGCTTCATGGGAATAGCCATATCAGTGTCGCCGTCGGACTTTTTGATTTTCTCGGCGGCTGTGCTGACGGGGGTATAGTCCGCAACAGCGGCGGTTTTTATGATTATATCCATGTCCGAATAGTTTTCGCTGACCGCTTCAAACATATCCTGAGCGCTCTGAACGCTAACAAGCTTTGTAAACGGCGGAGGAGCAATACTTACGGGACCGCTGACAAGAGTTACCTCCGCTCCGCGAAGCATAGCCTGGCGCGCTACAGCGTAGCCCATCTTTCCTGTGGAGTGATTTGTAATAAAGCGAACCGGGTCGATGCTCTCCCTGGTAGGACCTGCGGTTACAAGCACCTTTTTCCCTGCCAAATCCTTTTCCTTTGCGATTTCACGCAGAATGTAGTCGAGAAGCACCTGCTCCGAAGGCATTTTGCCCGTTCCCGTGTATCCGCAGGCAAGATATCCGTTATCGGGCGGAATGACAGTAACTCCGTATTTTTCAAGCGTTTTAATATTATCCTGCACCACCTGATTTGTGAACATATTAACGTTCATCGCAGGTGAAACGATTACAGGGCATTTCATCGCCAGGTAAGTTGTGCTGAGCATATCATCGGCAATTCCGTGCGCCATTTTAGCTATGATATTTGCCGATGCCGGAGCTATCAGCATAACGTCCGCCTTGTCTGCAATTGAAACGTGCGCAACGTTAAAAATGAAATCACGGTCAAAGGTATCGATCATACACTTGTTTTTGGTAAGTGTTTCAAACGCAATGGGATTGATAAAATTAGCGGCGTTTTTTGTCATTATTACATGTACGTCCGCGTGCAGCTTTACAAGACTGCTTGCGAGATTTGCTATTTTATACGCCGCAATGCTTCCCGTTACGCCGAGAACCACTGTTTTTCCTTTTAACATATACGCACCCTTACATATCGCACAGCTTACCGTGCTTTTCGTATCTTGTTGTTTTAGTAATTTGGTTGTTATCGTCCACAAAAACTACCTTTGGAGCGTGTGTTGACGCTTCTTCGGGCGTCATCTGAGCGTAGCACATAATAATAATCTTATCATCCACGCTGACTTGGCGGGCTGCCGCACCGTTAAGACAAATAAGTCCGCTGCCGCGCTGTCCCGCGATTACATAGGTTGTGAAGCGGCTGCCGTTGTTAACGTCAACGATTTGAACCTGCTCGTATTCCATGATTCCCGCAGCTTCCATAAGCGCTTCATCGATTGTAATACTGCCCACATAACTGAGTTCAGCCTGTTTTACGGTGGCGCGGTGGATTTTTCCCTTTAGTAATGTAATGTTCATTGTTCTCCCTTATTCCGCGATAAAGTTATCAATCAGTCGGGTTTTGCCGATGTATACTGCTATAGCTGTGAGCACAGGACCGTCGATTTGGTGGTGAATTTCTATTGAATCCCACTTTACCATTTCAACATAGTCAATCTTTGCCAAAGGCTCTGATTCAATCAACTCAGTCATTGCGGAAAGTACCTTATCACCGTCGCGCTCTCCGTCCTTTATCATTTTCTCGCCTAAGAATATCGCTTTGCTGAGCACAAGAGCCGCCTTGCGTTCCTCGGCAGAAAGGTAAGTGTTGCGCGAGCTTTTTGCGAGTCCGTCCGCTTCACGGATGATTGGACAGCCTACAACCTCAAGATTCATATTGAGGTTGCGAACCATTCTTCTGATTACCGCAAGCTGCTGCGCGTCCTTCTGACCGAAATACGCCTTATCCGGAGTAACTATATTAAAGAGCTTGTTTACTACGGTGCAAACACCTCTGAAATGAGTTGGGCGGCTTTTTCCGCACAGTTCTTTTGTAACGCCGGTCATATCCACAAATGTGGTAAAATCATCTCCGTACATCTCGCTCGGCTCGGGATGGAATACCATCGCCGCACCTGTACTCTCGCAGAGCGCGCAGTCGGCTTCAAGGTCGCGCGGATAGGTTTCCAGATCCTCGTTGGGCGCAAACTGAATGGGATTGACAAATACGCTTACTACAACTTTGTCGTTTTCGGCAACGGCTCTTTTTACAAGGCTTTGGTGTCCCTCGTGAAGATAGCCCATGGTGGGAACAAGACCTACGCTAAACCCCTGTTTTTTCCATTCACGTACCTGATCTTTTACTTCCTTTACGGTTCTTGCTAAAATCATCGTCTGCTCCCCCTTATTTCAGTTTTTCAATTATTTCGTCGTCGATTGCGTAGCAGTGCTCCTGAGACGGGAAAACTCCGCTTTGTACTTCGTTTATATACTGCTCAAACGCCGCCTTCATTACTTCGCCGACGTTGGAGAATTTCTTTACAAATTTTGGTGTGAAGTCGGAATACATTCCAAGCATGTCCTGATATACGAGAACCTGACCGTCGCACTCTGCTCCTGCGCCGATTCCGATTGTGGGAATAGTCAGCTTTTTGGTGATGAGCGCCGCAAGCTTTGCCGGAACGCCCTCGATCACTACGCAGAACGCGCCTGCTTCTTCAACCGCCAGCGCGTCGGCAATCAGCTTTTTTGCTGCCGCTTCGGTTTTGCCCTGTACCTTATGGCCGCCGAATGCGTTTACCGACTGAGGAGTAAGTCCGATATGTGCAACCACGGGGATTCCGGCAGCAACGATCGCTTTTATCTGCTCCTTTACCTCAACGCCGCCCTCGAGCTTAACCGCGTTTGCCCTGGCTTCTTTCATTAATCTGCCCGCGTTTACCACAGCGTCATACACGCTTGTCTGGTATGACATAAAGGGCATATCTACTACAACCATTGCGTTTTTCGCTCCGCGCGCTACTGCCGCGCCGTGGTGAATCATGTCCTCCATTGTTACGGATACGGTATCCTCGTAACCGAGCATTACGTTTCCTAGCGAATCGCCTACGAGAATCATGTTTACGCCTGCCTCGTCAATAAGGCGAGCGGTTGAATAATCGTAAGCTGTGAGCATGGTTATTTTTTTGTTTTCATTTTTTGCCTGCTGTAATGTTAAAACTGTGTTCTTCAATTTAAATTCTCCTTTACACACATATTTCACATTCTTGCATATTTCTTCTGCTTTTAAGGTATAACTTCGTTTGAATGTCATCCTTACCAATTAAACTATCACCTTGCCGTAAAACGGCAATCGGACGGGTAATAAAAAATGTTCTTTACCAGCGTTTATTATACCACATTTTCAGGGGGTGTCAATGGAATTAGCGGTAAAAACACTGTACAGAAGCGCATAATCGAAAAAGTATGATTTGTATCGGTATGATATTAAATTTAGTAGTGCATATATTGCCTTTTCATCCGCGCCCATGTTTTCGTGCAAATCAGTTATTGCGTCACCCTTGCTTTGGAGATACGCGGCGGTAAACGGTACTCCAGCGGCAGAGGCAGGATAAATTCCGAGCGTATGATCTACAAAATACGCGTCAAGTCCAGCCTTTTGGATTTCCTCAGGGGTTGAATTCTTGGTCAGCTGATAGACTATTGCGCCTATCATTTCAAGATGGTTCAGCTCTTCTGTACCTATATCCGTCAGTGTCGCTTTAAGCTCGGGCATAGGCATTGTGAAACGCTGGCTGAGATATCGCAGAGACGCTCCCAGCTCACCGTCCGGACCACCGTACTTCAAAATGTGATAGTCTTTATCGGTAATTATTATTAAAAAGGGCAAAAAATGAGATAATTCGAAAAAAGAGGTTGCAGAAATGGCAGAAATTAACTATAATATAGGTTAAGAGATTATAGGCAATTACTGCCAAAAGGAGTATGCAAATGAAAAAAACAGTAAGTTTTTTGCTTACAGCCGCTATGGCTGTATCAGGACTTGTGGGTACTGCCTCGGCTGCTTCTGCCGCAACCGTTGAGGAAACGCAGCAGACCGCCGCGCAGATTCAGGAAATTCCTGCTGCCGCTCAGGAGAATTATCCTAAGATCAATCTGCTTGAGAACCGCGAGGACAGCGTTAAAATCGGCTGGACTAAGTACGCGGGAGCGGTTAAATACCGCGTGTTCATCAAGAGCGGAAACACCTGGAAAGGCCTTGGCAACTCAACTTGTCTGAGCTATATCCACAAGGTTTCCAAGAACAATTCAAGCTATATTTACACCGTACGCGCAATTGGCAGCGACGGAAGCTTTATCAGCGGATACAACAAGGACGGCTATGCTCACAAATTTGTTGTTACACCAAGCATTACAAAGATTGAAAATGTTGACGGAGGCACAAAGCTTACATGGCCTGCAAAATCAGGCGTTAATTACCGCGTTTTCTACCGCGACAGCAACAACACCTGGCGCAAGCTTGCAAAGCTGACCACAAACTCTTATGTGCACAAAAATCTGACAAACGGCGCTAAATGGACTTACACCATCCGTTACGAGAACAGCAAGGGTGAATTTGTAAGCCCCTACAACTCAAACGGCTGGAAGAATACATATGTTGCCGCTCCCAAAATCACTTCGATTAACAGAAACAATAATGTTTTTGAGATTAACTGGGATAAAAACAATTACGCGGAGAGATATCGCGTATACCGCAAGCAGGGCAGCGATTCATGGGTTACTATGGGCGACACTACCGGCACAAAGTTCACCGATAAGAAAATGGTTTCGGGCGTAAAATTCACTTACATGGTTCGCGCTCTTAACGCTAACGCTACTAAGTACACAAGCGCACTGAGCAAATCAAGATGGAAAATCTGCGTTATGGGCAATATGTCAGAAAAGACAAGACAGCTAAGAGAAGGCTTGATCGACTTCCTCAGCAAGCAGGTAGGCAACAAAAACCGCAAGTATATTGACCACGTTAACAAGTACGGTAACTTCGGTCTTGGCTACGGCACTCAGTGGTGCGCGGTATTCGGCTGGGGCGCAATGGATATGTACTCACGCACTCAGAGCAACGTTACCAATCAGATTCCCCCGCGCTGGCATGTTAGTGAAATCGCCAACGAAGCGCGTAAGCTCGGCGGCTGGTACAACACATTCAGCACTAACTATGAGGCTAAGCCCGGCGATATCTTCATGACCTCATTCCAGAAATATCCGTATGAGGACGGAAGAACTCACGTTGGATACATTGAATATGTTGACAAGGACAAGAACGGTAAGGTTACTTACATCCACACAATCGAGGGTAACTTCAACTGGGAGCTCGGCGACAACTCGGAAACTGTTGTAGGCAGAAGCTGCTGGAAGGATCGCCTTGAAAAAGATCACGGCGCAATGGTTACAGATTACCTCGATATCAGCAAAATCCTGAAAGTTAATTAAACAATCATAAAACGGAGCCGGCTCATTTGAGTCAGCTCCGTTTTCATTTTAACTTGCTTTGCCTGTCTTGCCTATTCCGTTTTTATAATTTGAGAGGTATCTTTGGATGCAGGTGGTGTCGGAAACAGTGAGCTTTCCGTCGCCGTTTACATCTCCTACCTTCTTTGACATACTGTTCAGATTAATCAGTCCGATTGCGGCTTTCTGGATATCGGACGCGTCCTTGATGCTTACTATTCCGTCGAGGTTTGAGTCTCCCATCAGGAACGGGTTTTCCTCTGTGGTTGATATCAGCGTGTAACTTTGGCTGTTGTCAACTGTAAAGCTATAGTCGTGCGTTATAGGCGCGTTATTTGAAGAAGTGTAGCCCAGTTCGTAGTAGCTCATTTCCATGCTGAATGAACAGAACGGAACTATGTACAGTTCAAGATGATGTCCTGCCGCTACGGTGTAGTAATTTGGATTAAGCCAGATCGTGTAGTCGTAATATTCGCCTTTTTTGATTGGCTCTGAGCGCGTTACCGCGGTTGAAGGCTCATAGCCTGCCTCGGGATTACGTAAATCGATTGAGCCTTCGGCAACGATTTTTGAGGTAATCATTGAGCTGTTCCATTCGGCAATATCGTACGGCTCATGTCCGCCGCCTACCTCTACTGCCTTTTCCTTGATTATGGTGCGTCCGAGGGTTGTCCTGCCTTCGGGTATTACGTAGCAGTTGAACGGTGAATCGGCTCTGTCAACAAGCACAGCGCTCATAATAATCTCGCCTTTATCGATGTCATCAGTCTTTGCTCTTACATGAACCTCAGTCGGTCCGTTGAGGGTGATCGGTGATGTTATCTCTCTTTTCCACAAAAGAGCGTTTGAATTTGACTTGCCCTTAAAGGTGTCGCTTAACAACAGATTGTCCATCATGTGCGCGTCGTTAGCGTCAACCTTATGCTCGCTTGCATCGTAAGGATAAACCGCAGTTTTTACGCCTGTTTTCCAATCCTCCGCACTGTAGAATTTGCCGTCCTGATTGCT
This sequence comes from uncultured Eubacteriales bacterium, assembly GCA_900315085.1. Lineage (GTDB taxonomy): Bacteria > Bacillota > Clostridia > Oscillospirales > Acutalibacteraceae > Ruminococcoides. Next base: position 25,080 of record OMXW01000006.1, read on the forward strand.
TTGTACGGTGAAGGACGGAAGATTTTGAACATTGTTGTCGGCTCCGGCGAGGTAGTGTGAAAACCAGCGGTTAATGTATTCGCTGTATGAGACGTCGCCGATCATTATGTCATAGTTACTCTCAAAGTTGAAAAGATTTGCGTGCGCATTCTGGTGGAGCACAGCTTTTACGGTTGCGCCTGACTTTAAAAACGCGTCGCGCATTAAGTCAAACTGCTTAGGCGTTACATTGGTATCGTTTAAACCCTGAATAAGCAACGCTGAGGCTTTAATATTACTGTTCTTAAAGTAGTCGCGTCTATCCCAGAATTCGCCGTAGAAACCCTGAAGGGCTACCTGCGTGTTCTTTACATATGTAGAGTATTTATCGAATGTTAAGTGCTGTTCGGCAGTGTAATCTTTAAGGAGTCGGCTGGAGCATATCTGCATAAGTCGTGAAGTGTAGTCAAACGCAGGATGAAATCCGCGCACCGTTCCCTGTGAGTTGGAATAATCATACCAGCTTGATACGCCTGCTATCGGTACGATCGTTTCAAGGCCTTCAACGCCCGTTGTCGCTACAGCGAACGCCGCTGAACCCGATTAAGAACCGCCTATCATTCCAACCTTGCCGTTTGACCAGTCGGCTGAGATTTCTTTGTTGTCAGTTAGATTAGTGTATGCTTTGCGCTTGCCGTTGAGCCATTCGATAACGCTTTTGAACGCCTGAGTTTCCATTTCGGTTCCCGTGCATAGTATGCCCTCGGAGCCGTAGGTGCCCAGTCCTGCAGCCTGTATTACAGCAAAGCCGCGAACCAAAGAATAATCATACATTCCGATTCTAATGGGATAAATTGTTGAGCTTGTACCGAATGTGACGTTCCAGTTTGCCATATTTTCCTGAGACGCTGCCTGCAATGTTGTAACAGAGCCGCTAGGGGTACGCTTTGCGGGCTTTGCTTTAAGCTGCTCATCATCTACCGTTTCATCGGCATCCGTGAAGCCTGAATAGTTCTTACCCATTGTGTAAGGGCGCGCTTCGTAGATAACTGGTGCTTTGTAATATCCCTCTGCCGCCGCGCGCGGAACCTGTACATACGCTTTTATAAGGTCGGGCTTTCCGTCGAGGTCGGTATCGTAGTCGGTTTCCACGCACACCGAAAAGCGGAGAATGTCACTGTTATCGTTTGAATAGCCCTCAGCACGCGCGTCGGAATACTGCACAATCGGCTGTGCAGAGCCGTTTACGATTTTCATTCCCTTTTCGCCTGTCTGTGCCGCCGACACTGTAGCAGGCATCGCCATGCCCAAAAGCATTGCCGTACTCAGAAAAGCTGACAGGATTTTTTGATGTCACCACTCCATAAACAAATTTTACATTTATACATTAACAAAAATAGAATAATTTGTAAATAGGGATATTTGACGAAAATATCATACAAAAAAGGCTCGAAGCGTATTGCTTCAAGCCTTTTGGATTATTTATCTTCTGCCGCGGTTATTGTTTCTGGGACGGCGCGGACGCTGGGGCTTATCGCCATCGTCCTCGGGCTTTAATCCGTCAACGTCAATAAGAACCTGACGGCGGCTCAGGTTGAGTCTGCCCTTGTCGTCGATTTCCATTACCTTTACGCGGATGATATCGCCAACGTTTACAACGTCGGTCACGTTCTCAGTGCGCTTAACATCGAGCTGTGAAACATGAACAAGGCCTTCCTTGCCGGGTGCGATTTCTACAAACGCGCCGAAGTCCATGATTCTTGTAACCTTGCCAAGGTACATTGCACCGGGCTCGGGATCGGAAGCGATTGTCTGAACAATTTCAACTGCGCGCTTGCACTTCTCTGTGTCAAGACCTGCAACGAATACCTGTCCGAACTCGCCGTCCTCTTCGATATCAATTTTAACCTCACACTCTGCCTGGATCTCCTTGATAACCTTACCGCTCTTGCCGATAACCTCGCTGATTTTGTCAGCAGGGATTGTTGTTGTGAACATCTTGGGAGCGAAAGGTGAAAGCTCTTCACGCGGCTGTGCGATTGCCTTGAGCATTACCTCGTCAAGGATGAACAGACGAGCCTTGTGAGTCTTTGCAAGAGCTTCCTTAACCATTTCAGGTGTAAGACCGCTGATTTTGAGGTCCATCTGGATTGCTGTGATACCCTCGTGTGTACCAGCTACCTTGAAGTCCATATCGCCGAAGAAGTCCTCAAGGCCCTGGATATCAACCATTGTCATCCAACGCTCGCCCTCGGTGATAAGACCGCAGGAGATACCTGCAACGGGAGCCTTGATCGGAACACCCGCGTCCATAAGAGCGAGGGTTGAACCGCAGACTGAACCCTGTGAGGTTGAACCGTTTGATGAGAGAACCTCGGAAACAAGGCGGAGAGCGTAGGGGAATTCCTCAACCGACGGAATTACAGGGAGAAGCGCTCTTTCTGCAAGCGCGCCGTGACCGATTTCACGTCTGCCGGGACCTCTGCTGGGCTTTGTTTCGCCAACCGAGTAGCTCGGGAAATTGTAGTGGTGGATATATCTCTTCTCGGTTTCGCCGTCAATACCGTCAAGAAGCTGCTTGTCGGATACGGGACCGAGTGTAGCTACGGTGAGAACCTGTGTCTGACCTCTGGTGAACATACCTGAACCATGTGTTCTGGGAAGTACGCCTACCTCGGAAGCGAGAGGACGGATATCATCCATTCCTCTGCCGTCAACACGCTTCTGCTCATCGAGCAGCCAGCGGCGAACGATAAACTTCTGTGTCTTGTAGAGGCACTCGTCAATTGCTGCCTCCTGCTCGGGATAAAGCTCGTCGAATTTCTCGTGAACTGCCTCGTAGATGGGCTTTAAGCGCTCGTCGCGGACAGTCTTGTCGTCGGTATCGAGAGCAAGCTTAACATCCTCCTCGGCAAATGCCTTAATTGCCTCAAACATGTCATGGTCGGGCTCAAGGCTTGCAAACTCAAACTTGGGCTTGCCGATTTCGGCTGTGATTTCGTTGATAAATTTGATTATGCTCTGGTTAGCCTCGTGACCAAACATGATTGCGTCGTACATTTCATCGTCGGATACGCAGTCTGCGCCTGCTTCGATCATCGCGATTCTCTCGCTTGTTGAAGCTACGGTTGTTGACATTCTGCTTACCTTTCTCTGCTCCTCTGTGGGGTTGATCACATATTCGCCGTCAACCATACCTACCGAACAGCCTGAGATTGGGCCGTTCCACGGAACGTCGGAAATTGAAATAGCGATTGAAGCGCCGATCATTGCTACGATTTCGGGCTGGCAGTCGGGATCAACGCTCATTACCGTGCAGACGATTGAAACGTCGTTGCGCATGCTCTTGTCAAAAAGAGGACGGATGGGACGGTCAATTACACGGCTTGTGAGGATTGCGTGCTCGCTGGGTCTTCCCTCTCTCTTTAAATATGAGCCGGGAATTCTGCCTACGGAATAAAGCTTCTCCTCGTAGTCAACTGAAAGCGGGAAGAAATCTACTCCCTCTCTGGGCTTTGCGGACGCTGTTACTGCTACATGTACCACGGTGTCGCCGTAGGTTACAAGACATGCGCCGTTTGCAAGCTGTGTCATTTTGCCTGTTTCTACCTTGAGCGGACGTCCCGCAAATTCGGTTTCGAACACTCTGTACTTGTCAAATGTCATAAATCTGTTCATAGTAAAATCCTTTCTGATATTTTATTATATATCGGGATTTTACACCGTTTTAGCAATAAAACCATACCGTATTAAATGTGTTGCTGATATATGGTATCGTTTTACCGCTAAAAAGGGTGAGTTATAAAATCCCGTTATATTTTTGCTAATTTGAATTTAGGGCAAACAGGGTTACTGCCCTGCTTGCCCTGAGTTTGTAAGAATTACTTACGGATACCGAGTCTTGAAATGATTGAACGGTATCTTTCAATGTCTACCTTCTTGAGGTAGCCGAGAAGGCTTCTTCTCTGACCTACCATCATTAAAAGACCGCGTCTGCTGTGATGGTCTTTCTTATGAATCTTGAGGTGCTCGGTGAGGTCGTTGATTCTCTTTGTGAGAAGCGCGATCTGAACCTCGGGTGATCCTGTGTCGCCCTCATGGGTAGCGTATTCGGCCATTATAGCCTGCTTTTCTTCTTTAAGCATTTTGTTTTCCACCTTTTATTTTATTTTCGCCTGAATCTCAGTAGCGGGCTGTGAAAATCCGCTTTGCGGCTTGACCCCGAAACCGTGATACAGGTCAACTGCTTTATTATATCACAACATATTGGAAATGTAAAGACTTTTTCGTTATTCTTTATTTTCGCGTTTCGATTCGTGATCCTGGAGCATCTTTGAAAATATAGCGATTATTCGCTTTTTCTCCGCTCTGTCAAATCTGCGGTAGGCTGCGATTATATCGCGCTCCGTTTTACTTAGAGTAACACTGTAACTTAGCCTATCCGAAAGCTTTGGGTTTGGGTTGTCTTCTATGAGGGTGTTTACATCTACCGAAAACAGCTTTGCAAGCTTATTTATTGTTGCTATGCTTGGTTCGGATACGCCTGTTTCATACTTGGTGTAGGTTGAGCGATTGACTGTGAGATAATTTGCTACCTGTTGCTGCGTCAGTCCGCTGCTGAGTCTGTATGCGGCGAGTTTTCTGCTGAACGATGTGCCGCGTTCATCAAGGTCTTTTTCCGACATGAACACCCTCCTTCCCTATGTATTTTGACCATTGGATTAATTATAATACAACCAAAATATGCTTTCTATAAATGTGAAGATACTTCACAATAGGCAAAAAAAAGAGACGCCTAAGCAGGCAGCTCTTACATGAATTTATTCAATTTTTCGTCGTAGGTATAATCAACTGCTTCAAGCTTTTGTTCAAGCTCTTTTCTGTCTATTTGAAGGTCGTCGCACATTTCGTCGAGCGATGAGTAGCTGTCGCGGAGCTTGGTGTTTACATAGCTTAAAAGTATCATCGGGTCGTTCGGTATCATAATATTTTCCTTTCCTTATTTATACTTTTATTTTATCACAGATTATCGATTATATCAATATTATTGTAATATCCGCTCATTGTTATTCCGATGTTTTCAAGCATCTTTTCTTTATACGGTTTTGATTGTTCTTTTGACAACTGCCAATTTACCTTATTATCACAGAGCGTGAACCACGGAATTTTTTGATTATTTTCTGATAAAATAAAGGCTTCTGCGCGAAGCGTTTGCTTTTTCAAAAATATCACCCCGATAATAATTATGTGTTCGGATAAATAAATATTTACGGGAGTGATATTATGGAGAAAAAAACAGCCGCCGCTTATATTCGCGTATCTACCACCGACCAAACCGAGCTTTCACCTGACAGTCAAATCAAGATCGTGCGGAAATACGCCGATCAGCACGGGTACAGATTGCCATATGAATATATCTTCCGAGACGACGGTATCAGCGGAAGGAGAGCCGATAAACGTCCTGAATTTAACGCGATGATTGCCGCTTCAAAACAAAAGCCTGCTCCGTTTTGCGCGGTGCTGCTGTGGAAGTTTTCGCGGTTTGCAAGGAATCAGGAAGAAAGCATTTTTTATAAGTCGATGCTTCGCCGCTGCGGTGTGGAGGTAATAAGCGTATCGGAGCCCGCTGTTGACGGACCGTTCGGCACTTTGATTGAGAGGATCATTGAGTGGTCTGACGAATATTACTCTATAAGGCTTTCGGGCGAGGTCAAGCGCGGTATGACAGAAAAGGCAGAACGCGGCGGCGCGGTAAGTATTCCATCGTTTGGTTATGATATAATCGACAAAAAGTATGTGCCAAACGATAAAGCTGATATTGTTAGGGAGATTTTTTCCGATTACCTGAGCGGTATGTCATTGGTACATATAGCGCGGAATCTGAATTTACGCGGAATCAGGACGAACCGCGGCAACATGTGGGAAAGCCGAACGGTGGAATATGTGCTGAGAAATGTTGTATACATCGGCAAGATACGCTGGAATCCAAAACGGCGCACCCGGTTAAACTACGGTGACAAGGACATTATTGTTTCAGACGGATTGCATGAACCGATTGTTGAAAGAGAGATTTTTGACGAGGTTCAGCATAAGCTCGATGAACAGAAAAATCGGAGTTTGAAATACAGACACGAAAAGTCGGTTTGCAATGAATACATGCTCAGAAGTCTGGTTAAGTGCTCCGATTGTGGGGGAAGTCTGACTATGTCAGTCAAAGGCACGGGGCTTCAATGTTGTAATTACATTCACGGGAAGTGCGGAGTATCGCATTATATTTCACTTAGTATCATTAATAAAACTATTATTGAAGCGGTTGAAAAGGCGTTTCATAATGAGTGCTTTGAGATAGAATTGAACCGCACATCAGAAAAACGCACTGATTATGATTTGATTATTCAAAAAGAAACTAAGAAATACGGTCGGATAAAAAAAGCGTATGAGGAAGGGATTTACAGCGTTGAAGAATACAAGACGAGCCGAAAGGTTATTGATGAAAAGATTTATAAGTTAAAAAAGCAGCGGGATTTCTCGGATAAGGTGATTATGCCGACTGAGGGTAAAAAGGAAATTGCAGCCGTTCTGAAAAGTCATGATGTAAGCGAACGTGAGAAAAATGAGCTTTTGCGCTCCTTTATTCACAAAATTGTTTTTGACCGTGCCGAATCTGCGGTGCGTATCTTTTTTGCCTGATATTATCACCTTTTGAAATACGCTCCTCCGTACTGACTTGCAATTATTTTTGCAAGCTTTAAGTTGGGCGTTTTGATGTTTACAGGATACTGTAATTTCTTTTCATATACAAACATCAGCAGTCATCCTCGCTTTCCCACGGCCAGGGACCGTTAATCCATTTCCAGTTGTTGCCCTCGGTGATGTTCTTCTGCAGCGGTCCGTACTGACTTTCATAGTCAGCCTTTGCTTTTGCCGCCTGCATTTTGAACATGTTCATCTTTTCGATTGTGTTTTCGTCGTTTGGGTGCGTGTCAAGAAAAAGCTGCAAATCGAGTGCGGCAAACTGATAGGTCGACAGCTTTTTGAGCAAAGCCTCGCGTTTAGTCATCGCCGCCACCACACTTGCTTCCGTAGAACGGTTTATCTAAATTAGGGTACATCGTTCCCATTGCAAAGCCGTGGTCGGCTGAATAGGTTTCTGTTGCCAGCGCCTGAAACGGCACATATGCCATTGCGAACGGTGTTTTTTCGGGAAACTCGGTCAGACCGTATTGCTGATTGATTATTTCTTTCAGCTTCAATTTTACTCTCCTCCATTTCTGAGCACTGCTCGTTATCAGTATATTCGGAGGGTCGTTTTTTGTGAGAACGCCATGAATATTTTGAATTATCGCTCATATACTTATTATGAAAAATAACAGGTGAGGCGATAATATGAATAAACTGAAGATTTATCTTCCGTCGGTGCTTATTCCTCTGCTTTCGGGCGGCATTGTTGGAATATTGATTTCCGGCTCGATGGATTATGACAAGCTGAATCAGCCCGCGCTTGCTCCTCCGAGTATTCTGTTTCCCATTGTCTGGACGATTCTTTATATCCTAATGGGAATCAGCTACGGAATTTTGAAAGAGAACGGCAAAACAGACGATACCGTTAAGATTCTTTACTACACTCAGCTTATTGTTAATTTGCTGTGGCCTATAGCGTTCTTTGTGCTTAAATGGAGATTGTTCGCGTTCTTCTGGATTCTTTTGCTGGACTTTTTAGTTATTTA
>OMXW01000108.1 GCA_900315085.1 uncultured Eubacteriales bacterium
CTTATAGCGCGGCTGTAAGATTACCTTTATGCTTTATTTTTAGGATGTGGTAAATGATGAAGATAGAAGATTTCCGCCTTTTGGCTGAGCAGGGTGCCCAAATTAACGAGGAGCACAAGCGGATTGAATTTTCGCTTCCAAACGGCGGCAGGGTTGTTGGGTATTTCCCTCTTGAAAGCGTACAGGTGTATGCGTATGACATTCACGGCGGAGTGCTGCCGGATTTGACTCAGCTCGGGTTAAGACAGCCCGAAAAAGGACGTTTTTTGCGTGCAAATCTTTGCCGGGGAGGCAGCTGCAAGTTTGTTAAGAGCGGACGTAACGCCATGCTCATGAAAAATGAAGTTTGCATGGACTACGGCTATGACAATATTACAATGGCGCTAAAAGCGCGTCAGTACCTCGGCGTGGAAATAATAATGCAGATCGACGAGGTGGTTCATGACAGTCCTATTTACCTGCTTTTGAGCAAGGCTTTAAAGGCGATGAATCTACCCGAAACGGATGTAAAAGAAAACTTTATGTTTTATTTTACAATGTCTAACGCCACAAGACATCAGCTTGACGAGCTGACGGAGTATTGTCTTTCCGATTCCGACGCGGCTATTGTTCTCATAAAGACCGCCGAAATAGGTTACAACTTAGGCGTTGATATGCAGAACGGACAGTCCTCTCGCAGAGGCTTTGTGACTAAATCTCAGCTTTCGGTGGCTGAGGATATCCACTATTGCCTGACAGAACGCTACGGCGAGAAGTGGGTTGCAGGTCAGTTTGCCGAAAAATACGGATTCAGTGTAACAACCGTTAAAAATTATTTTAAAATAGTTTACGGATATGACTTCAAGGAATACCAGATCAAGGTCAGAATGGAAAAAGCGGCGGAGCTGCTGCGCGATACAACAAGCTCTGTAGGCGAGATCTCCTCAATGGTCGGTTATTCCACTCATGCAAAGTTCGGAGCGATTTTCAAAAGAACCTACGGCGTAACTCCGCTGGAATACCGCCGCGCCTCTAAAATCGAGCGTATTCAGCAAAAAGAAACCGAAGATGTAATTTAATTAAGAAGTAACAGGAATTTTGTTCATAAGTTTTCTTCTACCTCTGCGTCCCCCGAGATTTTTTTCGGGGGATTTCGTGTTTTGGGTAAAAAAATCCCCTGAAGCGTAACTTCAGGGGAGAATGAATTATCAGATTTCTACTATCCAGCCTTCGGGAGCTTCAATTGTGCCCATCTGAATACCTGTAAGGGTTTCATAAAGCTTCTTTGTAATCGGTCCCATTTCTTCCATTCCGCTGGGGAAGCAGATTTCATTGCCGTGGTCGTAAATCTTGCCTACGGGTGAAATTACGGCTGCTGTGCCGCAAAGACCGCACTCGGCAAAATCCTTAACCTCGTCAAAGAATACCTCGCGCTCCTCAACCTCAAGACCGAGATAATGCTCGGCAACATAAATGAGCGAACGGCGGGTGATAGAGGGGAGAATGCTGTTTGATTTTGGAGTTACTACCTTTCCGTCCTTAGTGATGAACAGGAAGTTTGCTCCGCCTGTTTCCTCAACCTTTGTGCGTGTAGCGGCGTCAAGGTACATGTTTTCGTCAAAGCCCTCGGCATGAGCTGTTACAATTGCGTGAAGGCTCATTGCATAGTTAAGACCTGCTTTGATGTGACCTGTTCCGTGAGGAGCAGCACGGTCAAAATCAGAAACCTTGATTGTAATAGGCTTTGCGCCGCCCTTGAAGTAGGGGCCAACGGGAGTTGTAAATACTCTGAACTGATATTCGTCAGCAGGCTTTACGCCGATAACGGGATTTGTTCCGAACATGTACGGACGAATATATAAGGTTGCGCCTGTGCCGTAAGGTGGAACGAAGTCCTCGTTTGCCTTTACAACCTTTCTGATTGCTTCAATAAACTTGTCGGTGGGATACACGGGCATTTCAAGACGCTCACAGCTGTCCTGGAGACGCTTTGCGTTGAGGTCGGGGCGGAAAACAACAGTCTTGCCGTTTGCGGTAGTGTATGCCTTTAAGCCCTCAAATACTGTCTGCGCGTACTGTAATACGCCAGCGCATTCACTGATTGTTACCGTTGCGTCCTCGGTGAGAATACCGTCGTCCCATTTTCCGTCTTTATAGTTGGAAACGAAACGCTCGCCGGTTTTCATATAACCGAATCCGATGTTTGACCAATCAATATTTTGTTTAGCCATTTATGATACTTCCCTTCAAATTTTTACTTATGAAAGTATTTTACCACTTTAATACAGTAATGTCAATGCGATAATTATGTATAATTTGTGTATACTTCCATATTAGAATCATAATTTTATATAGAAAAAGTATAATATAGAAAAGTTTGGCTTAATATTTCTGTAAAGGAATTATAATTATGAAAGAGATTGTAAAAATAGCCCTTACGGGAGGCCCCTGCGGCGGAAAATCAACCGCTTTGCCGTTTTTAAAGGCAGAGCTTGAAAAATTAGGGGAAACCGTACTTGTTATGAACGAGTGCGCCACGGGACTGATGAACGAGGGAAAAACTCCCGAAAGCATGGGTTCGTTTGAGTTCCACAGCCTCTTGTTTGAAACTCAGCTTAATAATGAAAACATGCTCATTGAGCAGGCAAAGGCGCTCGACAGCAGCAGGGTAGTTCTTATTTTTGACAGGGGACTGCTTGATAACAGAGCGTATGTAACTTCGGATTACTTCAATCTTTACGCCGGAAAATTTGATTTTAACGAGGAGAAAATACGCAACCGTTACGACGCGGTTTTTCATCTTGTTACAGCGGCGGACGGCGCTCAGGGTTACTATAATTCTAAAAACAATTCCGTAAGATGCGAAGGTATTGAGGACGCAAAACGGCTTGATACCGAGCTCATGGCTCTGTGGACCGGTACCGTGCACCTGAGAATAATTGATAATTCCACCGACTTTCAGAATAAGCTGAACAGACTTTTAAACGAGGTAAAGGGCTTTTTGGGTATTCCGGAGCCACTTGAAATTGAGCGCAAGTTTCTGATTGAAATGCCCGACCTGATTTTCCTGAACAGTCTTAAAACCTGCCGAAAGATTCCGATTACCCAGGCGTATCTTTCTACAAGCGAAGAGGGCAAATTCCGAGTAAGAAAGCGCGGTGAGGGAGAGAACGCAATTTTTATCAAGACCGTAAAGCATAAAATCAACGATTTAATACGGATAGAAATTGAAAGTCTTATCCCGGAGAGCGAGTTTTACGGCTATCTGTTTGACAAAAAATCGGTTCAGGGTATTATTTCAAAGGACAGATACTGCATAGCGTGGAATTCCACTTACTATGAGCTTGACGTTTATCCGTTCTGGCAGGACAAAGCAATACTCGAAATCGAGCTGCTTGACGAGAACCAGCCTTATGAGCTTCCCGATTTTGTAAAGCTGATCCGTGAGGTTTCGTTTGAGAAAGAGTACCGCAACAAAGCTCTTGCGCAAAAGCTGTTAATGGGAGAGCTATAAAAGTTAATAGATAAATGTATAATAACTGAGTAATAATAATTATTTTGATGAATTTGCAAAAAACTATTGACTTTTTCACCCAATAACGATATAATAAAAAAGCTGACTTGACAACAGCAAGATGCGCCAATAGCTCAGCTGGATAGAGCAACTGCCTTCTAAGCAGTAGGTCAGGGGTTCGAGTCCCTTTTGGCGCGCCAAAACTTGGTGGGATTAGCGTAGTTGGTTAACGCGTCAGTTTGTGGCACTGAAGACCGACGGTTCGAATCCGTCATTCCACCCCACTTGACTCATTAGCTCAGTTGGCAGAGCACTTGACTTTTAATCAAGGTGTCCGGAGTTCGAATCTCGACTCCGTCATCCGTGGGTTCGAATCCCGCCGGCCCAGCCAATAATTAAGGCACCCCTTGCGGGTGCCTTAATTATTGGCTATACAAATGAGGCGGGATTCGAAGGCGACTGTGCCGAGCAAGGCGAGGTAAAAACAGTCCGGTGGACTGTTTTTAAGGAGAGCGTAGAAGAAGTGTATGATTATAAACACACCGCAACAAGCGGGGTAGGTGTTATTTGTACTGTAAAGCATACGCCGGCCCGGTTAAAAATAAACGGGCGGGATTCGAAGGCGACTGTGCCGAGAAATTTTCGCTTTTATTTTGCAATGATTATTTGATTTCGGTTTGTTGCTATGGTATAATTTAAATGACTGTAAATTAGGAGGCAATTTGATGAAGGAAAGCAAGGTAAAATACATCCGTTTTCCCGTGCTGTTTATAGTATTGGCTACTATAGCGCTCACGTGTTCGATTTATGTTTCCATACACGGCAGTACCTACACGGCGGAACAAATCAACCACATTTTTAACAAGTACGAGGATATTGAACTCAGCGCAAAGTCGAATGATGAAAATATTCTCGCGGTAGAAAAGGTATATTTTAACGATAACCATTTGATTTGTGTTGACGTGCATTCCGTAAATCCCGGTGACACCAAGGTGACGGTTATGACACATTATAAAAATACTGCAAATGACAATTCTGATTACAGGATCGTTATTCCGTTTCACGTAAATTTCTTGGGCACTGTTTTTCAAACTGATACTCTCAATTTTGACGGTTTTTTAATAATTCAGTATTGTATTTTAGTCGGTTTGTTTCTGGTGCTTCTCGTCACCGGATATACCTTTGTTGAAAGCTTTTTTAAGGCGAGGTTTTCGTATTTAACGGTTGCTTGCGGCGGCATGGCGCTGTTCTCGTTGTTCTTGATTGTCATTTCACTTTATAATATGCAGTGGATGAATACGATTCGCAACTTCTTGTTAAATATTTCATATTCGGGCTTTTACTTTGCGTTACTTACAACACCTTTTATGCTGCTGCTCGCAGGCGCAATCGCATTCAGCAATATTTGGCTGATGCGGCACGAGGGGAGACGTCCGCAAAATATGCTGGGCATAGGGCTTGCCTTGGCGTGGATTCTTGGTCTTGCTGTAATAGAAGTGTTGCCTTCATTGTTCAATCCCTTTGGGTGGGATGCCTATACGTTAGCGGTGCACTTTACATATTCCATCGGGTATGTACTTACTTTTATGGAGTGTCTGCTGCTGTCTACTATTGTCAGTGCGTTTCTTTCCACAAAGTATAAGCCGCCGTATGACAAGGATTATCTCATCATCCTCGGCTGCTGCATACGCGACGACGGAACGCTCACTCCTATTTTGCGCGGAAGAGCGGACGCTGCCATTAAATTTGAGCGCGAACAATATGCCGCAACTAAAAAGCACGCGAAGTTTGTTCCCTCCGGCGGTCAGGGTGCCGATGAAGTGATTTCCGAGAGCGAAGCGATGAAGCGCTATCTTATGGAGCAGGGCTATCCCGCCGAGCAGATTGTCATGGAGGACAAGAGTGTAAATACGAATCAAAACATTGAGTTTTCACGCGACCGTATCAAAGAGGACAAGGGAAAGCTTGACGGTGTAAGAGCAGGCTTTGCCACCACTAACTACCACATTTTCCGCGGCTACATCCTGTCTAAAAAGCACGGGCTTGATGCTCAGGGAATCTCAGCCAAAACGAAGTGGTACTTTTATCCAAACGCCTTTTTGCGCGAGTTTGTTGGACTTCTGTTTGATAAAAAGTGGTTTGTTATCCTTATAGTTTTGCTTTTGCTTGCTTCTTATACACTTGTAATGCATCTTCTGTCCATTTAACGGTTATTATTATGAGCGGCGATTAATATGTTTGACGACTTTATAATTAAAAGCAAAGATGATTTAAAAAACGCAGTTGAAAAATACGGCTTTTTACCGTTCTTTGAAAATTCAATTGAGGGGTTTTCAATTGAAGAACATATCGCTCCTGAGTGCTGGTACAACTATCTCGGGGACGGCAGTTGGGCTGCGTGGGAATGGAAAGGTCCCGTTATTCGTGAAACAGGCTGTGCTTACGGCAAATTCTTTGAGAAAAAGGCATGCTATATCAGCGCACAGTGGTTTCCCGATTTTGCCAACTACCGGCGTGACGGATATGATTTTGACGCGCGTTATGACGACGGACTGGCAAGCTACCGTGATAAAACGCTGTTTGAGTTGATTGACGCGAACGCCCCTATTATCTCCAAAAGCTTAAAGCAAATCGGTAATTACAGGAAAGGCGGCAACAAGGGTTTTGATACGATTATCACGCGTCTGCAGTCGCAGTGCTATGTTGTAATAAGCGATTTTGTTTATATGAAGGACAAATACGGCAAGCCTTACGGTTGGGGTGTAGCAGAGTACTCTACTCCCGAGCATTTTATGGGCGATAGCTTTACAGATAATGTATACAGCAAATCTCCCGAGGAATCTTATGAGAGATTGCTCGAGCATTTTTCAAAACTATTTCCAAAAGAGGATTTGAAAAAACTAAGAAAAATCTTAGGATAATATTATAATGACGGAAATAACGGGCAGTCGGAAATGACTGCCCGTTATTTAGGGAGAATTATTATATTTTGAGAGATTATAAGTGAAATTAAGCGTTTCTTGAAGCGGTAACGTATTCTCTGCCTGTCTGCTGACCTGTTACGTTGAGATTGCGGTCAACTGTGAAGCGGACAGGTACGTTGTGCCACTTTCCGTCGATCGTAGCGTATTTGATTACCGCGTTCGTTACGCCTGCGTAGTTGCCTTTTGCTGTATATGTATAGGTTTGGGTGCTGAAATTGTATGTGCAGGAAATCTTAGCCGCTGTGCTGTCAGCTCTGTAATCCCAGTCATAACCGTAGGATGTGCTGCCCTTGAAGGTCATTTTGCAAACTCGTGCGTTTCTTACGTTTGCTGATACCGAAGCTGTCGGAAGTGAAGCCGCGCTTGCGCTTATCGCTGAGATTGCTGTTCCGGCTGAAAGTGCGCAGATTGCTGCAAGTACTGTACCCATAACTCTTGTTTTCATGTTGTTTTTCATTTTTGATGTCCCCTTTATTTTT
>OMXW01000104.1 GCA_900315085.1 uncultured Eubacteriales bacterium
TAACATTTCCGTTCTATTAAAGGCTTTTGATGATATATAACATCATCTGATAAATCCTCCGTCACGCCGCAAGCGGCGCGCCACCTCCTTTAAAAAAGGAGGCTTTTTTATTCCTAAAAAAATGTGTACTAAAAAGCTTCATTTCATCTGCGTGTATTGACAGGCGGATATATTTCTGTTATAATACCTATTAAGCAGATAGGAATAATAACTAATGAAATTTTCAGGAGGGCTAAAATGATATTTGACCTCGCTAATGATAAAGTAAAACAACATATTTTGCAGGCGGAGTTCGGTCTTGAGCGCGAAAGTCTGCGCGTCACCGTAGACGGCACACTCGCACAGACAAAGCACCCGTTCCCGGGACACCGCAATATTGACCGCGATTTCTGCGAAAATCAAATAGAAATAATAGGCGACGTATTCAACGAGCCCGAACCGATGAACGCTCAGCTCAACCGCCTCCAGGACGAAATCGATTCACAATTGATTAAAGACGGCGAAGTGCTCTGGGCGTTTTCCAATCCACCCAAAATCAGCGGAGAAGATGAAATCCCGGTTGCGGAGTTCGGCGGAAGCCAGCGCGGAAAATCGGAGTACCGCAACTATCTTGCGGCAAAATACGGCAAAAAGAAAATGCTCTTTTCGGGCATACACCTCAACTTTTCCTTTGCCGAGCCGCTGCTTCGCGCTTCGTTTGAGCAAAGCGGCGAGCAGGACTTTCAGGAGTACAAAAACGACCTCTATTTAAAGCTTGCTCGCAGGTTAACTCAGTACGCGTGGCTGGTTGTGTATCTAACCGCGGCAAGTCCCGTGCTCGATGAATCGTTCGGAATTGAAAGCGGAAAATACTCCTCAGTTCGCTGTTCGGAGCTTGGCTACTGGAACACCTTCACGCCTATTCTCGACTACACCGACCTGCGCCGCTATATCGTAAGCATCGCGCGCTACATAGACAGCGGCGACCTGAAAGCGGCGTCGGAGCTGTATTACCCCGTAAGAGTAAAGCCGCGCGGAGCCAACAGCCTTGACGCACTGCTTGAAAAGGGAGTCAATCACCTTGAACTGCGCGTGCTCGACGTAAACCCGTACTCGCGCACGGGAATATTCACCGAGGACATAAAATTTGTACATCTGCTCTTGCTTTACCTTGCCTCTTTGCCCGACCTTGTCTTTGACAAAGCCGCACAGGAGCAGGCAATCGCCGACGTAAAATCTGCGGCGGTATTCGGCAACGAGGAAATCAAGCGCAGGGCAGAGAGCGTTCTTAAACAAATCGCGGAATATACAGCGCGCAGTCTGCCCGAATTTCGCCCCGTAATTGAGTATCAGCAGGCAAAGCTCAGAGAGGGCAACAGCTACGCCGAGCGTATTCTGAAAAGCTTCGGAAGCGGCTACGCTGAAAAAGCACTCGCGCTTGCAAAGGGCTATCAAAGAGGTGAGGGCGATGTGTGAGATTTTCGGACTCTCATCACAAAACGGCTTCAAGGCTAACGAATATCTGAAAACCTTTTTCAGCCACAGCGACCACCACCCCCACGGCTGGGGACTTGCCTGCGTATCGCGCGAAGCCGCGCTGATTGAAAAGGAGAGCCTTAAGGCGTCAAAGAGCAACTATCTGCGCGAACGGCTGACTCAGCCGATTGACGAAAGAATCCTGCTTGCCCATATCCGATACGCCACAATCGGTAATGTTGAGCGCAAAAACTGCCATCCCTACACGGGAAAGGACAGCGGCGGCAGAAGCTGGACGCTGATCCACAACGGCACAATATTTGACTACGCGCCGCTGAACCGCTACGTCAAAATACAGAACGGCGACACAGACAGTGAGCGAATCTTCCTTTACCTGCTTGACCGCCTCGACGAAGCCCGCCGAAAAAAGGGCTCTCGGCTTGTATTTGAGGAGCGCTTTGAGCTGTTTGATAAAATCATCAGCGACATGGCAAAGGGCAACAAGCTCAACCTGATATTCACCGACGGAAAATATCTGTACGTCCACACAAACTGCAGGGGAACCCTGCACTACCTGAGTAAAAAGGGAACCTCAATTATTTCAACTCTGCCGCTTAGCGACGAGAACTGGCAGCCTGTTCCGTTCACCCGCCTGAATGCGTTTTACAACGGCAAGCTTATTAAAACAGGCGAAAGCCATAATCATGAATACACCGAGAGCGAAGAAGCGATGAAGCTGCTTTATCAGATCTTCGCGAATTTGTAGGAGATTGCAATGACTCAACAAGAAGTAATCAGCCGTCTTTATGACCGCTACATCAAACCTACCGAACAGAAAAAAGAAAACTATATAGGCGTAGAAATTGAAATGCCGATCGTAAATCTCGGCGGCGGTGCAGTAGATTTTGAAATCGTTCACCGCCTGACATCCGCATTTTTGGCTCAGTTTGGCTTTACCGCAACGGGCTTTGACGAGGACGGGCATATATATTCCGCTGTCAGCACTGAAAACGGCGACGTTTTTTCATACGACTGCTCCTACAACAACATGGAGTTCTCGTTCGGAAAAGAGAAAACCCTCGACGCTATCTACAGCCGTTTCAGGCTGTACTACGGCTTTGTTCAGGATTTTTTCAAGCCGCATAATCACACTCTGACGGGCATGGGAATCAACCCAAACCGCAAGCTCAATATCAATGAGCCGATTGCGAACGGCAGATACAAAATGCTGTTTCATCATCTTTCGTCGTTCACAAAATACGCCTGTCTGCCCATGTATTTCCACCACTATCCGCAGTTCGGAATGTTTTCGAGTGCGTCTCAGGTTCAGCTTGACGTGACACGAGAAAACGCAGCCGAGGTAATAAACGCGTTCAATCAGATTGAGCCGATAAAGGCGCTGCTGTTTTCAAATTCGGTGCTGCTCGGCGACGACGAGGACTTGCTATGCTGCCGAGATATGCTCTGGGAGAACAGCACCCACGGTGTGAATCCGCACAACGTGGGAATGTACGACTGCGATATTAACTCCGTTGACGACCTGCTCAGCTATATCTCGACCACTTCGATATACTGCGCCGAGCGCAGCGGAAAGTATCTGAACTTTGCGCCGGTGAACATTCTCGAGTATTTCACGCTCGACAGTCTGACGGGCGATTATATGGAGGACGGCGAGCTCAAAAAGATGACTTTTGAGCCGCGCCCCGAGGATATCGAGTATCTTCGCACCTTCAAGTTTGAAGATTTGACCTTCCGCGGCACGGTTGAGTTCCGAAGCTCCTGCTGTCAGCCGATCAGCGACGTAATGACGGTTGCCGCGTTCCACCTCGGACTGCTCGGAAAAACCGCTCAGCTATCGGAGCTGATTGAAAGCGATACTTCAATCTACCACAACGGCTACAACGCCGCCGAGCTGCGCCGTCAGCTTGTGCGCCGTGACCTGCCGTCATACATCGACCGCGACAGGCTCTACAGCTTCGCAAAACAGGTTCTTGACCTCAGC
The DNA here is from genome assembly GCA_900315085.1 of uncultured Eubacteriales bacterium. GTDB lineage: Bacteria > Bacillota > Clostridia > Oscillospirales > Acutalibacteraceae > Ruminococcoides. The sequence goes on from OMXW01000104.1 coordinate 3,458, forward strand.
CGACAGGGACTTTTGGAGAGAGGACTCGGCGAGGAAAAATATCTTGAGCCGCTGTATGACCGAGTAAATAACCGCACCAACCCCGCAAATACAATGCTCGCTCAGCTTGAAAACGGCGCGGATATTTATGACGTTGTAAGAAGCTATGCAAAGATAGGCTGAAAAACAGCATGAAAAAAGTGTCTGCCGCATTAAGCCAAAAAACACCATGTCATTCCGAGCAGAGTCGAGGAATCCCCCAAAAAGAAAACAGACTTTAATATCAAGGGGATTTCTCCACGCGCTTCGCTTGGTCAAAATGACATTTTCAGATAACAATCTCATAATGCGAAAGCCACTTCTGACGGAGATATGGGTTCACTTTCTGTGAGAAAAGTTATCATCTGCGCTCTCGCAACTTGCCTGCGGGGCTTCCCGCCGCTCGCCTTCGAATCCCCTTATCTCTTCGGGTTTGCTGAAACAAAAACAAGGAACATCAACTCGATGTTCCTTGTTTCAGCTTGTCGAAAAAGTCCAGCTTAGGCTGGGCTTTTTTCAATGAGTATGGTATAATAGAGTTGGTGATAAAAATGTTGGAAAAGAACGTGAAAAATAGAATTTATTGAGGATTTGTACTGTGCGGACAATGGCAGACCGAGCATTGATCCTGTCATTCTGTTTAAGATGGTTCTAATTCAGCATCTTTACGGTATTAGGTCGCTGCGCCGAGTTGCCGAAGAAGTTAGTGCCAATATATATTACAATATGGGCATTTACTACCATCAGAGCGTGTAGAGATCAATGTTTCCCATTCATTACCGCACTCTTTGCATTTCCACCAAGCCTTGCGGTTAGCAAAGACTGTTACTTGTGTAGGGAGTAGAGGTGCGTTTTTGGCTGACCACTCGGCGGCAAGTTCGGGCTTTTGGGAAGCAAGGTCATTGTAGCCCTCTAATATCGCATTGTGGGAACAGTAAGGGCAACCGCTTCCGCTTATTACTCTGTTTTTTATTGAAGCTCGCCATTCGTGTCCGCATTTGCCAT
>OMXW01000046.1:0-11015 GCA_900315085.1 uncultured Eubacteriales bacterium
AGCCAATCTATTATTTCATTCTCAGCGTAGAATAATCATATAGCAATATCAACGCGGTTAGTGGATAGCAAAACGCAACTATCCGCTGACCGCTTTAATATTATTCAGAGGAAAATGAAACTTCCACGAAACCGTAACAATACAAAAAATGCTGCTTATCTGCGAAAAAACATGACGCAGCAGGAGCGCAGACTATGGTATGATTTCCTTAGAGATTATCCCGTCAGATTTCGCAGGCAAGAGTTGATTGGCAATTATATTGCGGATTTTTTCTGTGACAAGGCAAGGCTGGTAATTGAAGTGGACGGGTCTCAGCACTATGAACCAAAGGAAATAGTGCATGACCGTCAGCGTACAAAGTATTTCGAATCGCTGAGGTTAAAAGTGATTCGATTTACAAATTTGGAAATTAATACAAACTTCAATGGAGTATGCGAATATATTGACAGAGCAGTAAAAAGGCTCCCCTTAGAGGGGAGCTGTCACGCAGAGCGTGACTGAGGGGTGGAAGATGACGGCAAAAAAATGAACACAAAGCTGTCATTAATACCATACCTTTCTAAATGTTTTGTTAAAAGCCGAACGCTTTGTACAATAATATAACATCATCTCCCATCCTTCCGACCAATCCGCAAGCGGATTGCCCACCTCCCCTCAAAGGGGAGGAAATGTAAAACAACTATGTCAAGTTTATATAAAACACCCCTTACCGCGCTGAGCGGCGTAGGGGAAAAGCGCGCACAGCTCTTTGAGAAGCTCGGAGTAAAATCGGTAGGCGATCTTATTGAGTTTTACCCCAGAACCTACGAGGACTGGAGCGTAACGGAAACAATTGAAAATACAGAGGACGGCGGGCTCTACTGCGTAAAAGCGGTTGTTGGAATGCCCGTCAGCGACGCGCGCATATCGGGCGGCAGAATACTGAGCAAAACCGTGGTTTACGACGATACGGGCACAATGCAGATCGTGTTCTTCAACAATCGGTACATCAGCGCAATGCTACGCTCGGGCGAGGAATATTTCTTTTTTGGAAGAATGAATCAAAACGCCTACGGCAAGCAAATGGTGTCTCCGATGTTCGCATCCTCAGCAGACGGCGCAAAAATCCACCCGATTTACCGCCAGACCGCAGGGCTTGTAACAAAGACGATCCGCGGCTGTGTTGACCAGGCGCTTAAAATGCTGCCCGACCAGATAAACGACCCGATTCCCGAGCAGGTGCGCAGGCACTTCGGACTGATCGGACTGCGGCAGGCGCTCTGCGACGTTCACTTTCCCGACGACCGAGACGCGCTCGACGCGGCGCGGAAGCGGCTGATTACCGAGGAACTGCTTGTGCTCAACCTCGGCATGAGAGATTTGCGGACCCGCAGCAGGGGAGTAAGCTCGGTAAAAATCGAGTCTGACTATTCATCGGAATTCGAATCACTCCTGCCGTTTGAGCTGACCGGAGCGCAGAAGCGCGCAATTGCAGACTGCGTAAACGACCTCACCGACAAAAAAACGCCTATGAACCGCCTTGTTCAGGGCGACGTAGGCGCGGGTAAAACTGCCGTAGCCGCCTCGGTTTGCTACACCGTAATAAAAAACGGATGGCAGACCGCCTTCATGGCGCCAACCGAAATTCTGGCGCGCCAACACTTTGAGACCTTCAAAAAGCTGTTCTCAAACACCGATATCAACGTCGTTCTGCTCACGGGTGCGCTGAAAGAAAAGGAAAAGCGGCTTGTGCGCGAACAGCTTTCAAGCGGCGAGGCTGACCTTGTAATCGGCACTCACGCGCTAATAACCGACAAAACCGAGTTCAAAAATCTGGGGCTTGCAATCACCGACGAACAGCACCGCTTTGGCGTGGCACAGCGCGCCAAGCTTCTGGGCAAGGGAGAAAATCCCCACCTGCTCGTAATGAGCGCAACGCCGATTCCGCGGACCCTCGGACTGATAATCTTCGGCGACCTCGACATCTCGGTAATAGACGAGCTTCCGCCCTCGCGAAAGCCCGTAAAAACCGTGCTGATATTCTCCGCACAGCGCGGCAGGGTATACAACTTCATCAAAAGCGAGATTGCAAACGGCAGACAGGCGTATATAGTCTGTCCGCTCGTTGAGGAAGGCGAGCTTGCAAACGTAGCCTCAGCCGAGGAATACGCCGCCGAGCTTATGCTCCGAGAGTTCTCCGACATCCCCGTCGGACTTGTTCACGGTCAGATGAAATCGGACGAAAAGGACGCGGTAATGTCAAAGTTCGCGAACAATGAGCTTAGCCTGATCGTTGCCACCACCGTAATCGAGGTAGGCGTAGACGTGCCCAACGCCTCGGTAATGATGATAGAAAATGCCGAGCGGTTCGGACTATCCCAGCTCCACCAGCTCCGCGGCAGAGTAGGCAGGGGAGAGGCGCAGTCCTACTGCGTGCTCGTCAGCGACAACCGAAGTCAGCAGACGGGTGAACGTCTCAAAATAATGTGCTCAACAAACGACGGCTTCAAAATCGCCGACGAGGATTTGCGCATGCGCGGACCGGGCGACTTTTTCGGTCAGCGTCAGCACGGACTTCCGCAGCTGAGCATAGCCGATTTTGCCGACTCAAAAAGCCTTGAGCTTAGTCAGAAAATCGCCGACTATATATTATATGTATACAAGGATCTGCGAAACGAGGAGCTGAGACTCCTAAAAGCAGAGGTAGACCGCCTGTTTAACCGCGGCGGAACAAACAGTTTAAATTAGTGATTAGTGTAGGGAATTGCCCCTGTGTAATTCCCAAACTCAGGAGTGAAATAAATGAAAAAGCTTGCAGTCAGAATCATAACGGTAATGCTTGCGCTTATAACGCTTATGTCCTGCGCGGTAACGGGCGCGGGAGCAATCAGCTTTCCGAACGAGGTAAAGTTCAAGTCAAAGCGCGCGCTCATGGTCAACATGGACAACTGGCAGACAGTGTTTGAGCAAAACGCCGACGAACGCTGTTATCCTGCCTCGACCACCAAAATAATGACCTTTATCGTAGCCTACGAGCACGTTGACGATATCGATAAAACCAAAGTGACCATCAAGAAATCGATTATCGATAAGCTCAAGAGCACAGGTTCGTCAATGGCGCATCTTGACGAGCACATCGGCAAAAAAATGAGCGTCAAAGACCTGCTCTACAGCATGATGGTGCCCTCGGGCAACGACGCGGCTCTTACGCTTGCGGACTACATCGGCGGCGGAAGCACCGATAAGTTCGTAAAGATGATGAACGAAAAGGCGGAGGAGCTCGGCTGTAAGGACACTCACTTCATGAATCCCGACGGACTTCACGACGAAAACCACTACACCACCGCGCGCGACCTCTACATAATCACAAAGCACGCGCTCACACTGCCCGATTTTGAGACGATCTCAAACGCAACCGAGTGGCTGTGCGAGGGCGAAAAAACCCCCGTAGTAACCACCAACTACATGATAGACAAGAACCGCGGCGGCGAGTACTATTACATGTACGCCAAGGGAATCAAGACAGGTACCACCGACCAGGCAGGAAGATGCCTTGTGACCTCAGCGACCGCCGACAAGCACTCATACCTGCTCATACTTCTCGGCGCACCGTACAAGGAGGGCGAGTATGAGGAGTACGACACCTTCACCGATGCGGCCGACCTGTTCCGCTGGGCGCTGACGGCGCTTGAGCTTCAAACGGTAAAGACCAGCGCAACGCCGATCTGCGAGCGTGACGTAAAGCTTGCGTGGGGCAAAAACAAAGTAACGCTCGTTCCCGAAAAGGACTTGAACGCGGTTGTGCCCAAGGATATCGCCGAGAAAAACATCGTTGTAGAAACCTCAATCGACGGCGAAAAGGACGGCGAGGAAAAGCCCCTCGAGGCTCCGCTTTCACCCGACAAAGCAGTGGGAACCGCCACGGTATACTACAGAGCCAACGACAACTCCGAGCTTCAAAAGCTCGCAACGGTAAACCTTGTTCCCGCAAAGCAGATTGACCGCAGCGGAATCCTCGCGGTGCTCGACGTAATGGGAACGATCTTCAAATCCTACTGGTTCCTTGTAATCGGAGCGGCAATCATTCTTATTCTGTTCATTTACGTCATCGTCGCAAAAATCCACCGCAAGCGCATGGCAAAACGCCGCAAAGTAAAACGCTACCGCAATTTTTAAGTCGCGTACGTTTGATAGGATGGTAACTTCAGTGTTTCGCGAGAACACGAAATCTATTGGAAGCTTTGAGGGCATTTTTTTCAAGTCGCGTACTTGTCGTTTGATAGGATGGTAACGTCAGTGTTTTGCGAGAACACGAAATCTATTGGAAGCTTTGAGGGCATTTTTTTCAAGTCGCGTACTTGTCGTTTGATAGGATGGTAACGTCAGTGTTTCGCGAGACAGAATAGAAATATCGGAAAATACGAGGGCAATTTTTTCAAGTCGCGTACTTGTCGTTTGATAGGATGGTAACGTCAGTGTTTCGCGAGAACACTAAATCTATTGGAAGCTTTGAGGGCAATGGAAACAACGTTTTGTTTATTTTCACCCTATCTGAACCTGCCTCTAACCGCTTAACAATATCATTGTAGGGTACGGTCTTGACCGTACCGCTGACAATAAACAAACGTATGATGTTCAATCTCGGTTCGGTCAAGACCGAACCCTACGAATTAAAACAAATAAAAAGGAGCTGTCGCATTAAGCGATTATTACCTGAAAATGTCATTTCGACCAAGCGAAGCGCGCGGAGAAATCCCCTAATGAAATAGCAATTCGCTTCCTATCATGGGGATTCCTCGACTCCGCTCGGAATGACATGGTAATTTTTGGCTTAATGCGACAGCCCCTTAATTTAATGTCCGCTTTTCTTTTTCCGAATTAAGTATACCACGATAAGCGTAATAACTGCCGCCACAATCAGCCCCACAACAATAGTGCCGAGATTTGCGATTAACCAATCCATGTTAACCTCCGTCAGTTATTTGATTTTTAGCGTTTCGGACTCCTTATACGGCTTTGCGAGCATATATACCACAAAGGCAACCACAGCGATTGCGAAAGCAAGTCCGACAACATTTAGATTTCCGGTGAAAACCGAGCCCACCTGATAGATTACGAGCGACACCGAATAAGCGAGAACGCACTGATAGCCGATAGCGAACAGCGTCCACTTTGCGGAGTTCATCTCGCGTCTGATTGCTCCGATAGCCGCAAAGCACGGCGCGCACAGCAAATTGAACGCGAGGAAGGAGTAAGCCGCAAGCTTAGTCATGCTGACAAAGTCGAGCACGCCGAACACGCCTACAATTTCCTCCTTAGCCAGAAGTCCCATGACCGTAGCAATTGCCGAGGTTGAGTCGCCAAAGCCGAGGGGGATAAATATCCACTTGATCGCGCTGCCTATTGCGCCGAGAATACTGTCTGAAAGCTCGAGGTCGGCGTAAAATCCGAACGAGCCGTCAACCCAGCCAAACTTGGAGCCTGCCCATATCACTACGGAAGCAAGCAAAATAACCGTGCCTGCTTTTTTGATAAACGACCAGCCGCGCTCCCACATTGAGCGGAGCACGTTGCTTGGCGTGGGCATATGGTAAGCCGGCAGCTCCATTACGAACGGGGATGGCTCACCCGAGAACATCTTTGTCTTTTTGAGCATGATGCCCGAAATCACGATTGCCGCCATTCCGAGGAAGTAGGCGCTCGGCGCAACCCACCAAACGCCGCCGAACAGCGCGGTAGCGATCATCGAGATGACCGGGAGCTTTGCTCCGCAGGGAATGAACGTAGTAGTCATGATCGTCATTCGGCGGTCGCGCTCGTTTTCAATTGTACGCGAAGCCATAATTCCGGGAACGCCGCAGCCTGTGCCTACGAGCATAGGAATGAACGACTTGCCCGAAAGTCCGAACTTGCGGAAAATTCTGTCCATAACAAACGCGATTCTCGACATATAGCCGCAGCTCTCAAGGAACGCCAGGAAGATGAACAGCACAAGCATCTGAGGCAGGAAACCGAGTACCGAGCCAACGCCCTTTACGATTCCGTCTAAAATCATGCCCTGCAGCCAGTCGGCGCAGCCCATTTTTTCAAGTCCCTCTTTTATCAGCACTGGAACACCCTTTACCCACACTCCGTATTCGGAAGGGTTGGGCGCGCCTTCAATTATTTTATCTACCTTTTCGGAAAATTTAAAGCCTAAATTATCAACCGCCGAGCCGTATGTTTCGTAGTGCGACTGAAACTGTCCGAAGTTCGGTTCCTTTGCGGTGAAATCCCTGTACAAAGTTTTTGCGGCGGTGGTCTGACCGTTGTACTTTATCTTTTCCTTTTCGGCAGCCTGCTTTAGCATATCGCCGAGCTCAGCCTGATTGAACAGGTGTTCCTCGCCGTATTTTTCGTTGTCCTCGTCAAACTCCGCGTCGCCGATTGCGAACAGATGGAAGCCGTCGCCGAAAACTCCGTCGTTTACCCAGTCCGTAAACGCAGTTCCCACCGAGACGATTGAAACAAAGTAGACAACGCACATAACCAGCGCGAATATCGGCAGCGCAAGCCAGCGGTTTGTTACTACGCGGTCAATCTTATCAGAGGTGGACAGGCTGCCCTGATTTTTCTTTTTGTAGCAGCCCTTCAGCACCGAGCCTATGTAAACGTATCTCTCATTTGTGATTATGCTTTCCGCGTCGTCGTCAAGCTCTTTTTCGGCGCGCTGAATATCCCTTTCAATGTGGTCGAGCTTATCCTTTGGAATATTCATCTTTTGGAGCACCTTTTCGTCGCGCTCAAAAATTTTGATTGAGTACCAGCGCTGCTGTTCCTCGGGCATATCGTGGATCACCGCCTCCTCAATATGCGCAAGAGCGTGCTCAACCACGCCGCTGAAGCTGTGCTTCGGCACGGTTTTTTCAGTCTTAGCCGCCTCAATAGCCGCCTCAGCCGCCTCGTTTATTCCCGTATTTTTCAAAGCCGAGATACACACGACCTTGCATCCGAGCTGACGCGCAAGCTCCTGCGTATCGATTTTATCGCCGTTCTTCTCAACGATGTCAATCATATTTATCGCTACAACAACGGGGATCCCAAGCTCGGTAAGCTGGGTAGTGAGGTAGAGGTTGCGCTCAATATTTGTACCGTCAACCATATTCAAAATCGCGTCGGGACGCTCGTCAACAAGATAGTTACGTGCCACGACCTCCTCAAGCGTATAGGGTGAAAGCGAATAGATACCCGGCAAATCGGTGACGGTAATATCGTCGTGATTTTTGAGCTTTCCTTCCTTTTTCTCAACCGTAACTCCGGGCCAGTTTCCGACATACTGGTTTGAACCCGTCAGCGCGTTAAACAGCGTCGTCTTTCCGCAGTTCGGGTTACCTGCCAGAGCAATTGTAATACTCATACTGTTTTATCCTCCTGTTAGTTTAAACTAACCTAAGTGCAGACCATATAATACTTATTATTTATGGCTGAGGTTTATTCAACCTCAACCATCTCCGCGTCGGTTTTTCTGAGCGTAAGCTCATAGCCCCTGACGGTGATTTCAATCGGGTCGCCCAGCGGCGCAACCTTGCGCACTCTTACTTCAACGCCCTTAGTTATACCCATATCCATGATTCTTCTTCTCAGCGCGCCTTCACCGTGAACCTTAGTCACCTTTGCGCTTTCGCCGATCTTCAAATCTCTTAGTGTTCTCATAATATCCCCCTAAAAAGTTAGATTAAACTAACCTAATGCGTAAAATATAAAGGCTTTCCGCCCCTTTAGAGCAGTGAGCCTGTGCTAACTACTAAGTATTCTATCACACCACCCCTCATTTGTCAATATTTTTAAGTCGCGTTTTTTAAGTCGCGTTTTTTAAGTCGCGTACTTAACGTTTATTTTTTGATGTCGTTTTCCGTTTCGCGAGACAGAATAGAAATATTGGAAAATACGAGGGCAACAGGAACAACGTTGGGTTTATTTGCGCCCTTTCTGAACCTGCTTCTAACCCCTAACCACTTCACACTAATATTGCACGCCCGCGAACCGACATTTATCATAGATGTCATTCCGACCAACGCGGAGGAATCCCCCAAAAAGGATACCGACTTCTATTGTAGGGGAGACGCTGGCCGCCTCCCGGCAGATTAGCGCATATCTATCAGGCGACCGCGAGGGTCGCCACTACATTCAAAAGCGGATTTTTGCGGTTCGGTCAAGACCGAACCCTACGATTTTAATCCATAACCATTATGCCAATATTAATACGGTCGGGAACCAAACGTTTTTAAATAATCAAACCCATCTGCACGACCGAAACTCTAAACTCTCAACTCTAAACTCTGTTAAAAAGGCTCACCGCCAAAACGATGAGCCTTTAACAAACTATTTATTTTTCTAAAAAGGAATTAATCTTCCATTTCAGCCTTAGCTTTTTCGATTACCTTCTGAGCAACGTTAGCCGGGCAATCCTCGTAGCGAACGAATGTGAACTCGTAGCTTCCTCTGCCCTGAGTGATCTGGCGGATAAAGGTAGCGAAGTCGCTCATTTCGGACATGGGAACCTCAGCCTCAACAACCTGTGTGCCGTTTGCAGCAGGCGACATACCGAGAACTCTGCCGCGGCGCTTATTGACCTCGCCCATTACGTCGCCCATGTTATTATCGGGAACGTATGCCTTGAGGCTGCCGATTGGCTCAAGCAGTGTGGGGGAGGCGTTGGGGATACCGTTCTTATACGCAAGGCTTGCCGCAGTCTTGAAGCTCATTTCCGATGAGTCAACGGGGTGATATGAGCCGTCGTACAGAGTAGCCTTAATTCCAACCGTGGGATATCCTGCGAGAACGCCTTTCTTGATTGAGTCGCGCAGACCTTTTTCAACAGCCGGGAAGAAGTTCTTTGGAACCGCGCCGCCAACTACGCGCTCAGCGAACTCAAGACCGTCGGTATCGAACGGCTCGAACTCGATCCAAACGTCGCCGAACTGACCGTGACCGCCGCTCTGCTTCTTGTATCTGCCCTGAGCCGATACCTTTTTGCGGATAGTCTCGCGGTACGCGATCTTCGGCTTTTGGAGGCTTGCGTCAACATTATATTTGGACTTCAAACGTGAGATTACAACGTCAAGATGCTGCTCGCCCAGACCTGAAACAACCATCTCATGGGTTTCATGGTTCTGAACAAACTTGATTGTGGGATCCTCGTCACAGAGCTTTCCGATTGCCTGAGCAACCTTATCCTCGTCGCCTTTCTTGGCAGGATAAATAGCCATTGAGTAGCTTGAAACGGGGTAGTCGATTCCGTCAAGAACTACCTTTCTGAGCGGTGAGCAGAGGGTGTCGCCTGTCTTTGCGGTAGCAAGCTTCGGAATCGCACCGATATCGCCCGCGCCGATGTAAGAAGTGTCGCTCTGCTTCTTGCCGGTCATTGTGAGGACCTTTGTGATACGCTCGGGTGAACCTGTGCGCATATTAATAACGGGAACATCGGGAGAAATTTTGCCCGATACGACCTTGATATATGAAAGTCTGCCGATGAACGGGTCGGCAACTGTCTTGAATACGATCGCTGCAGCCGCGGCGTTTTCGTTTACGCTTACCTCAACAGGCTCGCCGTCAAGGTCAACGCCGATTTCCTCAGCCTTTACCGCCGCCGAAGGAGCAAGCCATGTCAGGCTGTTGAGGAACTGGTCGATTGCGAATGTGTTGTGAGCGTCGCCGCAGAATACGGGACAGATCGAGCCGTCCTTAACGCCCTGGCTTACGCCGAGAATGATCTCCTCGGGAGTGAACTCCTCGCCCATGATGAACTTGTCAAGAAGCTCCTCGCTTGTTTCCGCAACGGCTTCCTTGATAGCCTCGCGGAGTCCCTCAAGACGGTCGCCCATGTCGGGAAGAGCTGTCTGCTTAACGCTGCCGTCAGCGCCGTACTCATATGCCTTATAATCGAAAAGGTTAACGTAGGTATTAGCCTGACCGTTAACGATATACGGAACAACAACAGGACAAACGGAAGGTCCGAAGGTGGACTTCAGGTTTTCAAATACGCGGTAGAAGCGCGCGTCCTCGTCACAGAGGCCGTTTACGAAGAACATCTTTGTCAGGCCTGCCTTTGTTGCGGCTTCAACAGCCTTCTCTGTGCCTACGCACACGCCGTCCTTACCGGAAACAACAATAAGCGCGGTATCCGCAGCGCGCATACCTTCCGCCAGACCGCCCGCGAAGTCAAACAGACCGGGGGTGTCGATGAGGTTGATTTTTGTGTTCTTCCACTCTACGGGAGCAACGGCGGTCATGATTGAAGCCTGACGCTTGATTTCCTCAGCGTCAAAGTCAAGTGTGGTGTTGCCGTCGGCAATCTTGCCCAGCCTGTCGCTCGCCTTGGCAAGATACAGAATACTTTCGGCTACGCTCGTCTTTCCGCAGCCGCTGTGTCCCGCCAGCGCGATATTTAAAATTTTCTTTGCGTCGTACTGTTTCAAATGGTAAAACTCCCTTCGTTATATGAAATCGTTAATTTCAAAAAAACAATGGATATTTGCTGAAAATAGTGATAAATATCCGTTCATTATTATAACATATTTGTAGGTTTTATACAACAATTTTATTGCAAAATAAAAAAATTCACCCTTTAACCAAACTGACGGAGTGTGAATTGTGCAATTTGCTTTTTTTAAAGTAATTAAATGATATTTTGCACAAACTTTTCCGAATATTTTATGCATTTTTCAAGTCGCGTTTTTCAAGTCGCGTTTTTCAAGTCGCGTTTTTCAAGTCGCGTTTTTCAAGTCGCGTTTTTCAAGTCGCGTTTTTCAAGTCGCGTAGGTGTTTCGCGGGAAAACGAAATCTACCGGAAGCCATGAGTTTTTCGGAATGGTGAACAAACAATGGGTGGTTTAACAAGAACTCTGTGTTCCCGACTGTATTAATATGGGTCTAAAGGTGATGAATTAATACCGTAGAGGGCTGACGCATTAAGCCATTTATTGCCAAAAATGTCATCCTGAGCGGTCGGCGTTAGCCGAATTTGCGTAGCAAATAGTCGAAGGATCCCCTTCAAT
>OMXW01000046.1:11025-23349 GCA_900315085.1 uncultured Eubacteriales bacterium
CCTATCAGGGAGATTCTTCGACTAAATCGCTTCGCGGTTTTGCCCTTTCGGGCACCGCTCAGAATGACATCTAAATTTTGGGCTTAATGCGACAGCCCCGAGCATGAAAACGATACGTTTGTTTATCGCTTGCGGTACGGTCAAGACCGTACCCTACAATTATAGTGATAAGTGGTTAGGGGTTAGTGATTAGAAGCTGTTTAGGATAGGGTGCAAAAAAGCAAAACATTGTTCCTTTTGCCCTCGTATTTTCCAATATTTCTATTCTGTCTCGCGAAACGCTTGACGTTAACAATTTATTAAACGTTAAAAACGCGACTTAAAAAAATTGCCCTCACAGCTTGAGTTATTTCTATTCTGTCTCGCGAAACGGAAAACGTCATCAAAAAATAAACGTTAAGTACGCGACTTAAAAATAAAAAATTAATAATTTGTAATATATAATGGCGCGGTAACACATTGACAATAAAGACCGTAAAGTGTAAAATAATAACATAAGTATGCATTATATTTTATTGAATATGTAAACATTTGGTGATTATTAAATGGAGATGGAAAAAACAATCGGATATGCTCCGACGCCCTCATACTCTGCGACGCTTTTGGTGATTGACAGAAGATGCAAACCGACGGTCGTACCGCTCAGAGGCAACATGACCTTTGGCCGCCGCCACAGCGGAAAGCTGTGCGACATACTGGTAGACTCGGTTATCGTGGGAAGAAACCACGGCGAGTTTATTTACGAAAGCTCACAGAACGCGTATTATTATATCGACAACAACAGCCTCAACGGCACCTACATAAACGGCTACAAGCTTGAAAAATACAACGAGCGCGGCTCAAAGGCGTTCCGTCTGAACGACGGCGACATTCTGAGAATTGACCGCACCACGCTGAACCAGCCTCATCCGGAGGCTGTTATTATGATATTCTGTCTTAGCATCCGTTATGATGAAAAGTGGAAGCTTTGCGACACCGGACGCTACGCCAACATCACAATAGGCAGAGGCAGCAACAACGTAATAAGGCTTACAGACATGGCGGCGTCGCGCAATCACGCCGTGCTCAGGCGCAACGGTCCGAACTGGATAGTATTCGATAACGGCAGCGCAAACGGCGTAAGCTTAAACGGCAGAGAAATCAACGGCAACGCGGTCATGTACGACCACGACGTAATAAAGATAGGAAACACCACAATAATTATGTGCGGCAACTCGCTGATATACAACAATCCCAGCGAGAGCACGGGCAATTTGTCGGTGCAGATCCAGAAAAAGACCGTTGACTTCGGCAGAAAAACACTGCTGCGGGATATCAACTTCAACGTTGAAAGCGGCGACTTCGTACTGATTTTAGGCGGCTCGGGCGCGGGCAAAACAACGCTCGTAAAGGCGATACTCGGCGACGGCAAGGCGGACGGAAGAATCATTCTCAACGGTCAGGACTTGTACGCAAACTTCAAGAGCATGAAATCGCAGATCGGACTTGTTCCGCAGTTCCTCACGCTCAGAATAAACGACACTGTAAAGAATACGCTTATTGACATAGCCGACATCAAGCTCGACCGAAAGAACTACACAAAGCAGGAAAAGCTGCAGAGAATCGACGAGATAATGAACAAGGTCGGAATCAAGAACCTTGAAAACCACCTTATCGCCCAGCTCAGCGGCGGTCAGAAGAAGAAGGTATCGGTTGCCTACCAGCTTGTAGGCTTCCAGAAGGTGTTCATCTGCGACGAGCCCGACTCGGGACTTGACGCGGCTTCGCGCACACAGCAGATGGAGATCCTAAAGGAAATCTCGCAGAACGATAAAATAGTAATGGTTATCTCACACGAGCCCGACGACGCAATCGACGCCGATACGGGAAAATCCCTGTTCACAAAGGTAGTGGTGCTTGCAAAGAGCAGCCGCGACGGCGCGGGACATCTTGCGTTCTACGGCGGAGTAGATGAGGCAAAGGCTCACTTCCGCGTAGACAAGCTCCAGGATATCATGAAGGAAATCAATCCTCCCTATGAGGGCGGCAAAGGAATGGCAGACTACTACATCGATAAATTCTACGCACAGGGGAGATAAGTCATGAATGATACCTCGTTTTTAACGCAAACTCACGTTTATTTTAAAAAGATATTCCGAATAGCCATGCGCGAGAAGGCGTGGAAGTTCATCATCTTCGCCGCGATCATCTCGTTCATAGTCGCGTCAATCACCGGCAGCGACATGTACAAGGACTTTGACAAAACAAATTCGGGATTCTTCACACTCACCTCGGCATGTATCTGGATAGGCATATTCAACTCCATCCAGAGCATATGCAAGGAACACGAAATCATCCGCGCGGAATACCGCCAGGGCATGAAAATTTCGGCGTATATCACGGCTAACGTCCAGTGGCAGGCGCTGCTGTGTTTGCTGCAGAGCGTGATTATCTTCGGCATCTGCTGCGTTTTCATGGATTTCAGCAAGTCTACACACCTGCTGATTAGTCCCTACCTTGAAAACTTCATCACGATATATCTGCTTGTTTTCAGCGCGTCTGTGCTGGGAATCATGGTGTCCTCGCTCTCGGGAACACCGACCACCGCAATGACTATCATGCCGTTCGTGCTCATAGTCCAGCTCATTATGTGCGGAGTGCTCTTTGAGCTTGAGGGCTTTACCGAGGGCGTTTCATACATCACCCTCAGTAAATGGGGAATGAATTCATTTGGCAGCGTAGCCGATTTAAACAGCTATAAGCTCGCAATCAACGAGCCGCTCCATGAAGCAAAGGTTCTCGTGGAAAACTACAGCGCAATGCCTAAGCCCAACGATTTCTATGACCACGAGGTTTCAAGACTTCTGCTTTCATGGCTGTGGATTGTCGGAATCACATTTTTCAACGCGGTAGTAAGCGGAATCGCGCTAAAAATCAAGAACCGCGATTCATAAAAAACAAAACTTGGGTATAAAAAATGGGAAATGAAAAGATAAACTCGGTTGAGTTTGACTTCAACGTGTATGTCACCTCGCATACAGGCAGAGTCAGGGATAACAATGAGGACAACTTTGCGCTCAATACAATTTCAAAGAAGCTTGAGTATCAGAACGTCAGTTTTCAGACCGAGATGGCTCAGCCGTTTATCGCCGCGGTGTTCGACGGAATGGGCGGCGAGGAAAACGGAGAGTACGCCTCGCTGATAGCGGCGGCAGCGGCAAAGGAGCTGTACAAAAAGGTCTGCGAATATTCAGACTGCAAGTTTGACGCGCTCGCGAATAACTACGTCACCCTCGCCAACAATAAAATACGCGACTTCACCGAGGAAAAACACTCTCGCTCGGGAGGCAGCACTGTGGCGGCGGTGATAGTAAAGGGCGGAATAGTTCATCCGTTTTCGCTGGGCGACAGCAGAATTTATTTGATGCGCGGCGGCAATCTTATTCAGATTTCGCGCGACCATACTCTTGCCCGGCTTAAATACGAGAGGAAAATCTACTCCCGCGAGGAGGCCGACCTCAGCCCCGACAGCCATAAGCTGACGGCGTTTCTGGGCATGGACTATAAAAAAGAAGGAATTGAGGCTCAAAACTACGACCCCGTCTGCCTTACAAGCGGCGAGATGCTGCTGCTGTGCAGCGACGGATTGTACGACGAGCTTACTCACGCGGAAATCGAGCGGATAATGACCGTTCACCCCGACAACCCCGCGTTTGAGCTTGTAAAAGCGGCATTAAAAAACGGCGGAGGCGACAACGTCACCTGCGTCGTAGTATATAAAAAGTAAAAGGAGAATATTAACTATGGATATTTTAGGATTGGCAAAACAGTTCGGAATCACTCCCGACCAGGTCGGCGAGATCGCAAAGATGGCTCTTTCAAACGATAGCACAAAGGAAGTAGTAGCAAAGGTAGCTTCAAAGTTCGGCATGGAAGAAAAGCAGGCTGCCGAGCTCGTTGAAGGCGCAAAGGGCGCGGTAGACGGAGGAATGCTCAACAATTTCAAACTGCCGTTTTAATGTAGGGAACGACCCCTGTGTCGTTCCTGATCGAAAATTGATATAGTTGCGGTCGGGCAGACAGCTTTGTTTGAAAAAACGCTGTTTTCCCGACCGCTTTTATAAAATATAAAATTGCAGGGGCGACCATTGGTCGCCGCAGATAGGAAATGATGTTTTCATGAATAAAAACGTTTTGATAGGATAATGCGGTTAGCGGGCGTGCACGCCCCTACAACCTGTCAATCAAACGTAATATAGGAAACCAAACAGCCAAACGTAGTTCCTATTACCCTCACAGCAAAATATTTTTCTATTTTTTCTCGAAACGGAAAACGTCGTCTGAATAATATACGTTTAGAACGCGACGTAAAAAATAAAAAAAGTATTCCAATATTTGAATTTTTGTGTTATAATTATAAACAATCCTATATATCTGGTAAAAGGATGTGTTATAATTGCAAAAAAGAATTATATCAGCTGTTCTATCTGCACTGATTCTTGCGGGAGCGGCTTGCTGTATATCGGGCTGCGACGTTGACGTCAAGGAAGAAAAGGCTGTTTCAACTGATTTTAAAACTGCCGATAATGTTGCCGACGGCGCAATTTTGCAGGCTTTCAGCTGGGATTTCAATACAATCAAGGCTTCAATGGCTGACATTGCCGCCGCAGGCTTCTCTGCGGTCCAGACCTCTCCGATCAACGAGTGCCTAAAGGGCGACGCGGGCGGAATGGAGCTTTACGGCGACGGTAAATGGTACTACCACTATCAGCCGACCGATTTTAAGATAGGCAACTATCAGCTCGGCACGCGCGACGAATTCAAGGCGATGTGCGACGAGGCTCATAAGTACGGCGTAAAGGTAATTGTAGACGTAATTGCAAACCATACCACACCTGCTACAAGCCTGATTTCACAGGATTTGATCAAGGCGGGCGGCGGCAGCTTAAAGACGCTGTATCACAAGGGCAACTCAAAGGATATTTCCGACTACAGCAACAGATTGCAGTGCACAACCTACAAGATGGGCGGACTTCCCGACATCAACACCGAGCGCACATCGTTCCAGGATTACTTTATTGAATACTTAAACGACTGTGTTGCGTGCGGAGCGGATGGTTTCCGTCACGATACCGCAAAGCATATCGGACTTCCGGATGATCCAAAGGAGAAGGACGGCTTCAAGAATAACTTCTGGGAGCGCGTCACAACCGACGTTACCAACGCGAAAAATCTGTTTGTATACGGCGAGGTTCTGCAGGGCGGCTACGACAGACTCCAGGATTATATGAAGGCAATCGGCAGAACTACCGCGAGCGTTTACGGCAGCAAAATCCGCAGCGCGCTGGTAAATAATATAGTTGATACCTCGGCGGTCAAGGAGTACTGGCTGACGGGCGAAGGAAAAAGTATAGTAACGTGGGTTGAGAGCCACGATAACTACATCAACGACGGCACATGGTCACAGCTCAGCGACGACCAGGTGATTGCGGGTTGGGCAATAATAGCCGCGCGCAAGGACGGAACTCCGCTGTTCTTCTCGCGTCCCTACGGCAGTGAGGACGGCAGCGAATGGGGTATGAACCGAATCGGCGCACAGGGCAGCGATATCTATAAGGATAAGCGCGTCAGAGCGGTAAACTTTTTCCGCACCGCAATGAAGGGCGAAAACGAGGAGCTTGTTAATCCCAACGACAGCTCAACCGCAATCATGGTTGAACGCGGCGACAAGGGCGCGGTAATCGTCAACATCGGCAGCGACAGCCTCGACACAGGCTTTTCAATCAACCTGCCCGACGGCGAATATACCGACAGAGTTGACGGAAAAACCGTATACACCGTTGAGGACGGCGAGCTGACAAGCGACAAGCCAATCAAGGGCGGCAGCGTAGTTGTTCTGTACAACGATGACTATGTAGAATACGCCAAGTGCGCAAACGCGGGCGTTGCAAAGGGAACAAAGTTTTTGACCGACGAGGATAAAATCGACGTAACCCTCACGCTTGAAAACGCAAAGAAGGCTACCTATACAATCGACGGCGGCAAGGCAGTAAGCTTCAAGAACGGCGACAAGATCACAATCAAAAAGCCAAAGAGCGGCAGTGTTGTAAAGCTTGAGCTCAACAGCGAAAACGCTCAGGGCGTCAAGTCATATGAGCGCGCGGAGTTTACCTTCCGCAAATCGTATGTTGTTGAAATAGGCTCTACGGTATACTTTGAAAAGCCCGACGACTGGGGCGACAAGGTTTACGCCTATGTTTACAACATCGACGAGGACGAAAACGATGTGTGGCCGGGCGTTGAGATGAAGCATGAAGGCGGAAACAAATACAGCTACGAGCTTGACGACGACTGGGATTCACCGAGAATCATATTCAACGACGGCAAAGAGGAAAATGCTCTGCAGTACCCGGGCGTTTATGAAAAAGGTCTTGAATTAGAGGACGGAAAGACCTATAAAGCTGAAAAATAACGGAGGAAGAAGATAAATGAGCGAGCTTAAAAATGTAAAAATGGAAGGCAGCAATGTACCTGCCGAAAAAATAAAGAACCCCGAGCTTTGCAAGGCGATCGAGGTTATGCAGGCTGACGGCAGCCCCGAAAATATCAATAACATGATTTCCCGGGTTGTTGAGGCAAAATTCATTCTGCCGGCAATCGTAAAGCAGATCCCCAACGCGCGCACCCAGAACGGTCAGACGGTTATGGGCAACTCAACACAGGTTCAGTTCCGTCTTCTCGAAAACGGAAACAAGGAGAAGTTCTTCGGAGTTTTCACGGATATCGACGAGCTAATCAAGTGGAAGGGCGCAAACGACGCTCAGAAGGTTGTAACCGATTTTGACAGCCTCGCAGAGATGGTTTCCGATCCCAAGGCGGACGTTAAGGGCTTTGTAATCAATCCGTTCGGCAAGAGCGTGACCTTCCCCAAGCCTATGACGATAGGAATCAAGCAGCAGCGCGACTACCTGCGCCGCGAGAAGAATACACTCAAGGACGGCGCGGCAATCAAGCTCAGCGAGCCCGAGGATTACCCGATCGATATGATGGCGGCGCTTATCAACCATTTCAGCACCGAGCCCGGAGTAAACGCGGCGTTTTTGAGAATGCTTGAGCAGGACGGCAAGATGAGCTACTTCATAGTAGTTGACTTTGTGGGCAATATGGAGCAGACCTTCGATGCAATCGCCGAGATCGCCAAGCCCTTTATTGACGAGGACAACGAGCTTTCAATGATGCCGTTTTCAATGGAATTTGCAAGAAATGCGGTAAAGGGCATTGAGCCGTTCTATATAAAGCAAGATAATTAATTCTGTAAAAGAAAAAAGGTCGGTGCAATTGCGCCGACCTTTTTTGTAAAAAATAGATGTCATTCCGACCGAACGCAGTGAGTGGAGGAATCCCCTAAATAGGAAAACAAAGGTTGTTTCATTGGGGGATCCTTCGACTAAATCGCTTTGCGATTTTGCCTGCGGCACCGCTCAGGATGACATCTGTTTTTATTCAAACAATTCCCGATTTGTCACGCAGCAAACGTCTTTTGCCTCGTGCACCATCTTGAACAGCCGTTCCGGCCGCTCATAGCTGCCTTGGGCTGTACCGTAGTCAAGCTCGTAGCCGTGCCCCCACATGAAGAAAACCTCGTCGTCATCTCCAGCAGGCGAGGAGATGAACTCCCTGAGCAAATCCTCCGCAAAGGGGTCGAGCTGTGAACAGGTCGGCATAATAATGAATGAGTTTTTGTCGAACGTGAATCCGTTCGGCTTTTTATGGTGACATGCCCTCCGCGCGTATTTTACTCCGCTGCTTTTAAGGGCGTCAAGCACGTTGTCGTTGAAGGTGTCCTTGGGAAACGCGTGACCGACCACCTGATACCCGAACAGCTCCGACAACGTTTTAACGTCGCGCGTTATTTCCTCCCGGGCCTCCTCGCTCGACAGATTGCTCTGTATAAGATGATGAGTTCCGTGGCTTGCCACCTCAACGTTAGGGTGGGAGTAGAGCTTCACGGCTTCGGCTTTGCTCAGAATAAAATGGTCAACGTACTTTCCGGGCAAGCTCTCGTCCTTTTTTGCCGCGCTTCTTCCGCGTTCGCCCGTGAACCTGATGTAGCTTTTCCTGCCGAAAAGTCCGCTGCTCAGGTTAAACGTGCCCTTGATTCCGTACCGTTCCATCAGCTCGATAATGCGGAAATCCTGCTCGGTCCCGTCGTCGTAGGAAACGGTAAAAAGCTTTCTGCCCATCTTTGTTCACACTCCTGTATTACTCTAATTCGAATTGTAGGCTCTATGTGCGCAAATGTCAAGCACATAATTATTTATAGTTTTGTGATATAAAATTGCGCGCCTATATATTGTGGTCTAAAGCCTGAAAATGCCTATATATAGATAGTTTATATTATTTTTAACAAAAACACAAAGAAACTTGTTATTTCTACAAAAATTCATTTCGGGTGTGAAATTTGCGCTTTTTCTATTTACCAACGCCAAAAAAAGGATTATAATATGAACTGAAAATTGATTGAAATCAAGGCTGTTACATATATAGTCTGTTATAATTTTAACAAAGTTAAGGAGAGGCGGTCGGCAAATGATAAAAGGCAGGGTACATTCACTCGAAAGCTTCGGCTCGGTTGACGGTCCGGGAATCCGCTATTTGATTTTTTTGCAGGGCTGCCCAATGCGCTGCCGCTACTGTCACAACGCCGATACCTGGGACTTTAAAAAGGGCGATGAATACACCGCCGACGAGCTGCTTGACAAGGCAGAACGCTACCGTTCCTACTGGGGCGACAGGGGAGGGATAACCGTCAGCGGAGGCGAACCTCTGATGCAGATCGACTTCCTTGTTGAGCTGTTCACAAAGGCAAAGCAGCGCGGAATCAACACCTGTATCGATACCTCAGGTCAGCCGTTTTCAAAAAAAGAGCCGTTCTTTTCAAAATTTGAACAGCTTTGTAAACTCACCGACCTGTTTTTGGTTGACATAAAGCATATCGATCCCGACGAGCACAAAAAGCTGACGGGGCACGGCAACAAAAACATCCTTGAGCTTTTGGAATATCTGTCGCAGATTGAAAAGCCCGTTTGGATCCGCCACGTTCTCGTTCCGGGAATCACCGACAACGACGAATATCTCACGCGGACGCGCAGCTTTATTGACACGCTGAAAAACGTTGAGCGCGTTGAGGTGCTCCCTTACCACAGCATGGGCGAGTACAAATGGCAGGAGCTGGGGCTTGAATACACACTAAAGGGCACAGCCCCTCCCGACAGCGACCGAATTGCCAACGCAAAGGCAATATTAAAATGCAGTTAATTACACCAATTCAATAATACACAGCAGTATGGAGGAAAGATTATTATGTTGGCATGTATTTCCGATGAAATCAGAAACAAGGCCTGGAGAGGCTTTGTAGGCAGAAAATGGCAGGAGGACATCAACGTCCGCGAGTTCATTCAGAGCAACTACACAATGTATGACGGCGACGAAAGCTTCCTTGAAGCACCAACCGACGCCACAAACAAGCTGTGGGGCAGACTCCAGGAGCTCCAGAAGGAGGAGCGTGCAAAAGGCGGCGTGCTCGAGTGCGAAACCGAAATCGTATCCTCGCTGACCTCATACGGCCCCGGATATATTGACGAGAGCATGAAAGACCTTGAGCAGGTAGTCGGTCTGCAGACAGACAAGCCCTTAAAGCGCGCGTTCATGCCCTACGGCGGAATCAAGATGGCTGAGCAGGCGGCATCAACCTACGGCTATCAAATCAACCCCGAGCTTCATAAGATTTTCACCGATTATCATAAAACCCACAATCAGGCAGTATTTGACGCGTATACTCCCGAAATGAAGAAGGCGCGCCACAACCACATCATCACAGGTCTGCCCGACACCTACGGCAGAGGCAGAATCGTAGGCGACTACCGCCGCGTAGCGCTCTACGGACTTGACTACCTCATCAAGATGAAGGAAAAGGATTTGTTCTACTGCGGCGGCAGAAACATGAGCGTTGAGCACATCCGTCTCAGAGAAGAAATTGCCGAGCAGATCCGCGCCCTCAAGGGCATGAAGCAGATGGCTGAAATCTACGGCTACGACATCTCGGAGCCTGCCAAGAACGCAAAGGAAGCGGTACAGTGGCTCTATTTCGGCTACCTCGCGGCAATCAAAACCCAGAACGGCGCGGCAATGAGCGTGGGCAGAATCTCAACCTTCCTTGATATCTACATAAACCGCGACCTCGAAGAGGGTACCCTCACCGAAAAAGAGGCTCAGGAGCTTATTGACCACCTCGTGCTGAAATTCCGCATGGTAAAATTCGCGCGTATTCCGTCCTACAACGAGCTTTTCTCGGGCGACCCGGTATGGGTAACGCTTGAAATGGCAGGTATCGGCATGGACGGCAGACACATGGTAACAAAGAACGACTTCCGTTTCCTGCACACCCTGGAGAACATGGGACCGTCCCCCGAGCCTAACCTCACCGTGCTCTGGTCGTCAAGACTTCCCGAGACCTTCAAGAAGTATGCGGCTCATATTTCGGTAACGACCTCATCTATCCAGTATGAGAACGACTGCGTAATGCGTCCTGTTTGGGGCGACGACTACAGCATTTGCTGCTGCGTATCCGCAACCCAGACCGGTAAGGAAATCCAGTTCTTCGGCGCGCGCGCAAACCTTGCAAAGTGCCTTATCTACGCGCTCAACGGCGGCGTAGACCTCAACACAGGCGAACAGGTAGGCCCCGAAATCGCGCCCGTAAGCGGAGAATATCTCGACTACGACGAGGTTATGCACAAGTTCAACGCAATGATGAGCTGGCTGGTTGAGCTTTATGTAAACATCCTAAACCTCATCCACTACATGCACGATAAATATTACTATGAGGCTGCCGAAATGGCGCTGATTGACACATACACAAGAAGAACTTTTGCAACGGGTATCGCGGGCTTCAGCCACGTTGTAGACTCGCTTTCCGCAATCAAGTACGCAAAGGTCAAGCCCATCCGCGACGAGAAAGGCTTGATTGTAGACTATGAAATCGAAGGCGACTTCCCTCGCTACGGCAACGACGACGAGCGCGCCGATGAAATCGCGATCTGGCTGTTAAAGGCGTTTATGAAGAAGGTAAGGGAGCACCACACCTACCGCGACTCAGAGCCTACAACCTCAATCCTCACAATCACCTCAAACGTTGTATACGGCAAGGCAACAGGCGCAACACCCGACGGCAGAAAGGCAAAGGCGCCCTTTGCACCCGGCGCGAACCCTGCATACGGCGCTGAGAAAAACGGACTTCTCGCTTCGCTCAACTCGGTTGCAAAGCTTCCGTATGAGTATGCTCTGGACGGAATCTCCAACACTCAGACAATCAGCCCCGACGCCCTCGGTCACAATGACGCCGAGCGCGTAGACAACCTCTGGCACATCCTTGACGGTTACTTTGACAAGGGCGCTCATCACCTCAACGTAAACGTGTTCGGCGTTGAAAAGCTCAAGGACTGCATGGAGCACCCCGAAAAGCCCGAGTACGCAAACTTTACTATCCGTGTTTCAGGCTACGCTGTTAAGTTTATCGACCTCACACGCGAGCAGCAGCTCGACGTAATCGCGAGAACAGAGCACAAGACACTGTAATGAAGTTTGATCCCGAATGTAAAAAGAAAAACAGCTGCGACGAATGTGAGAGCAGATGTATTCACAACATATCCTTTTTATACGGACTTGACGAGCGGCAGCGGCATGAAATCGTTGACCGCTCGGTGCACAAATCCCTGAAGAGGGGAGAGTATATCTTCCGCGAGGGAGAGGCTGTTGATTACGTCATCTTCATTAAGAAGGGGCACGTTAAGCTCAATTCCTACGACGCGGACGGCAGGGAGAGGATAATCGGAATATTCGCCGACCACGACACGATCTGGGAGGGAATCTTTGCCGAAAACAGCCGCTATCCGTATTCGGCGGTCTGCCTTGAAAAAACAAGCGTGTGTATGGTTGCGCGCCGCGACGTTGAAGCCGCGGTAAGCAATCCCGCCGTGTCGCTAAAGGTAATTGACATGCTCTCCAAAAAGCTGCACGACGCCAACGAGCGCAATATGATACTCTCGGTCAGCGAACCGATGGCGCGAATCGCCGCGTTTTTGGTGTACCGCGAAAAGCGCAGCTTAGAGCCGATAATCACGCTCCGCCTCGATGATATCGCCGGCAGCGTAGGGCTCCGTCCCGAGACGGTAAGCCGCTACATCCGCCGAATGGTGCGCGAGGGATATATCGAGAAAATCGGTCAAAGCGGAATAAAAATAATCGACGCCGCCGGTCTGGCAGCGTTGGTTGAGGAGTAAAAAA
>OMXW01000120.1 GCA_900315085.1 uncultured Eubacteriales bacterium
CTTACGATCGGCTGTGTAATAGCCAATATCAGCTCGCTGTCCGCGCTCGGCCCGTACGATTTGATTTTCGGGTCGCTGGCAAGCTTCTTTGCCGCGGTTTCAATGTTTGCGCTTCGGAATGTCAGAATAAAAAAGCTTGCAATCCCTGCCGCGCTCATGCCTTCGCTGATGAACGGACTGCTCGTCGGCTTTGAAATAGACTTTTTCTTTGTTAATAATTTTGCGTTTAATTTTGGTGACTTTCTTTTTCAGGGAGCGCTTGTGGCTCTCGGAGAGCTTGCGGTGCTGATAGTATTGGGACTTCCGTTTTCCTATTATATTGAAAAACGTCATTTGAATAAGACTATCGAAAGGGATTTGAAAAAATAACAGAAAAAATGTAGGGAATTACCCCTGTGTAATTCCTGACTGTAAAAAACAAGGAGCCGACAAACGTCAGCTCCTTAATTTTTTACTTTTTATTTTTAAACTTAATCTTTTTATCTTTTTTAGTAACGGGTTCGTCGGCTAAAACGGTTTCCTCGCTGAGATTATCGTAAACCTCGTTTTCGGGGAAATTGAGTTCGCTGTAAACCGATTCGGGAATAATCTTAAACTTCTTGACGTAAATCAGGAAGCAAAGCGCGGCGAATACCAGCATACAGAATACCGAAACCGCAAGTCCCGGCCAGAAGCCGCTCGGGAAGTAGGTAATAACGATTTCGTGCTCGCCCTTGTCAAGCTCAAACGCTACGAGCGAACCGCCTACGGGCTTCATTTCAACAGGCTTGCCGTCAACGGTCGCTTTCCAGCCTGCCTCGTACGGAATTGAGGTGTAGAACAGACCGTCCTCGGTTACGTTGATTTTGCCTTCAAGCTTGTTGGAGCCTGATTTTTCCGCCTTTAGAACCTGAGTTTTGAGCTTGTTGTAGCCCTGCTCAAATACGTCGGCGTTGAGAACGTCAACATAAATCTTTGCCGTGCCGCTTGCGCCCGCTTTAGGTGAAGCGGAAACGGAGATCTTGTCGCCCTTTGAGAAGTAGCCGATGCTTGCGATATACGAACGTCCCATGCCGTATTTCTTTGACTGCGGCATATCGTTTTCAAGAACGGTAAGGTCGTCGCCGTCGGTAACGTCGCCGTACATCATGTAAAGACCGTCCTTGGGAGCTCTGTAGTCCCACTGCAGTTTAAGAGCGGTGGTTTTGTTGATTGAGCTGAAGCTGTAGTTGCCGTAGGAAATCTCGGTAACGTTCAAATCTGTTTCGTCGCTGTGAGATGTTCCCGTGGGATTAAGGCGCGTATATACAGGATTTTCAATACCTGTTGCAAGGCGGAAGAATTCGTTCTGCGTTTCAAACGGATTGAACTGATCCTCGTTCTCGTTTTCCTCCCACTTTTCAAGGTTCTTGTTAACCATAAAGCCCATGGGCAGATAGTGGTTGTTTACATAAAGCTTTTCGTACTGAACCGAGCGAACCTCAGTGAGGTCGTAGGTGTTTTGGATCGTGCCGTCGCGGAGAATCAGATATTTGAGGTTCATGAACATATTTGTTACGGGTGAACCCTCTGCGTAGGTGTAGCGGTTGCCCGACTTCCAGCCCATCATACCGAAGTTCTCAAAGAACTGCGTCATGCTCTCGTTTGCCATTGAGTTGAACATCGAAAGTCCGCGGAAGCCGTTGAGTGCGCCGTCGTTAAGAGTCTGAGTAGTGGTGACCTCGGCTCTCCACAGGTCGGGATTGTCCTCCTCAATCTGCTTCATGGAGTCAATCAGCTCCGCCGTGACCTCCTCGCCGCGCGGATATGCAACGGTGGTTGTAACCGATGTACGGTTAACGCCGCAGTATGCGGTAAAGCCGCTCTGAGCTATCGTTATAATCAGAAGCGACGCTATAAGCGCGTTTTTGGGAATGACTCTCTTTGTGTACAGCAGAACCACCACGGTTATGAAGATGAAGATGATCGCCGAAGCGGAAATTGTGGGAGAGAGCCACTGCATGTGATCCTTGAACATTGTGTCGGTGCCCTTGTCGTCGAGCGCCATAACCAGCACAAAGAAGCTCATTGCCGACGCAAACAGCGCGCCGATAAAATTCATCGTTTCAATATTCATGAACGCCCTGAACGCCAGCACTATAATTACAAAGCTGATAAGGTAGCTGAAACGGTAGGGGATCATGTTTGTAAAGTGGAAGCCGTGCCACATGTAGTCGAGCTGACGGATAATGCAGCTGAGGAACATGAAGATTACAAGCGCAACCATAACAAACTTTTCTTTGAGCTTGATGTTCTTTGATGTAAGCGCGAAGAACGCAAAGAAAATCGAAACCGAGCCGCAGGCGATATTCGGCAGCGCGTCGGCTTCCTTGTTAGCGGCGCAGGTGAAGTTGATCAGACCGCCGGTAATGCTCTTCATTGCCTTTAGCACACCCAAAAGGTCGTTTGAGCCGCCTATGTTGATAGCAAAGGTAGACGGGAAGGTGCTGCCCGTTGCGTGAGTATTCCTCAACGCGAAGAACGCCGGCAGCAGGAAGAACGCCGTAATGCCGATTGCCAAAAACGAAAACGCGGCGGTTTTTGCAAGATTAATGCCGAATGTTTTAAAGCCCTGCCAGCGCATAAGATGATATGCCACGAAAATCAGGAGCATGAAAACGCAGGTAAAAAATCCGATGTAGTAGTTTGTAAGCAGCGAAAGCGTGAGCGTTACAACATACAGTCTGAAACGGTTTTCGGTCAGCAGCTTAACGATTCCAAGCGCGACCAGCGGAGTGATGCACACCGTATCAAGCCAGATCGTGTTCCAGTAATATCCCATAAAGAACGCGCAGAACGAGAAGCTGCAGCCGAAAATAAGCAGAGTAGCGTCGTTGCGCTTGAACACGCTCTTGAGGAAGTACGCCATAAAGCTGCCCGCAAGCGCGATTTTGATACAAACCGAGAACATAAGAAATTCGCGCAAATCATCGGAGGGAATAAATACCGAGAAAAAGTTGAGCGGACTCGCCAGATAGTACGACATCAGCGAGAAGTAGTTAGTTCCGCCGCCCACAGCCCAGGTCCAGAACAGCGAATCGCCGTGCTTTAGCTTGTCCTGAAAATCAACGAGGAACGGAAAATACTGATGCCAAAGGTCGGTAACAAGGATCTGCTTGTCGCCGAACGGAGAAACGTCCATAATAGCGAAAGCTGTTACCATAAGAATAAATGGTATCAGAAACGCGAGCCATACAAAAAGATTGCGCGACGCAAGGGCTCTTATTTTACCCTTGAAGCCAACGGGCTCGCGAAGCGTTTTTGTGTTGAGCATAAATCAACCTCCGTGAAAAAATTTAATATCTTTACAAAGACATAATAATACATATACTATTCTATCACGTTTTTAAATTTTGTAAATAAAAATTTGCGCAAAAACAAATAAAATTTTCAAAATAGTTGGACTTTTAATAATAACTTTG
>OMXW01000005.1 GCA_900315085.1 uncultured Eubacteriales bacterium
AAACGGAGCCCGATTTGGGCTCCGTTACAGAACAAATATAAAATTATTTATTAAAGATCGACATGATGTCGTAGAATGTATCGTCCTCGTCGTCGGTTGTGTCCTTTGTTGCTCTTGAGGGAGCTGACTTTGACTCAGCGGGTGTGTCTACGATAACGTTGTCTGTGGGCTGAGGTCTTGCGCTTTCAAGGCCTGTGCCGAAGCCTGTTGCGATTACCGTTACACTCATCTGATCGTCCATCTTGTCGTCGATCACGGCACCCCAGATGATGTTTGCGTCCTCGCTTACCTTGTCCTTGATCATTGTTGAAGCCGCGTCGATGTCGTCGAGGCTTACGTCGGAGGAAGCTGTGATGTTGATAATCAAGCCCTTGGCGCCGTCGATCGAGGTTTCAAGCAGCGGGCTGGAAATTGCCATGTCCGCGGCTACTGTAGCCTTGTCCTTGCCTGTTGCGCTGCCCATGCCCATGTGAGCGTAGCCTGCGTCCTTCATTACGGAGGTAACGTCGGCAAAGTCGAGGTTTACAAGTCCGGGAAGTAAGATGAGGTCGGAAATACTCTGAACACCCTGTCTTAATACGTCGTCAGCGATCGCGAACGCGTTCTGGAGTGTGATGCTTTGGTCTGAAACATATTTGAGTCTTTCGTTGGGAACAATGATGAGTGAGTCTACGCACGCTGAAAGCTCGGCAATACCCTGCTCAGCCTGTGTCATTCTTCTTTTTCCCTCAAACGCAAACGGCTTTGTAACTACGCCGACTGTGAGAATACCCATATCCTTGGCGATTTTTGCAACAACGGGAGCCGCGCCTGTACCTGTGCCGCCGCCCATACCTGCGGTTACAAATACCATGTCGGTATCCTTGAGGAGCGCCGCGATCTCGTCCTTGCTCTCCTCAGCCGCGCTCTGGCCGATTGAAGGCATTGAGCCTGCGCCCTTGCCGCGTGTGAGCTTTTCACCGATCTGAATCTTCTGAGAAGCTCTTGAAAGTCTTAATACGTGCTCATCGGTATTGATTGCGATAAATTCTACGTTCTTGACCTCCATCGCAACCATGCGGTTAACAGCGTTGCCGCCGCCGCCGCCAACGCCGATTACTTTAATTTTTGGCATATACTCATTTTCCAATTCCAGTTCAAAAGCCATTTTTTCTTCCTCCTTAATTCTGTAAAGAATCTATTATAAAAATACATAGTTCCGTATAATACATACTTATGCTTTATATAGTATCACACTTTTTGAAAAATATCAATGGTTTTGCGGGGTTTTTTTAATCACAATTTTATTGTTTGCGGTTTTGTTTCGTTTAGTACGCCGAGTTTTTGCGCGGTGATTATTTTGATATTATCACCACTGGTTCTCGGAGTAGGAATCGTAGACCTCGTTCCAGTTGTAGTCGGCTCCGCTGTCATAGCCTCCGTTGTCGTAAACTCCGCCGTTGTCGTAGCTTCCGCCGTTATCGTAGCTTTCGCCGTTGTCGTAGCCTCCGCCGTTGTCATAGCTTCCGCCGTTATCGTAGCTTCCGCCGTTGTCATAGCCTCCGCCGTTATCGTAGGTTCCTCCGCTGTCGTTGCCTCCTGCCGCGATCGTTGTTTCCTGAGTTGCTTCGGTCGGGCTTGTTGAGGCGGGAGCGGTTGTTGGAGGCTCGGTGTCTGCCGGCTTGTAGTGCGACATCTTGTTCTTGGCGCAGGTGGATACGTCAAGCGTGCCGTAGATAGCGCCCGTTTTGTTGGGGTCGAGCTTTTCCTCGATTATTTTCATCGCGGTCCTGATTTTATAGTCGAGGTCCTCGGGAAGTCCGAGCTTTACCGTGATGTGATTGTCGTAGTTGAAGGTGATGTCGTTGAGGTTCTTTATGTCGAGCGCGGTGACCTTTTTGACGTTGTTGTCCTCAAGACTTTTTGCCACGCCCTCAAGAATATCCGAAACGTTGCTGTCCGAGAACTGCAGATAACTGCCCGGCTCCTTGTCTTTGATGTCGGAGCAGACAAGCTCCGTAAGGTTCTTTGAGTTATCCTTTGCCCTTTCGAGGATCCTGCCCTTTGAGCTGATAACAAGGTACTCGCTTCCGTCCTTTACAACGTAGCTCGGCACGGCGTTTGTGATTTTTATCGTTACCGTGTCGGGGATAGCCACTCCGATTTCAGCCTTTTCAACGTAGGGCAGGTTCTCGCTGATTTTCTCGGGCGTGCTGTTGAGCGCCGCGATGAAGATATTCTGCTGTAATGTCACGTTTGAAAATGCCGTGATTTGCTTGTCGTAGTAGTATTCGTCGCCCTCGATATCGATTTTTTCGGTCTTGAACAGTACCGTTAAGCTTAAAATCACTCCGATGATGATCACCGCGAGGAATATTGACGCGGAAATTATGATCCTGCGCACGCGTATCTGCTTTGGCGTCATCGGCTTTTTGTTGCGCTTTATCACCTCGCGCTCCTGCTTGCGGATGATTTTAAGACGCTTTTTCTGACGCTGCTTTTCAGCGTATTCATCTATGTAATAGCCGTCCTCAAAATCCTGCGGCTTGAGGTTGCGGATCCGTTCCTCGCTTTCGCGCAGGTACTTTTCCTCACGGCTGATATTTTCGTATTTTGAAGCCTTTCCGGAATTGACCGCTTCTTCAATTTTGCTGACGTTCTTCTTTGAGCCCTGTTTTTCCTTTTTCGGCTTTTCCTTTTTGGGCTTTTTGGTCTTTGACTTCTTTTGCTTTTCCTGATTTTTGTGGTACTTCTGCGCCTGCTTTGCCGCTTCTTTTCTGCGCTTTGCAAGCTCCTTTTTACTCTTCGAGTCCAACGCCACGGTCAACCCTCCTTTCTTCTTCCTTTATTTTCACTTAGATTTTCTTTACGTCCGCTCCCAGCGAGCACAGCGTTTGTTCAAGGCTTTCGTAGCCGCGCTCAAGGTACTGAACTCCGCTCACCGTCGTTTTTGATTCGGCGCACAGCCCTGCCGCAACAAGCGCCGCGGCTCCGCGTAAATCGGTTGCCTCAACCTTTGCGCCGTACAGAGTTTCAACGCCCTGAGCCACGCAGACCTTGCCCTCGGTTTTGAGGTTCGCGCCCATGCGCACAAGCTCGCTTACATGGCGGTAGCGGTTCTCAAATATGTTTTCAACAAATACGCTTGTTCCCTTTGCCACGCACGCAGCCGCCAAAAGCGGCGCCTGAGCGTCTGTTGGGAACCCGGGATACGGCATTGTACGGACGGTTTTCATTGATTTCAGCCTTGGAGGCGCCGAAATTTCAAGCTCGCCGCCGCACAGCCTGATTTTGCAGCCTGCTTCCTCAAACACGGGTATCACCGCGCCGAGGTGACTGCCGACTATATTTTTAAGAGTGATTTTTGAGCCTGTGACCGCCGCGCAGCTCATAAGCGTTGCCGCCGCGATACGGTCGGGGATTATTGTATGGCTGCAGGCGTGCAGACTTTTGACGCCCTCGATGACTATTACGCCCTCTCCCGCGCCGTATATCTCGGCTCCGCAGCTGTTCAGGTAATCGGCAAGGTCGCGTATTTCAGGCTCCCTCGCCGCGTTTGTAATTGTTGTTGTGCCGCTTGCTGTCGCCGCGGCAATCATTATGTCCTCGGTCGCTCCCACGCTCGGAAACGACAGCGTTATCCGCTCGCCCGACAGTCCGTAGGGGGCGGAACATTCGATGTAGCCGTGCTTTTCCCTGATAAGCGCGCCCAGCGCGCGCAGTCCGCGCAGGTGCATGTCAATAGGTCTTTGACCGATTTCACAGCCGCCCGGGAGCGATAATCTTGCGCTGCCTGCCGAGGCGAGAAGCGCCCCCAAAAACACGATTGAGCTGCGTGTTTTACGCATGAGCTCGTCGGGTATGTCGCTGCGGAGAGCGCCCTCGCTTTTGACTATGAGCGTGTGCGAGGAGCGGCTTACGGTGCAGCCTAAGTATCTTAAAACTCGGCTTGATGCCTCAACGTCCGACAGCATCGGACAGTTGTATATTACGTTTTCGCCCTTTGCGAGCAAGGTGGCGGCAAGGATTGGCAGCGCGCTGTTTTTTGCGCCCTGTACCTCCGCCGCGCCGCTTAGCTTTTGACGACCTGCCACTATTAGCTTTGACACAGTAACACCCTCTCAAAATATCTTCTGTATATTTTATGTGGAAGGGCTGAGAGTGTGATTGAGCTTTGGCATCGGTT
Organism: uncultured Eubacteriales bacterium; assembly: GCA_900315085.1. Taxonomy (GTDB): domain Bacteria; phylum Bacillota; class Clostridia; order Oscillospirales; family Acutalibacteraceae; genus Ruminococcoides. The sequence goes on from OMXW01000005.1 coordinate 4,166, forward strand.
AATTTCCGACTACCTTTTTGATTACGGAATAAATTCTCTCATTGGCGTTTACGATCGCCATTTTCTTTGAGTTTTCGGTGTATTCCTCAAGCACCTTGGGGTCGGACAGCATTGCGTCAGCCTTTTTGATCAGCAGCTCGCCCGTGAGGTCTTTTTCCTCGATAATATCGGCGGCTCCGGCGTCAACAAGCGCCATCGCGTTGTGGTACTGGTGGTTCTCCGCTACGTTCGGAGAAGGAATCAGGATAGCGGGCTTGCCCATTGCCTGGATTTCACTGAGCGTAATAGCTCCGGCGCGGCTGATAACCAAATCCGCCGCCGCCATGCACTCGGGCATGTTGTCGATGTACGGTCTGATGTCGAGGTTGGGACAGTCATCTATATTTGCTCCCTTTTCCTTTACAAGGCCGGGGAACCATTCGCCGAACTTTCCGTAGGCGTGGATGTGCTGATATCTTCCGTCTTTGCCGCTGCGCGCGATAAAGTCAGCCATTGCCTCGTTTACCTTTTGCGCTCCCAGGCTTCCGCCGAACGAAAGCACTACGGGACGCTGGTCAAGTCCGAGCTTTTTGCGGCACTCAGCCTTGTCGGCTGTGAGTATCTCCTCGCGCACGGGGTTGCCAGTTACCACGGTGTCAACGTCCGCAAAATATTTCTTTGCCGCTTCAACCGCCACCATTACCTTTTTAACGCGCTTGCGCAGCAATTTGTTTGTTACGCCCGGGTAGGCGTTCTGCTCATGAATAAGGCAGGTCACGCCGAGCTTTGACGCCGCCTTTACAACGGGTCCCGAAACGTAGCCGCCCGTTCCGATACAGAGGTCGGGCTTGAATTTCTTTATTATTTTTTTGGCTTCCTGTGTTGATGATATTGCGCGCTTTACCGTTTTGATGTTCTCAATCGTATCCTTTGGGGCAAAGCCGCGCTTGAAGCCGCTTATTGCTATTGATTCTATGGGGTATCCCGCCTGAGCGACAAGGCGCTGCTCCATTCCGTCGGCGTTGCCGATGAACAAAAATTCTGTGTCGGGACGTTTTTGCTTAATATAGCCGGCAATCGCGAGCGCGGGATTGATGTGTCCCGCCGTGCCGCCGCCTGCGAGTAAAACCTTCATAATATTCTCCTATGTTACTGTCTTTCAATGTTTGCCGTGCGCGAGATCGAGAGCACGATGCCCATCTGCGCGAGCAGCATTATCAGCGACGAGCCGCCGTAGCTGAAGAACGGCAGGCTGATACCTGTGTTTGGCAGCCAGTCGGTGATTACGAGGATGTTGAGGACTACCTGGATTCCGATTTGCGAGGTGAGTCCGATTCCGAGCAGCTTGCCGAATTTATCCTTTGAACGGAGTGAAAGCGTGATTCCTCTCCATACGAGCAGGGCGAAAATCAGAAGTATGATAGTAGCGCCTATTAGTCCGAGCTCCTCAACGACGATAGCAAAAATGAAGTCGTTCTGAGGCTCCGGCAGGTAGAGGTATTTCTGACGCGACTGACCCAGTCCCAGTCCCCAAAGTCCGCCGCTGCCGATCGCGTACAGCGAATTTCTGGTCTGCCAGGTGGTCTGCCACATGTCCTCGGTCGTGTATTCGAGCGACTGTCCCCAGCCGTCCATACGGCTCATAGCGTAGGTAAGTCCGCCCGTTACCGCGAGTATAAGTACAAGTCCGATGAGGACTATGCCGCCGATCGCCAGGTATTTTGTTTTCATGCCGCCTACATACAGCATGAGCACCGTCAACATTCCGATGATTACGATACCCGAATAGTGCGGCTCAAGAAACAGCAGCATTGCGATCGTTCCGAATACGATAAGTCCCGGTATCACGCTGAACTTTGGCAGCTGCATTTTGTTGTAGTATTTACTTGCCCAGTGAGCGAAAAACAGTATGACAGCGAATTTTGCGATTTCCGACGGCTGGATGTTGAACATTCCCAGCGGTATCCATCGCTTAACGCCGCCCTCGCCCGAGGGCAGAATCAGCACCACCATTAACGCAACGTAAGCCACACCCAAAACTACAGGAGCAATTTGGTGCAGCTTATTATAATTGAACAGCGACATTACCACCATTGCGGCCACGCCGACTACGATGAATATGAGCTGGCGGACAAGGTAGTAGTAGCTGTCGCCCTGGGTGTAGTAGGCAAAGGCGTAGCTTGCCGAGAACATCATTATTGTGCCAACGGTGAGCAGCACAAAAATGATGATGCAGAACGGCAGGTCAATACCCATTCCCACGTCAAACCACTTGGCGTTTTTCATTTTTCTCTTGTGCGGTCTGCGCACGAAGAATTTTTCTTTTTTGGCGTTTTCTACCGCACGGTATTCGTCGTCATAAATTCTGTTGACGTCGCCCTTGAGCAGCATTTTAAAATTTGGAGCCAAAAGCATTAACCCCTTTCATATGCTGTGGATAATTATATATTTTATGTAGGGGCGTGCATTGCACGCCTGTGCGCCGACGTTTTATTTACGTCCGTTTTTTGGTCGTCACACAAACATTATGTTCAACGCCCCTACAACACGAATTCTAATCCTTACAATTTTGTTCCGAACATTACCAGCAGGAACGAGATACCTGCGAAAATCGCGGTCACGAGGCTGAACACGCCTACGATTTTGACCTCGCTCCAGCCGCACATTTCAAAGTGGTGATGGATGGGGCTCATTTTGAAGAGGCGCTTGCCGTGGGTGAGCTTGAAGTAGCTTACCTGAAGCATTACCGAGAACATCTCGCAGAGATAAACGATTCCCATTGGGAGAAGAAGAATGGGCATTCTTGTTGCAAACGCGAGCGCGCAGACGATTCCGCCGAGGAACAGCGAGCCTGTGTCGCCCATGAACACCTTTGCGGGGTGGAAATTCCAAACGAGGAAGCCCAGACATCCGCCTGCCACAGCCGCGCTGAGTGCGGTAAGTCCGAGAGCGTAGGTTGAGCTGCCGATGAGCATGAAGCCTACAGCAACGAAGAATGTGATTGAGCCGTCAAGTCCGTCAACGCCGTCGGTGAGGTTAACTGCGTTAACGATGCCGACTATCACGATTGCGGAGATGATGTAGTAGAAGAAGCCGAGGTCAACCTCTCCGACGAACGGAATGATAGTTGAGGTGCCGCAGCCCGAGATTCCGAGAACAGCAAGATAGATTGCGGCGGCTGAGAACTGGAGCACGAGCTTCTGCTTTGCCGTAAGACCTAAGTTGCGCTTTTTTACGACCTTTGTGTGATCGTCAACAAATCCGATCATGCCGTTTGCCAGCGCGAGTCCGAGTCCCGCGAAGATGTAGATAACCTCCGAGCCTACGTTGGCGCGGTAGGTATCGATAAACTCGTTGCCCGTGAGCAGGTACACAACCGTGCTGATTACTCCCACGGTGATGATTGCAACAATGAACATTATGCCGCCCATTACGGGAGTTCCCTGCTTTTCCTTGTGCCAGCTCGGTCCAACGTCAAGAATCGTCTGACCGAAGTTGAGCTTGTGAAGATACGGTATTAAGAATTTTCCGACAACCGCCGATATTGCAAAGGCGAGTATCGCCGCGCAAAATGTCCATACGCCGTAAACTATCATTTTTATCTGTCCTCTCTCTTTTTATAATAACCCTTATATATGCGGTTTTAGTCGTTAAAGCCGCCGCCCGACGACGCCGAGAAGTTGAGCGTGATTACCGTTCCCGCGGCAACCTCCGCGTTCTCCTTTACGTCCTGAGAATTACACGTTCCGCCCGAGCTGACCGCGCCCTTGAAGCTTACGTTCAGTCCGTAGCTTGCCGCGAGGCTGTTTGCCTCAGATGCCGTGCTTCCGACAAAGTTTGGTACGGTCACCTTTGTTGAGTTCTTTGTTTCCTCGTCGGTATAGAGCACGATGCTTCCGCCCTTTGCAAGATTTGCAGATACGGGAGGGATCTGCGCGATCACCTTATCGCCCATGCCGTAAACGGTAGCGGTAAAGCCGTCCTTTTCTACCGCCGCCTGCGCCTCGCTGAGCTTCATGCCCGTGTAGTCGCCTGCAGTGGCGTCGAGGTACTGTTTTTCGTCCTCGCTGTAGTCGGTCTTGACCTCGAGGTACGGGAGCACCTCGGACATGATATTGATAAATACAGGTGAGGATACCTGCGAGCCGTAGTACGCGCCGCCGTCCGGGGTGTCGAAGAATACGAGCATCGCGATTTGCGGATCGTCCGCCGGAGCGTAGCCGCAGAATGAAGCGATGTAGTCCTCATCAAAGGAGCTCAGCTTCTTCTTCACGCCGATTTTCTCGGAGGTACCCGTCTTTCCGGCTACCTTGTAGCCTGCCACATAGCCTGCGGTCGCGCCTGCTGTCTGGGTGTTGTAGCCGAGGATCTCGTTCATTTTATCGGAGGTTTCCTTTGAGATAACCTGACGTTTTACTTTCTTTTCTACGTTTTTGATTACGTTGCCCTTGTTGTCGGTGATTTTCTGAACAACGTAGGGCTGGAGTACATAGCCTCCGTTTGAAACCGCCGCGCAGGCGGTGATCATGCTTACGGGGGTGATCTGGAAGTTCTGTCCGAAGGACGCAACCGCGAAGTCGACCTCGCTCATCTGTCCGTCCTCCCAGAAGGTATCGTCCGCTTCACCGGGGAGGTCGATTCCCGACTTCTCCGCAAAGCCGAAGCCTGCGTAGTAATCGCGGAATTTTTCAGCTCCCACAAGCTGGCCTATCTGGATAAACGCGGGGTTGCAGGAGTTGCAGATCGCCTGAACAAAGCTCTGCGTTCCGTGGCCGCCGGTGTCGTGGCAGTGGATAACGTCCTTGCCGAAGGTTACCGAGCCCGCGCAGAAGAACGAGCTTGAGTCGGTGATTTTGCCCTCCTCAAGAGCCATTGACGCCGTACACATCTTGAATACCGAACCCGGCATGTATGTATCAGCAACCGCTTTGTTTCGCCACATCGCCGAAAGCGCTTCGCTTTCAGCCGCCGCCTGTTCCTTTTCGGGGAGCTCTTTTATCTTTTTCTTGGTGTCCTCGGGGATCGTGTACGGGTCGTTAAGGTTGTAGCCGTTCGCGGTTACCATTGCCAGTATCGCGCCCGTGTTTACGTCCATTGCTATGCACACGCCGCGGTTGAGTACGTTGTTGTTAGCGATACCCTCCGCCATGTACTTTTCGCAGATGGACTGGATGTGCTCGTCGATCGTGAGGTAGATGTTGTTTCCGTCCTCGCTGTCAACGTTCTGCTCAAACTGGAACGGCATATTTGCTCCGCGCGCGTTGATTGCCGTTACGATTCGTCCCGGCTTGCCCGCGAGGTATTCGTCGTATTTGTACTCTACGCCTTCAAGTCCCTGTTCGTCCGCGCCCGTAAAGCCTATTACGCATGAGGCGAGCGAGTCGTGAGGGTAGTAGCGCTTGTAGTCGTCAAGCAGCGATATTACGTTGCCGCAGTCGTAATCCTTGCTCAGCTTATCCTGAAGCTCGATTATCTTGTCGCGCTGCTCAACCTCGATTTTTCGCTTTACTACTACATAGTAGCTCTTTTCCTGAGTTTTCTCGAGCATGTTCTTGTAGTCAAGCTTGAGTATCTCAGACAAGCCCTTTGCGCATGCCTCGCGCTGCTTGTCGTTTTCAAAGTTGATCGGCGCCAGTACGACCTGCCACACCGACGCGCTTTCGGCGAGTACGGTGCCCTTTGAGTCGAAAATGGTGCCGCGCTTTGCGGTCAGGCTTGTGTCCCTAAGCTGCTGGCCGACCGCGCGTTCCTGCAGCTTGCTGCCGTCTACCAGCGTCAAAAACGCCAGACGCGACAAAGCAGCGCCGAATCCGATTATCAAAATTATGATGATCAGAACCGCCGACCGCTGACGTAATCTTTGATTTGGCCCCTTTTCGGTATGCTTTTTCTTTGGGGCAGGCTTTTTTGCCTTGGTTTCCTTTTCAGCCAAATTATGACTCCCTTTTAAATGTAATTCCAGGTTATAGCGTTTAAACATTTCAGACCGCAAAATGACAAACGGTAAAATATTTGAGATATGAATTGAAACTTCGTAGGGGCGAACCCGCGTGTTCGCCCTTGAACCGACGTTTGCATCACGTCCGTTTTTTCTGCATAAACAAAGGTTTGCTCTGCGTTCTGTGGCGCACACATGGGTGCGCCGCTACGTATATTCAAAAACCTTACCTCAATCTTTAACGTTTTTCACAGTCAGAACGTTTACACGTTTTACAGACACAAATGAGAGTCAAGACTCAGTCTTAACTCTCATTCTTTTCATTACATTATTATTAAGTTGAAATGAATGTTATGACCAAAGATTGAATATTGATTCAAAGAATCTTGTGAAGATATTTCCGTTGTCGGCGGCTGAAACCTCCGCCTTATCGCCTTCCTCAATAGCAACAAACTCTTTTTGAGCATTTGAGGCTTTGGTCATGCCAAGCGTCTCTGTTGCGTACTTTTCAATTTCAGCATTTGAGAGGTTGGCCTCAACTTTCATCTGGTTCTGAGTGTAAATGCTTTCGGTATCAGCCAGAGTAGCCTGAGCTGTGATGATGTCCTGATTAAGCTCGGTGAGCTGAACCTGACCTACAATAATTACGCCTATTACAAACGTTACGATTGCTGCCGATAATGTTCCGACCGCTATTTTTACGGGGTTGTGTCTGCGGCGTCTTATTTTGTTTAACTCCTGCTCGGGAAGCTCAACAACCTTATTCTTTTGTTTTTTTCTGCTTCTTTTTACCGGTTCATCGTCGTGCTTGCGCTTTGGAGCTGCGGATGAGTATGTAAGCTCATCATCAAACAGACTCAAATCATAAGCTGCGTTACGGTTTTCATATGCCATGTTTGCACCTTGGCCTTTCTTTATACAAAATTTTCATAAAACACACGGATTACTTTTTTCCGTAAAGTAAAAAAAGTTTCAAAATTTTAACAATTTATTTCAACTGTTATACACACAATCTGTCCGTTTTTACGGCTTTTTCGACACATTATCGAATATGTAGTTATTACAAAGTCTTTATACACAATTTATAGTGCAGTAATATTCTTTACAACTTTGTTATAATTTTACTACAAGTTTCCTCGTTTGTCTATACCTGAGAAGAAATTTTTTAAATTTTTTCGCAGATTCTCAACTTTGCACTCCTTGCCCTTGGGTTTTGGGTCAATTCTGTTTCATTTGCACAAACGGGTTTTCGGTTCACCAAACGCGCTTTCGGCTTGTTTCCGCACACGCAAACGGGGAAGTCTTTCGGGCATGTACAGCCCTGACACCAGCCCGCCATTTTCTGCTTTACTATCCTGTCCTCAAGCGAATGGAAGGTGATCACAGCGAGCCTTCCGCCCTTTGAAAGCATTGAAAACGCGTCGTCAAGTCCCTTTTCAAGCACTGTAAGCTCGTCGTTTACCGCTATGCGTATCGCCTGAAAGGTCTTTCGCGCGGGGTGGCCGTCGCGTCTTACCTTCTGCGGCACGTTTGCCTTTACTATTTCCGCAAGCTCAAGCGTTGTTGTGATAGGCTTTTGCTCGCGCTGCGCAACTATCGCTCTTGCAATTGAGTTGGCGTATTTTTCCTCGCCGTACTCAAAGATTATCTTGCGCAGATCCTCAAACGGGAGCGTATTGACAAGCTCCTCCGCGGTTATTCCGCTCTGGCTCATTCTCATATCGAGCGGAGCCTCCTCGTGGAAGGAGAACCCGCGCGACGCGGTATCGAGCTGGTGGGATGACACGCCGATATCAAACAGCGCGCCGTCGATTCTGCCCACTCCCCTGAGCTCAAGCAAGTCCTTCATATTTCCGAAGTTGCCCATAACTATTATGGAGTTCTCATTCTTCTTGAACTTTTCGGTCAGGGTAGAAATTGCGTCGGGGTCCTGGTCGATCGAAATAAGCTTGCCCGTTGTAAGGTGCTTCAAAATTTCGCCGCTGTGGCCTCCGCCCCCCGCGGTGCAGTCAACATATATTCCGTTTTCTTTTATATCAAGTCCCGTTATTGTCTCGTTAAGGAGAACGGGAATGTGTGCAAAGTCCATAGCGTCCTCCCTAAAGCGTGAGAAGTGCCAGCGCTTCGCTAATTACGTCGTTCTGCGAAGCCATGAAGCTGTCAAACTTCTTCTTGCTCCAGATTTCAAGGCGGGTATTCATTCCGATTACAAGAGCCTCTCCCTCAAGTCCTGCAAAATCACGCAGTGTCTGAGGTATGATCACCCTGCCCTGCGCGTTGGGCGTTACCTCCACGGCTGAAGCTGTAAAGACGTACTGCAGAGCCATAGCCTTATTGGCAGGCAATGCCTGGATTTTTTCGGAAATAGCGTTGAACTGCTCCTTTGACAGAACCTGAACACATTCATTTCCGAAGCCGCGCGCCAGATAAAAGCTTTCGCCCAGCTCTTCACGGAATTTGGCGGGCAAAACTATCCTGCCTTTTGCGTCAATTGAATGGTTTGACATACCTGAGAACATTTGCCCACCTCCCTTTTTATTCGATAAATGTCATTTTTGTGTCACCAAAGGTCATCTTTTGACACTTTCTGACACCATTTGGTAATATTATAACCGATATACAAAGAAAAATCAAGACAAAGTTATCAATTTCTTTATTTTTTACGTTTTTCAAGTCGCGTACTTGACGTTTGATAGGATGGTGACGTCAGGTGTTTCGCGAGACAGAATAGAAATATCGGAAAATACGAGGGCAAAAGGAACTACGTTTATCATTGCTGTCATTTCGAGCGAAGCCGAGAAATCCCCTAAATAGGGAGCCGACTTCTATTATAAGGGGATTTCTCCATGCGCTCCGCTTAGTCGAAATGACATTATTCAATTGTAGGGTACGGTCTTGACCGTACCGCAAGTTTCAAACAAACCTATGATTCTCATATTCGGTTCGGTCAAGACCGAACCCTACGGTTAATTTAATAACCATTACGCCCATATTAATACAGTCGGGAAAACAGCGTTTTTATCAAACCGACATGTCTGCCCGACCAACATTATTCGTTATTTTTCAATTGTAGGGGCTTGCATTGCAAGCCCGCGAACCGTATTATCCTATCAAACCCATTTTACTTAGGAAAACAACATTTCCTATCAGCGGGCGACCAATCCACTAAAAAAGGGAACAGCCGACCGGCTGTTCCCTGAACATACATATATATAATTATGACTTGCCCTTTTGTGAATTAAGGATATTGGAGCGGGTTTTCTTAACCTCGCCGAGCTGTGAAGCCAGACTTTCCTCTGTGCGCTTCATGATGCTGTCAACGTATACGTTGGCGGCTTTTCTGATTTCGGCTGACTTCTGCTTTGCGTCGTCAACGATCTCCTTAGCCTTTGCCTGCGCCTCGCGGACGATCTCGTTCTGGTTGAGCATTACCTTTTTGCGCTCCTCGGCAGAACGGATGATGTTCTCGGACTCGCGGTTAGCCTCGGCAAGGATCTGCTTTCTGTCGGAAACGATGTTTTTTGCCTGTCTTACCTCTGCTGGCATTGAATCCTGGATCTGGTCGATGATGTCATAGACCTCATCGCTGTTTACCATTACCTTGCCGCCCGAAAAAGGAACAGCCTTTGCGTCATTTATTAAATCCTGAAGCTGTAAAATTAAATCGTCAACTTTCATTTCTTCCACTCCTGTTATTATTTTATGTTAATTTGATTATTTGCCGTTTGTCTCCCTCAGCCTTGCCACAATTCTGTCGTGCACGCAGGCAGGTACAAAATTGCTTATGTCTCCGCCGTATCTTCCGATTTCACGAACCATGCTTGAGCTCAGGTACATTGAGTCGGAGTCGGCTGTGAGGAATATTGTTTCAAGCTGGGGATAAAGCTTTTTGTTTGCTATTGCCATCTGAAACTCATACTCAAAGTCGCTTACGGCGCGCAGCCCCTTTACTATAGCGTCTATATTGTTCTTCCGGCAATACTCTGCGAGCAGTCCCTCAAAGCTTACTACCTGAACGTTGTCAAGCTCCCTGACCGCCTCGCGCATAAGCTCCATTCGCTCCTCAATTGAAAAGCTTGGGTTCTTTGAGGAATTTACCAGAGCCGCTACATACACGCAGTCAAACATCTTTGAAGCGCGGGTTATTATATCAAGATGTCCGAGCGTTACGGGATCAAAGCTGCCCGGGCAGATTACCTTCTTTTTATTCATTTTACGAAGTCCTTATGTCTGAATGTGGTTATTTTTATTTTACCATAGCGATACTGTCTGTCAAGTACAAATTCGCCGTAATTCGATAAAATTTCTTCATTGAGCGGATTTTCCGCAATGATAACGCCTGTGTCGTTCATACATTCGCACACTCTTTCAAGCGCGTCCTGCAAAACTCCCGTTGAGTAGGGCGGGTCAAGAAACGCGATGTCGAACCGGCGCGGACACATCGACAAAAAGCTTCTGTAATCGGTCTGAAAAACCTTGGCTCGCTGTTCAAGCTTTGTGGTTTTGAGGTTGCGCTTTACCGTTTCAACCGATTTCTTTGAGTTGTCGGCAAAGTACGCGCAGTCCGCTCCGCGGCTCAAAGCCTCTATTCCCATTTGTCCCGAACCCGCGAAAAGATCGAGAAACGCTCTTCCCTCGGTTTCAAACTGTATGATTGAGAAAACTGCTTCTTTTACACGGTCGGTGGTGGGACGGACGTCCTCGCCCTCGAGTGTTTCAAGTTTTCTTCCTCTTGCTGTTCCTGTAATAACACGCATAAGCTTCTTCCTTTACGCTATTGAATTATAGTATAACACAGTTCAAAACATTTTACAACAATATTTTATTAAAAAATTAGTCGTCATTTGAATGAAAATATTGATAAACTGCCAAAGCTGAGTCTTTAGTCATTTTAGGGGCGTTTTTAAGCTCTTCAAGGTCTGCTTTTGAAATATTGTCGATCGTCCTGAAATATTTAAGCAGAGCCTTTGCCCTTACCGCGCCCACTCCGTCAATTGAGGTAAGCGAGCTTTTGAAGGTTGAATTCTTCCTTCTCTGGTGGTGGTAGCCGATCGCGAAGCGGTGAACCTCGTCCTGCATTTTGCTCAGGAAGGTGAACAGCTGCCGCTTTGAGCTGATTGCTATTTCTCCGCCGTCGCCCGTCAGGGCGCGCGTGCGGTGCTTGTCATCCTTTACAAGTCCGAACAGCGGAACGCTGATGTTCAGTTTTGAAAACACCTCTTTGACCGCCGCTACCTGTCCCTTGCCGCCGTCGAGCAAAATCAAATCGGGGAGCTTTCCAAAGCCCTCGTCGCTTTCCTCGGCGTTTAAATACTCCGTAAAGCGGCGCGTCAGCACCTCAGCCATTGAAGCGTAGTCGTCCTGCCCCTCAAAGCCCTTTATCTTGAACTTTTTATACGCCGATTTAAGCGGCTTTCCGTTTTTATAGACTATCATTCCCGCGACGTTTTCCGTTCCCGCGAGATTTGAGATGTCGTAGCTTTCAATATATTCGGGCAGCTTTTCAAGTCCCAGAGCTTCGCGCAGCTCCTCGAGCACGCTGTATTCCCTGACGGTCGCGCCCTTTTGCTGGGCAAGAGCCTCAGCCGCGTTTGAGCGGCACATTGCCGCGAGCTGAGCCTGCTCTCCGCGCTGCGGAACGGTCACGTTTACCTTGCTGCCGCGCTTTTCGCTAAGCCAGCGCGTGATGTCGTCAAGCCCGTCGAGCGGATTGCCGAGCGCGATATTCTTTGGTACGTCGCCGCGCATTGTGTAGTAGCTGATGAGAAATTCCTCAGCGTCGGTCTGCTCGTCGCCGCTGTCAAAAATAAAGCTTTCGCGGTCGAAAAGCCTGCCTCCCTCAAATCGGAACACCTGGAAGCAGGTTTTTCCGTCGTTTGAAAACGAGGCGATCACGTCCTCGTCGAGCACCTTGTTTGCCACGACCTTCTGCTTGTCGCCCATGCGCTTTACCGCCTGGATTTTGTCGCGTATCCGCGCGGCGCGCTCAAATTCGAGGTTCTCTGCCGCCTCCTCCATCTGCGCGGTAAGCTGCTTTATTGAATTGGACGAGCCGCCCTTTAAAAAGTCGAGAGCCTGCCGCAGACTTTCCTGATAGTCTTTGAGCTTCACCCTGCCAGTGCAGGGAGCCATGCACTGCTTTATGTGATAGTTCAGGCACGGTCTGCCCTTGCGGAAGTCCTGCGGAAAGCGGCGGTTACAGGTTGGCAGCATGAATATTTTATTGGCTTCCTCAACCGCGCTTTTTACATAGTAGCTGCTTTTGTACGGCCCTATATACTGAGCGCCGTCGTCCTTTTTTTGAAGCACATAGCTTAGCTTGCCCCAATCTCCGTCGCTTACTCTGATGTAGCTGTAGCCCTTGTCGTCTTTGAGCAGAATGTTGTACTTTGGAGTGTGCTGCTTTATAAGGCTGCACTCCAGGATAAGCGCCTCAAATTCGCTGTCGGTGATAATGTACTCAAAATCGTTGACGTTTGACACCATTCGGCGCACCTTTTCGGGGTGGTTGTTCTGAGAGCCGAAGTATTGGCTGACGCGGTTTTTGAGCGCCTTAGCCTTTCCGATGTAGATTATCTCGCCGTCGGCGGCGTGCATGATGTACACGCCCGGCAAAAGCGGCAGCGCCATAGCCTTTTTTCGCAAATCGCTCATTTTTGGGTTCATTATTTCACCGTCCTTTTTTATTTTAATTATGTTGGGGCGACCTAAACAATGTCATTTCGACTAAGCGAAGCGCACGGAGAAATCCCCATGATTCAGAAGTCGGTTTCCTTTTTGGGGGATCCTTCGACTAAATCGCTGCGCGATTTTGCCTTCGGCACCGCTCAGGATGACATTTGAATTTATATAAAAAAATACGGGCGGAATAAATCCGCCCCTGCCTTAAATATACATTATTAATAGCAATAATTATTCAGCAAAGCCTGACTCAACCAATTCAGCGAGACCTTCAACAGCCTCATTTTCGTCTGCGCCGTCAGCGATGATTTTGATTGAAGTGCCACCGATGATGCCGAGTGAAAGTACACCCAAAAGACTCTTGGCGTTTACACGGCGTTCTTCCTTCTCTACCCAAATTGTAGCCTTGTACTCGTTAGCCTTCTGAATGAAGAATGTTGCGGGACGAGCGTGTAAGCCAGCTTTATTCTGTACTAATACTTCCTTAACATACATTTTAGTTACCCTCTTCTCTTTTAACACATAGTAGTTTGTGTGGTTAAGCTGTTTCGGCTTATGATTTTCTCAGCCTGTCAGGTTATATTATAATCATTTTTTTCGTTTAGGTCAATAATAATTTTTATTTTCGTATTAATACTCACCATGCGTAGAATTGAACTCCATTTTATTGTGCAAAATTACAAAAAATAACAGCAACTTAATCAAGCTTGGTTCTACTATGTGCATTATTTTGTTACATTATGCGCAACATTTTAAGTTTTTTCAAGCAATTCGGGGCGTTTTGTTTGGGTCACTTCTATACTTTTTTCGCGTCTCCAGCGCTCAATATTGGCGTGATGACCGCTCAAAAGCACCTCGGGGACTTCCATTCCGCGCCAGCTTGAAGGCTTTGTGTACTGCGGATATTCAAGCAGTCCGTTGAAGTGGCTCTCCTCGGTGAAGCACTCGTTGTTTGTGAGCACGCCCGGCACCATTCTGCACAGCGCGTCGGTGAATACCATTGCCGGGATCTCGCCGCCAGTGAGCACATAGTCGCCGATTGAGATCTCCTCATCTATGAAGCTGTCAAGCAAACGCTGGTCAACTCCCTCGTAGTGGCCGCAGAGGACGCAGATATTTTTGACCTCTCCGAGCTCGCGGAGCCGCTTTTGGTTAAGAGTTTTGCCCTGCGGCGACATGTATACAAAATGCGGTCGCTCTCCGGTTTCCTCGCAGATGTGCTCAAAGCAGAGCGCTATCGGCTCCGCCTTCATCAGCATGCCCATTCCGCCGCCGTATGGGGTGTCGTCTACCCTGCGGTGCTTGTCAAAAGCGAAGTCGCGGAGCTGGTGGGTGTGTATCTCAATTGCGCCGCTCTTCTGCGCCCTGCCGATTATGCTGTCGCCGAGCACCGGCTCGAACATCTCGGGAAACAGGGTGATTATGTCAATCCTCATCGTCAAAAATTCCTTTCATCGGACGTATAAGCACATAGCCGCCGTCTACGTTGCGCTCGGGGAACACCTCGTCAATCACGGGCGCGAGGTATTTTTTGCCGTCGCTGCCGGTGATTTCGTAGACGTCGTTCGCGCCTGTGCGGAGCACGTCCGAGATTTTTCCGTAGTTATTCTTTGTGTCGGCGTCGATCACGTCGAGCCCGATCAAGTCCTGAACAAAATTTACGCCCTCGGCAAGCTCGATATCATCGCGGTTGATGTAGACTATTTTTCCGCGCAGGCGCTCCGCCTGCTCGATCGTGTCTACTCCCTTGATTTTTGAAAGGGTGATGTTTTTGTGGGGACGGCTTTTTACCTCAATGAAGGTTTCGCCGCGGCTGTCAAGATACAGCTTCGTGAATTCGCTGAGAAACTGCGGAGAATCGCACCACGGGTCAATGCGCACCTCGCCCTTTATTCCGTGGGTGCCAACGATTTTGCCCGATTCAAGGTATTGTTTTTTCATATTATCACTGCTTTCTGATGTGTTTTGCGGTTTGTAAACGCAGGAACGACACAGGGGTCGTTCCCTACAGCTTTATTTCAGCTCCACAATAGTAACTCCGTCCTCGCCCTCGCCGAAGGTGCCGAGGCGTTTTGATTTTACCGCCTTGTGGGTGCGGAGGTGGTTATTGATTTCACGGCGGAGGATCCCAGTGCCCTTGCCGTGGATTATCGTGAGCTTTGTTACGCCCGACAGCACGGCGTTGTCGATTGCCTTGTCAACGATCCGGATGGCGTCAAAGGCGGTTTCGCCGCGCACGTCAACCTCGGTCGCGGGACGGATATCCACGCGGCCGGGGACGTTTCGGGTTGAGGAAAATTTTGGTTTGTTGGGCTGGGTTTTGCTTTTGAGCAGGCGCAGATTTTTTACGTCTACCCTTGTCTTTATTATGCCCACCTGAACGAGCGCGATCCCGTCCTTGTTGGGCGGTGTTAAGACAGTGCCGTTTTTGTCGATGTCATATACGAGCACCTCGTCGCCTGCCTTGAGCGGACGCGGAAGCTTGTATTCCTCGGCAGGAGTCTGCTTTATTTTTATCGGGTCGGCGTGAGCCTCCATTTGGTCGATGTTCTTGCGGAGCTTTGCCCTGTCCTCGGCTGACAGCTCCTTTTCCCTGCGCGCCTTTTCAAGCTGATCAACAAGCGCGTCTGCCTGCGCTCTGGTGCGCGATACTATTCGCTGTGCCTCCTGCTTTGCGCGCTCAATTTCACGCTCAGCGTCCGCTTTTGCGCGCTTTAGCTCGTTTTCCGCCTTCTGCTTTTCCGTGTTTGCCTTGGCGGTAAGCCGGTTTGCGTTTTCTACCTGGCGTTCAAGGCTCTGGCGCTGACGTTCGAGCTTTTCTACAACGTCCTCAAATTGGCGGCTCTCGCTCGATACAAGAGTCTGCGCGCGGTCTACGATTTCCTGCTCCATTCCGAGCCGCTTTGAGATTGCGAACGCGTTGCTCTTGCCGGGCACGCCTATCAAAAGTCTGTAGGTAGGCTGCAGCGTCGCAACGTCAAATTCGCAGCTTCCGTTTTCTACGCCCTCTGTGCGCAGCGCGAACTCCTTTAGCTCGGCGTAGTGGGTGGTCGAAGCGATTTTTGCGCGCTTTTCACGCAGCTTTTCAAGAATTGCTATTGCAAGCGCCGCGCCCTCAACCGGGTCGGTGCCCGCGCCGAGCTCGTCTATGAGGCAGAGTGAGCCTGCGTTCGCGAGCTTTAATATCCGGATGATGTTAGTCATGTGAGCCGAGAAGGTGGAAAGGCTCTGCTCAATGCTCTGCTCGTCGCCGATGTCTACGAGCACGCGTCGGAATATGCTCAGCTCACTGTTGTCGGCGCAGGGTACGAGAAGTCCGCACATAGCCATGAGCGTGAGAAGTCCGAGGGTTTTCAGGGTTACGGTCTTGCCGCCCGTGTTGGGACCCGTGATCACAAGGGTGTCAAATTCGCCGCCTAAGCGGATGTCTACGGGAACAACGTTTTTTGGATCGATCAGCGGATGACGCGCCTGTTTTAGATTGATCACACCCTTGTCGTTAAGAACGGGCATGGTGGCTTTCATTCGGTAGGCAAGCTCAGCCTTGGCAAATATCAGATTGAGGGCAGTGAGGTTGTTGTAGCTGCGGATAACCGTGTCCGCAAAGTCGCCTGCCTCGGCGGAAAGCTCAAAGAGTATCCGCTCGATTTCTTCCTCCTCTTTTGCCTTGAGCACCTTGATGTCGTTGTTCGCCTGCACTACGCCCATAGGCTCAATGAATACCGTCTGTCCGCTTGACGAGGTGTCGTGCACAAGTCCCGGGACGTTGTTGCGGCACTCGCTTTTGACCGGCACAACGTATCTGCCGTCGCGCTGGGTGACGATCGCCTCCTGCAAATATTTTATGTAGCTTGAGCTGTGGATTATTTTGTCGAGCACCTCGCGCGCCTTTGAGGAGGCGGTGCGGATCTTTCGCCTGATGTCGGACAGCGCGCCGCTCGCCTTGTCCGAGATCTCGTCCTCGGAGAGAATTGCGGAGGTGATTTTTTCCTCGAGATATTTGTTTGATATCAAGCCGCTGAAATAGCCGTCGAGCGAGGTGTCCATTGAGGCAAAGCGCGAGTGCCATTCCTTGACGGTGCGGATGATTCGCAGAGTACGCGCGATTTTGAGCAGTTCGCCCGTGGTCAGACAGCCGCCTGCCTGGGCGCGGCGAAGATTGCCTGCGCAGTTTGTCGCTCCTCCGAATGAAGGCGCGCCAAAGCGTCCGATGAGCATGAACGCGTCGTCGGTCTGCTTTAGGAGCACGCGCGCTTTTTCAAGGTTGTACTGCGGCTCGAGCGCGAGCGCGGCTTCCTTTGCCGCGTCAAGATGTGTTAGGCCCGAGAGCCTTTGGAGTATTTTGTCGAGTTCAAGTGTTTTGTAATGTCTGTTCATTTTTTTACCTATGATATCGTTTTATAAAAAATCAGTGTTTTAAAGTCTTTTTCAAATCGGTGCTTTAGGTAGCTTTCGCTTGCCTGATTTAGCATTTCAAGCCCTTCGTCGGACAGCGAGAACGAAAACAGCTTGTCGTCGTCCGCGTATACCGTGTGGCGCAGAGCGTGCAAAGCTGATTCGCTGAGCGGTATTGCTCCGTCCGAACTGAGGGTGTGGCAGGAGGAACATTCAAGCCTGCCCTCACGCGGCAGAAAATACATCAGATTTGCAGTGTATTCGCCGCAGACAGAGCACATGCGAAGGTCGGGCATGTAGCCTGCCATCGCGGCAAGGCGCATTTCAAGGCACGGCTTTACGAGGTTTTCGTGCCGCTTGTCCTCGGATATCAGGTAGAGCGAGTTTAATATCAGGCTCAGATATTCCGACGCGGGCTGTTCCTGCGGACAGATCGTCAGCGCAAGCTCGCAGAAATATTGCGCAAGGCACATTTTTTTGACGTCCGCGCGGAGCTTTGAGAAGATGTGAAGCGTTCGCGCGTCGCCGATTATGTAGCTTTCCCGACTTTTGTAGACAGTCAGCCGGGAATATGACAAAAGAGACGAGGGCGCGCATTTTTGATTTTTTATGCTCTTTGCGCCCTTTACGAACGCCCTGATCACACCGTGGGTTTTGGTGAGAACGTGCACAAGCTTGTCCTGCTCACCGATATTCATTTCTTTGATTATCAGTCCGTCCGTTTGGAATTTCATCGGTGACCTCCCTGTTTACGGTGTCAGCGCCCGTGTCTTTTGAGTTCTGTATGCTCTTGTAGCGGATGTAGTCGAGCACGCTCCCCGTGGTGAGAAATACCGACCACATGTTCATTTCATCCATCAAAACACCTCCGCGTTTAGTGTTTTGATTTTGAGTTGGGTTATTTGATGTAAATTTTGTTATTCGATTTGTGGGGCAACCAAAAATATGTCATTTCGACTAAGCGGAGCGCATGGAGAAATCCCCTTGAATCAGAAGTCGGTTTCCTGTTTGGGGGATCCTTCGACTAAATCGCTGCGCGATTTTGCCTTCGGCACCGCTCAGGATGACATTAAATGCATGCCCCTACAATTTATGCTGTAACGTTAGTTAGTGAGCAAAAAACAAAACGTTGTTCCTTTTGCCCTCACAGCCTGAGTTATTTCTATTCTGTCTCGCGAAACAGAAAACGTCATCAAACAACAAACGTCAGGTACGCGACTTAAAATCAATCGAAGTTTTTTTCGTCGTAGCCGAAGTTTTGGACGAGGCGGGCTCGGTTGCGCCAGTCCTCTTTTACCTTTATCCAGGTTTGGAGGAACACCTTGCAGTCAAAGAAACGCTCGATGTCCTGACGGGCGCACGCGCTGATTTTTTTCAGCATTGAGCCGCCCTTGCCGATTATTATCCGCTTGTGGGTCTCGCGCTCGCAGTAGATCGTTGCGTCGATGTCGAGGATACCGTTTTCGCGGGTTTTCATCTTCTCGATCACTACGGCGGTGCCGTGCGGAATTTCCTTGTCGCAGAAACGCAGGATTTTTTCGCGGATGATCTCAGATACTATCACGCGCTCGGGCTGGTCGGTCAGGGTGTCGTCGTCAAAGAAGTGTCCTCCCTCGCTTGACTGCTTTTTAAGCTCGTCGAGCAGCTCTCCCAGTCCGCTTCCGTCCTGTGCGCTGACGGGCACTACCGCGTCAAAATCGTAGAGCTGCGAGTAGGTTAGTATCTGCTTCATCAGCTCTTCCTTTTCTTTGAGCATGTCGATTTTGTTGATTGCGAGGATCGCCGGCATTTCCATTGTCTTGAATTTTTCAATGAGCGAAAGGTCTGCCTGCGACGGCTCGCGGCCTGCCTCTACTACCAGCAGACAGCAGTCTACGCCGCCTACAGACTCGTTTACCGAGCGCACCATGTATTTGCCGAGTGAATTTTTCGGCTTGTGCATTCCCGGTGTGTCGAAGAATACGATTTGATATTCGCCCTCGGTGAGTACGCCCGTGATTCGGTTGCGCGTGGTCTGGGGCTTGCTTGATACTATCGCGATTTTCTGACCGAGAAGTCTGTTGAGAATTGAGCTTTTTCCAACATTCGGTTTGCCGACGATTGCGACAAATACGGATTTATCGTTTTGATTGTTAGTCATATTTTACCTCGTTAATAGAATTTACAGATATTCATTTTATTATAACACAAAAGCGCGCGAAAAAAAAGAGGCAATCAAAAGAATGCCTCATTGTTTTTATTATGTTTTCATTTTCATTTACGGCTGAACCTGTTTTTTATTCCTGCGGGTCCGAGCCATACGAATATTACTGAAGCGGCTGCCGACAGAATCAGCAGAATAAGCAGCGCGGGACGTTCGGCGAAGAACGAAAAGATTTTGGGGATCACGTTGAAGTCGATAAAAAAAACACAAGCAACCGCCGCCGCTCCGATTGAGAGCGCCAGTACGGCTCCCGCCGCCATGTCCTTTGCAGCTTTGATGTATGGGTTCTGCTCCTTTGTTACAAGGTCGCACACGTTTTCTATTGCGGTGTTTACAAGCTCCGCCGCGATAACGAGCGATATGAGCAGAATCAAAATTGCCGTCTGAGCCGCCGAAAAGCGGTAAAACGCCGAGAACAGAAGAACATAGAACGCCGCCACAAGGTGGAACCGCATGTGTCCCTCGGTACATATGGCGCGCCCTATTCCGCACAGCGCGAATTTAAAGCTTTTCAGCTGTTTTTTCATGGTTTATCACACTTTGTCGGCGATGTAGCTTGACGACGCGGGAAGTCCGAGCTGCTCCATAACGAGCTCTTCCTTTTCTCTCATTCTCACCTTTTCAAGCTTTTCCATGTGGTCGTAGCCCAGAAGATGAAGCACGCTGTGAGCGGTGAGATATCCGATTTCGCGCTGGAACGAATGTCCGAAAAGCTCCGCCTGATCTCTTGCCTTTTCTACCGAGATAACTACGTCGCCCAGGATTTTTGCGCCTGTTTCCATGTCCGTGTCATATACGCCGTTTTCGCCCATCGGGAAAGATAATACGTCGGTTTCAATATCCTTGTCGCGGTACTGCTTGTTGAGCTCCTTGATGCCGGCGTTGTCGGTAAAGGTCACGCTGATTTCGGCAGGTCCCTCAAACTTTTCAAGCTGGAGAACAGCGTTGCAGCATCTGCGCACAAGCATGCGGATTCCTGTAGGTATTTTAACTGTCTTTTGTTGGTTTGTGATGATAACTTTGATTTTGTCAGCCATTTTACACACCCTCTTTATTTTAATTATATAAACAATTTAATAAACAACGTCAACAACTTAAGGCTTATAAGCCGTTAATTTGCAGGGAAGGCGCTTGCCGCCTCCCGAGAGTTCGCGGATATCTTCGGGAGACCGCGAGGGTCTTCCCTACATAGCGAACCCATAAAACAAATTACGATTCTTTAAGCTGTAAATATTATTTAAACAACTGACTATGATTTGTTTTCGTACTTGGCGTACGCTTTGATGATGTCCTGCACAAGCTTGTGACGCACTACGTCCTTTGCGTCGAACGTGCACTGACCTATTCCCTCAATATTTTTCAGGATTTTTACGCAGTCTTTAAGACCGCTTCTGACGCCCTTTGGCAGGTCAATCTGTGTGATATCGCCCGTGATGACCATTTTTGAGTTGAAGCCCAGTCGCGTCAGGAACATTTTCATTTGTTCGCTGCTGGTGTTCTGCGCCTCGTCCAGAATGATGAAGCTGTCGTCAAGGGTTCTTCCGCGCATATACGCAAGCGGCGCGACCTCGATGTTTCCGCGCTCAACGTATTTTTGATAGGTCTCCGCTCCGAGCATATCAAAAAGCGCGTCGTAAAGAGGTCTGAGGTACGGGTCAACCTTGCTCTGCAAATCGCCCGGAAGGAAGCCGAGCTTTTCGCCTGCCTCAACCGCCGGTCGGGTGAGAATGATCCTGTTTACCTGCTTGCTGCGGAACGCCGTTACAGCCATTGCGACCGCAAGGTAGGTTTTTCCCGTTCCGGCAGGGCCTACTCCGATCGTGATAGTGTTCTTTGAAATAAGATTGCAGTAGCGCTTCTGACCTATCGTCTTTGGCTTTATCGGCTTGCCCTTGGAGGTTATGCAGATGCAGTCGCCCGCAAGCTGCTCTATTTTTTCCTCGCTGCCCTCGTTTACGAGCGAGATGCAGTAGCGGATGTTCTGCTCGGAAAGAGTTTCTCCGCGGTTGATAAGCTGCAGCAGGCTGTCGATCACCATGTGCGCCTTCATTACGCCCTCGGCGTCGCCCTCAAGCTTCAGCTCGCTGTCGCGGCAGGTCACCCTGACGCCGAACTCCTTTTCAATCAGCTTAATATTTGTGTCAAAACTGCCGAAAAGCGCGACCGCGTTTTCCATTCTGTCAATGCTGATAATTTGTTCCGTAATTCATAACCTCTGTTTCCTGATATAGTTCATTGCATTTCTGGATATATTATATCACAAATCTTTATAAATTTCTTGTAAAATTATTAAATTTTATCAATTTTTAAATTTTTGTTAAAAAGTACTAATAGGCAGTTTTATTAAATAGCTTATTTGTAACTTATCATAACATTTCTTGTACTTTTTATGATTTGAGTGTGCTATAAAGGGGACAATTTACAAAATTTCAATATTTTTTTGAGTAAAAATATACAATTGCTTTTGTTTGTTATTTTGACAAAAATGGCATAAAATCTTACTTTCAAAAGGAATAATTAAATTTCTATTGACAAATTGGGCGATGTGTATTATAATAGCCCAGGTAAGTGTAAAGCTTTTTTCTTAACACCTGCCCGGGAGCTGCGAATTATGGAAAAAAAATTTGAGGTTTCCCTGCTGCTTGACTTCTACGGACAGCTTTTGTCCGATTCCGGCAGACAGATGACCAACCTTTACTATAACGACGATTTGTCGCTCGCGGAAATTGCCGAACAGTGCTCAATTACGCGCCAGGGCGTCCGCGATAAAATAAAACGGTGTGAAAAACAGCTTTTTGCGTTTGAGCAAAAGCTCGGTCTGTTTAAGCGCTTTCAGCAGCTTGAACAGGGACTTGAAAAAATTTCCGCCGACGCAAAGGAAATTTACAATAATTCAGACGACAGCAAAATAAAGGCGATCGCTCTTTGCATTGAGCAGAACGCCGACAGCTTAAAGGAATAAGAGGTTTCTTATGGCATTTGAAGGACTTGCGGATAAACTAAACAATGCGTTTAAAAAACTGAAAAACAAGGGCAAGCTTAATGAAAACGACGTTAAGGAGGCCATGCGCGAGGTCAGACTTGCGCTGCTTGAGGCGGACGTTAACTACAAGGTTGCCAAGGATTTTACCAAAACCGTTACCGAACGCGCGGTCGGTCAGGACGTTATGGAGAGCCTCACCCCCGCTCAGATGGTAATTAAAATAGTTGACGAGGAGCTCACCGCGCTGATGGGCGGTCAGAACGAGAGGCTTGAATTTGCCTCAAAGCCCCCGACAGTCATTATGATGTGCGGTCTCCAGGGTTCGGGTAAAACTACCCACTCGGCAAAGCTTGCCAAGATGCTCAAGGAAAAGCAGAACCGCCGTCCGCTGCTCGTTGCGTGCGATATCTACCGTCCCGCGGCTATCGATCAGTTAAAGGTCGTAGGCGCAAAGGCAGGCGTTCCCGTGTTTGAAATGGGAACCGAAAACCCGGTCAAAATCGCCAAAAAGGCTATTGCTCACGCAAAGGACTACGGCAACGACATCGTAATTCTCGATACCGCAGGCCGTCTGCACATCGACGAAAAGCTGATGAACGAGCTCAAGGACATCAAAGCCGAGGTCGATCCAGACGAGATCCTGCTTGTTATCGACTCAATGACAGGTCAGGACGCGGTAAACGTTGCAAAGAGCTTCAACGAGCTGCTTGAGGTCACGGGCGTGATTCTCACAAAGCTCGACGGCGACACCAGAGGCGGCGCGGCTCTTTCAGTCAAGGCTGTTACGGGCAAGCCTATCAAGTTCGCGGGCGTCGGCGAAAAGCTCGACGACCTCGAGGTATTCCACCCCGACCGTATGGCAAGCCGTATTCTCGGCATGGGCGACGTTCTCACCCTTATTGAGGAAGCCGAAAGCAAGCTCGACCAGAAGAAGGCCGAGGAAATGGCTGAGAAGCTCATGCAGAACCGCATGGACTTCAACGACTTAAACGACCAGTTTAATCAGATAAAGAAGATGGGTCCCCTAAAGGGTATCCTCGCAAAAATCCCGGGAGTAGGCAAGCAGCTTGACGACGTTGACATCAACGACCGCCAGATCGACTGGCTGCAGGCGATAATCATGTCGATGACGCCCGAGGAAAGAAGCAATCCCGATATCATCAATCCCTCGCGCAAGCGCAGGATCGCGGCGGGCTCCGGCAGAAGCGTTGAGGAGGTCAACCGCCTTATCAAGCAGCTTCACCAGATGCAGAAGATGATAAAGCAGATGAAGGGCAAGGGCAAAGGCAAAAAAGGCAAGCGCAAGTTTGGCAAAATGCTCCCCGGGCTCGGAGGTATGCCGCCGATGGACGGCATGGACGGAAATCCGTTCGGTATGTAACTTAGTTGTTCACCCAATTTTGATTGGTTGAAATAAATTCAAATTTTTATAGAGGTGTAAATTATGGCAGTAAAAATCAGATTAAGAAGAATGGGTTCAAAGAAAGCTCCTTACTACAGAGTTGTTGTTGCGGATTCAAGATATCCCAGAAACGGCCGCTTCATCGAGGAAATCGGCACATATGACATCCTCAAGAACCCGTCAGAGTTCAAGGTTGACGCGGAAGCTGTTAAGAAGTGGATCGCCAACGGCGCTCAGCCCACTGACACAGTTAAGGCGCTCCTTAAGAAGAACGGCGTTATTGAATAATTGCTGAAAGGAAAAACATGATGCAGGAATTACTCGCAATCATCGCAAGAGGTCTTGTAGACGAGCCCGACGCGGTTGTTGTTGACCGCGACGAGCCTGCTGAGGACGGCACCGTTGTTTATCACATCCACGTTGCCGAGGACGACATGGGCAGAATCATCGGAAAGCAGGGCAGAATTGCCAAGGCTATCCGCACGATCGCCCGCAGCGCGGCTATCAGAACCGACGAAAAAATCATGGTTGAAATTGACTGATGATTTATAAAAAACCGCTCTCACCGAGGGCGGTTTTTGTTTTTGAAACGAAAAATGTGTTGTCTGAAACTTCGTAGGGGCGAACCTGCGTGTTCGCCCTTGAACCAACGTTTGTTCACGTCCCAGACTGTAGAAAAAGATAAAAGTAAAATCAAGAGAACAAGATTTGACTATAAACAAAAAGTCCTTCCCTTGAGGGCAATGTCGTCAACTTAAGAGAAAAAGCATTTGAATAGCAAGTCATAGAAATAACAATAACGTTTACGACCCCTCAGTCAGCTTCGCTGACAGCTCCCCTCAATGGGAGCACATTTAATCGTAATCTCAACATTTAACAATTGTTAAACCAGAAAATATAGTTTTTCGACAAGCAACGACGTTTGTTAACGTCCGTTTGTGCCTTTGAAATCAAAAGTTATTCTTTCGCTCTATGGCGCACACATGGGTGCGCCACTACGTATATTTGAAACCCTTTTCCCTGCTTTTCCCCGTTCCGACAAACAAAAAAGCCGACCAAACGGTCAGCCTTTTATCAAAATTATTTGCCTGCGAGCGCTCTTTCAAGCCAGATATCGCCGATATCCATTGCGAGGTACAAGCCCTTCTTTTCGCTTGACTTAACAAGCTGCTTGCGCGGTGAAAGGTAAGGGTCGGTAGCCATGAGCTGTACGGTCACCTTGTCGGCGATTTCAACGCCGTTAACCTCTTTTTTGGATTTGATCTGCATTCTTATCACATACGGCTCTTCCATGTTGCCGTAGTAAATTTCGTCGCCGCAGCGCACCAGAGGTCTGCCCTTGTAGGTCAGGAACTCCCCTGCTTTTTTGGCTTCTGCCACAAGGCATCATCCTTTCTCAAAGTAGTATCATACGTTGAGGTATGATTTTACCAGTGCTTCAAGTAGGTCGTCGCGATCGATTTTGCTGATGATATTGCGCGCGTTGTTGTAGGTAGTGATGTAGGTTGGGTCCTCGCTGAGGATGTATCCTACTATTTGATTGATTGGGTTATATCCCTTTTGTCTTAACGCGTCATACACGATGGTCAGTCCCGCTTTTATCTGATCGTCCTTTTCTTCGCCAAGTGAAAAAATCATGGTCTTATCTAACATACCGAAACACCTCCCGGTTTCTCTCCTACTATTATACAATAACTTTCCAAAATAATCAAGTATTTTTTAAGTCGCGTACTTAACGTTTGATGTTTGATGACGTTTTCTGTTTCGCGAGATTTTTTGGTTCGCGTTCCAAACGTCGCATTAATTGACAACCTTAGCGTTTCGCGAGACAGAATAGAAATATTGGAAAATACGAGGGCAACAGGAACAGTGTTTTATATAAAATAGATGTCATTCCGACCGAACGTAGTGAGCGGAGGAATCCCCCAAACAGGAAACCGACTTCTATAACAAGGGGATTTCTCCGTGCGCTACGCTTAGTCGAAATGACATTCATTGGTCGCCCCTACAATATAAATACGGTCGGGAAAACAGGGTTTCCAAAAAATAAACCTGTCTGCCCGACCGATATTATTATTTATTCGTTATTCTCTATTATTTTTTATTTAATTCTGTTTCCGCATTCAACGCAGAAAATGCTGTCAGTGCCGATCGGGGCTCCGCAGTGAGGGCAGGCGGTTTTCATTCTGTGACCGCAGCGCTTGCAGAAATTAACCTTAGCCTTGTTTTCGGTTCCGCAGTTTGAGCAGATCACCTTTGCCACATCCTCATAGGACTCTGCCTCCGGCTCGGGTTCAACCTCGGGAACCGGTCTTTGGATCGTGCTGTCGAGGCACGAAACGGTTTCTTCAAAGTCGCCGTTTTGGATTGCGTATTCAACCGCGCCGAAGATTTCATCCTTGATTCCCTCCGGGAGCGGCGAGCCGTACTCAGCCCTGACAAGCGGAGGAAGCGCAAGGAACCAGCCGATTTGGCTCTCTCCGAGCTTTTTTGACCACAGACCTTCGCCCGTTGTAACCTTGAGGTCGTCGCCTTCAATCAGGAAACGCGCGGTTATTGCGGGACGCGAGTTACTGTTATCCGCGTCGTCGGCGTCGCTTGTCTGGAGCACATAGCCGCCGTCAATCACCGTGTACTGAGTTTCAAGCGAATAGTCGCGCTGAAGCACTCTTTCAACGCGCTTTACAATTGTTTCAAGGGAAATATCATCTGTTAAACCGAATTTTTTTGATTCTACTGCCATAAACTTCTACCCCTTTATTTTGGTATTTTTGCAAATGCACCAAAATTTGGCTTATTTATTAAAATTTTTCACTACTATTATATACCAAAACTCTATTGTTGTAAATATCAAATAAAATTTTTATTGCTATATTTTAAAGGGCGCCGCACTAAGGGGATTTCTCCACTCACTGCGTTCGGTCGAAATGACATCATAAGAAAAAATGAGAACAATCAAGCGTTACCTCAATTGCCCTCACAATTTCTTTTATTTCTATTCTGTCTCGCGAAACACATAACGTTACCTAAAAACCTGACGTTAAGTACGCGACTTAAAAAATTTATGAACCTACGATGGAGATTTTATCGTAGCTTACCTTGTAGTGCGAGGTGACCGCGTCGTCGATAAGCAGGGCGGCGGTGTCGTTCAGCTCCTTTTGCGGGACTATTACCGTAACGCCCATGTCGCTGATATAGCACAGGCACTCCGAAAAACCCTTTGCCTTGATTATGCTCTCAATGCTCTCCTGGAGCGAGAAATATTTGATTATCTGCGCGGCTGATTTTTGCGCCTCCGACTTTTCCTCCTCGGTTGAGGAATCGAGGTCTAAGACATCCTTTGCCTTGTCGATTATTTTATCCTGCGCCGCCTGACGCTTTGTGCGCTCGGAGGCAAAGAAGTTGCGCTGTTCCTCGCTTAGAGCGGAGGTTTTTACCGCTTCGTCGCAGGTTGAACCGACCGTGGCGTTTACATATGACGCCGCTCCGAGCTCCTTTGACGACTTCTGCGCCCCCTGCGCGCCGAACTGCCAGTTGACGTAAACCGCCGCACCCAGCGCCAAAATCAGCGCCGCCGAAATGATATGCTTCTTCTGAAATTTCATAATACTCCCGACCTTTATTCTGATAATTTTGTAACACATACTTTTGCCGTTGAGATATTGAGTGCCTTGCACACCGCGTCGGTAACGCGCTCAACCACAACAGGCTCGTCACCGCCTTCGCATACTACCAGCACGCCCCTGATATGCGGCTGGATTTCCTTTGTTTTGGTTGTGCTGTCGCCGAGGTACACATACTCAACGCTGTTTTCCATGGTGAGCAGCACATTGGTTTTTCCCGCTCCCTGGATTTTCCCGATGACCGATTCCAGGTCGCTTTCAATTTTAGTGCTGTAGGTTGTAACCGAAAACTTATCATCCTCTCTGCCGCTGTCCGTGCCTATGTAGTTTGACAGAAAAATCAGGGCTATTCCGATTATTCCCGCCGCGATTATCACGCGCTGCCATTTTACGTTTTTTGAGATTTTCCCGAATGCTTCCTGTATTTTTCCGTTCATGACTACTCCGTAATTATATTCGGCTCAATGCCGAAATTCTGCGAGCACAGCTCCGAAATCCTGCCCGTATTATCCGGGCTGTTCTTGTCTATATATATGCTGACGCTGCTGATGATTATTCGGTTTTGCTGCTGATTTGACAGAATAATCTCGCAGCGGTTGATTTTTATGCCGTTTTGCAGCAGCAGATCGCTCAGAGTTTTCTCAAGATTTTCCTTTGCCTGAGCCACGACCTGACGGTTGACGGCTTCATCGGCGGTGGCGGTGAGCTGCTGAGAGGACGGATAGGACGACAGATTCAGCCCGAGCTTTTGAACAGCGTTTTTTGCAGGGACTATTAGCGAACAGACCATGAACGCGCCCATTACAAGACTTAAAATCCGCTTTAGTCCGCCGTCGCTGACAAATGTTGAGAGAATAGCGCAGGCAATCGCCGCGGCGCAGACCGTGACCGCGACGGTGTAAAAGCCGCTCACGACGCACCTCCGCCGGACATCAGCACGACGGCGGTTGAGATGATATAGATTGCCGAAACGCAGAGCGCGACCGAAATCACCGCAGAAAACACCGCTCCGAGGGCGTCGAGCAGCTTTGCCGCCTGAGCCATTCCGAGGGTTTCCGACAGCGATTTTCCGACCGAGAGCGTGAGCGACCACAGCACGCCCTGAATTATTACAGGCAGAAATGTGACCGCCACGGCTATGATGACAAACACTCCCGTTCCGGTTTTGAGCACTCCGATGCTGCCCTGAACGGTTTTGTACGCGTCCGCCAGCGCACTGCCCACCACGGGCACGAATGAGCTGACCGCGAACTTTACCGCCCTGACCGAAACCGTGTCAAGCGAATTTGAGAGCAACTGCTTAATACCTATCACCGAGGTGAAAACAGCCATCGAAAACCCGAGCAGCCACTTGAACGTCCTTGAAATAAGCCCCGTAAAGCCGCTTAGATTGACGTTTGGAGCGACCGAGGAAACAATGCTCAGCCCCAAAAACATATTTAAAAACGGCACTATTACGTCCGAGCACAGTCTGCTCACCCCCTCCCCTGCCGCAATCACCGAGGCGTAATACGCTCCTGCTCCTGCCGCCGAGCCGCCTGCCGTGAGTATAACCGTCATGATCGGAATGTAGGCAAGCATGAGGTTTGAGGCGGTCAGGATAACATCCTGAGTCTGTCCGATGAGCGACACCGCGGGCGCGGTGACCACGCAGCTGACGCAGAGCGCGGCGGCTGTGTTGACCGTCTCTCCTACTGCGGGCGACAAGCTGCTTTTGTACGCGCTTAGCATTGAGCATATCAAAAGGATCGCCGTTATATTTATCAGCGATTTAAGCGGTGCGGCGCTTTGGCTTTGCGCGGTATTCGCAAGCTGCGACACCACCGAATCAAGGCTTATCCGGCCGAGCGAATTTACGTCCGCGCTGTCAGCTCCGAGCTTGCTCATGTCGTTTTTCACCTCGTCCGACAAACTGTCGTATATCCCGGAAAGGTCATACTCCTCAGCGTGCGCGGAAACCGAGGCAAACGCGGTAAGCGCAAAAAACACAAGGGTAAAAATTATTAACTTTTTCATACTATCACTTACTTCATAATTCCGAGCACGGTGTTCATGATGTCGGTGTATAGCGGCAGCGCGGCGGCTGTTGCCATCAGCTTGCCCGCAAGAGATACGCTGCCCGCAAGCGAGCGGCTGCCCGCGTCGGTGCAGGTATTTACCGCGAATTCGGTAACCATGCAGATTCCGACCACCTTCAGCAGAATAACTATGTAGCTTGTGTTCATGCCCGAGGCGGCGACGATGTTGTTGACCTGCTTGATTATTCCCTGCGCGCTCCCGAGCAGCGACAGAAAAATCACGACCGACGCGGCTATTCCGAGCATGAGCGCGATTTCACCGTTCTTCGGCTTCAAAAACACAATCGACACCACCGCCACTACCGCCAGCGCGCTCAGTGAAACGATGCTCATTAAAATCCGAACAGCCGCTTTATAGTTTGGAAAAGCGAGCTGATTTGGGTTATTATCAGCGTGAGGACTACAATGAGCCCTGCAAGCGAGGTCAGCATTGCCTGTTCCTCGCGGCCGCTGCGTATTAAAAGCTGAGTGAGCACCGCGACGATTATTCCCACCGCCGCGATTTTAAAAATCAACTCAACGTCCATATTTATCACCACATCCGTTTATTGAGAGTTAACAAAAGAAAAGATGTCATCCTGAGCGGTGCCGAAGGCAAAATCGCGCAGCGATTTAGTCGAAGGATCCCCAAATTCAGCAACCTAAGTCTTCCTATTTTGGGGATTCCTCCGCGTTGGTCGGAATGACATCTTTTAACCTTACAGCGCTGCACGCTAAAAAATCAGTATTGCCGCCGAAACTCCGCCGAATATTCCCAGCGTGCGGTAGAGCCGCGATTTCTTTTGGGCGTCGTCCTCCGCTTCCTTTATCTGCTTTTGGAACAGCGCACGGTACAGCTCAATATGACTTATCTGTCCCTCCAAGTCCGTTTTGCCGAGCTTTTCCCCGAAGCCGAGCAATAATTCTTTATCGGAATTATTCAATGCCCGTACTTTCGGTATATTTTTTACCGCTTCCTCCCACCTGTCATAAAACGGGGTGTCGCGGTCTGCTTCTACGCACAGATACGGCGCGTCCGAGGAATTCGCCGCCGCGCTTACCGCCGAGCTGATTTCGTCGGAGCTGTACCTGATATTCGTAGCAAGACTGCTCAGGAAAACCAAAACACGTTTCAGCGAATCACGTCTGGCGTAGAGCGACCTTGACTTCATTACTCCGAACGCAAGCCCCGACAGCGCGACCGCCGCGCAGCCGAGCAGTTTAAGATACAGCATAAAGCTCATCTCCGCACATTATCTCGCTTACCCTGCCGGCGTTTTGTCTGCCGCTGAGAAATACGACCTTTGGGAACACACCGAGCCTGAGCGCGGAGAGAACGTCGCGTTTTTTGCAAAGCTGAGCGCGGCTTGAAGCGTGAACCGACGCAATTACGCTTACTCCGCTGTTTTTGCACAGAGCGAGAGCCTCGGCGTCCTGAGCGGAACCGATTTCGTCGCAAATCACAACGTCGGGCGACATGCTGCGCACAGCCTGAGTGATCGCAGTCGGCTTTGGGTAGCCGTCAAAAACGTCGCACATCCCGATATCGTTCTGAAAGCCGCCGCCCGATTTGCCTGCAAGCTCGCCGCGCTCGTCTATCAATATCACCTTTTTAGCGGCGGATATCTGCCGCGCGATATCGCGCAGGAGCGTGGTTTTGCCGCTGCACGGCGCTCCGCAGATGAGCAGCCCCTCACAGGCGTTTAGTCGGCTCAGAATTTGATTGGCGCAGTTTTTATGCTCGCGCGCGATCCTGATATTTATTGAGGTGATTTGCCGCACGTTCACGATTTTTCCGTTTTCAATTACCGCCGTTCCGCACAGCCCTGCCCTGTGGCCTCCGCTAAGCGTTACAAATCCGCGGTTGATCTCGCCCTGCCTTGCGTAGACGGAGTAATCGCAGATTTTATGGAGCGTGTTTTCAAGCTCCTGAGGGGTACAGAGCAAATTGTCG
>OMXW01000007.1 GCA_900315085.1 uncultured Eubacteriales bacterium
CAAATTTATACTTTTTTCATTCGTAAGCCCGCTATTCGATACTTCAAAATTTCTTTTGTGCAGGTATACAAATTTTTATCGTTCTGAATAGTTACAAATTTTTTAAATAAAAATTTTTAATTCTAAATATGAATAATAAATAGCCGTGCTTTTATGCGCTTTGTGTGCTATAATAATAGTATATTTATAATTGCAAAATAGGGTGGTTGTTTTGAAATTTTTATTTGCTTCCGATTCGTTTAAGGGCAGTTTATCAAGTGAACAAACTTCAATGCTTCTTGAAAAAGCTGCATTTGAAGTTTTTGGTGACTGTGATTGCTCAAGCGTTGCGGTTGCTGACGGTGGTGAGGGAACTGTTGACGCGGTTGTTCGTGCCGAGAACGGCAAAATTGTTACTGCTGAGGTACATGATCCTCTTATGAACCGAATTAATGCGGCTTACGGTGTGTTTGACGGAAGTAAGGCTGTTATTGAGATGGCTGCTGCGTCAGGACTTCCGTTGGTTCCTAAGCAGCTTCGTAATCCGTTAAATACAACAACGTTTGGAACAGGAGAACTTATTCTTCACGCCTTGAATAACGGGTACTCGGATATTTCTGTCGCTATAGGAGGTTCTGCTACCAACGACGGCGGAATGGGCTGTATGCGCGCGCTTGGGGTAAAGTTTCTTGATTCACGCGGACATGAGCTTCAGGGATATGGCAGTGAATTGGAGAAGGTCGCGCGTATTGATGTTAGCGGAATTGATAAAAGGCTTTCAGAAAGTAAAATCACTGTGATGTGCGATGTTAAAAATCCGCTTTGCGGCGAGAACGGTGCCGCATATAATTTTGCGGCGCAAAAGGGAGCTACTGAGGATATTATCAAACAGCTTGAAACAGGTATGGTTAATTTCCGTGATATTATCAAAAGAGAATTTGGAATAGACTGCGACAAGGTTGAGGGAGCAGGAGCTGCCGGCGGCTTGGGAGCCGCGCTGAAAGTATTCTGCGGCGGTGAAATGAAGTCGGGTATTGAAACTGTGCTTGATTTGATCCATTTTGAGAGTCGGCTCGACGGTGTGGGTTTGGTTGTCACTGGCGAGGGACAGACCGACTGGCAAAGCTGCTTTGGAAAAGTGATGAGCGGAGTTGGTATTCGCGCAAAGGCAAAAGGTGTGCCTGTTGTCGGGCTGTGTGGTTCGCTTGGCAGGGGCGCGATGGATATTTTCGACTTTGGTATTAATTCGCTGATGACCACAGTAAACGCTCCCATGACATTAGAATATGCTATCAATAACGCGGAGCAGCTATATTTTGAAGCCGCTGTACGCATGTTCAGATTAATTAAGCTTGGTATGCAAATATAAAAAAGCTTCCTTTCAAGCATTTTCCGTTACAGTATCGCTTGAAAGGAAGCTTAATATTTTTATGTTATTTAGAGTTCAGCCGCAATTTTTTTGATGTACTCTTTAAGCTGATCTTTTGTTTCGGGGTGCTGCAAGCCAACTTCAATCTGAGCCTGCAAAATACCGAACTTGTTGCCCATATCGTATCTTTTGCCTTCAAAATCAACTGCTGTCATGCCCTTGGTAATGGCAATCTCGCGCATAGCGTCTGTTAGCTGAATTTCACCGCCGACGCCGGGCTCTGTTCTTTCAAGGATCTCAAAAATCTCGGGAGGCAGAACGCATCTGTCAAGAATAGAATAGAGTGAAAGAACTTCTTCCTTGGTCTTGGGCTTTTCCTTCATGTCGGTGCATTTGAAAACATTGTCGTGAAGATTTTCAACCTTGAGCGAACCGTACTTGTGGATATCTTTTTCGTCAACCTTTTTAACGCCAAGAACGCCCTCGCCAAATTCACCGTAGCAGTCAATAAGCTGCTTGATGCAGGGAGTTTCACTCACGATAACGCCGTCGCCGAATAGTACCGCAAACGGCTCGTTGCCGACAAATGACTTAGCCTTTAAAACAGCGTGTCCCAAGCCCTTCATCTCTTGTTGTCTGATGAAGCTGATATTCGCAAGTTCCGATATTTCTTTAACAATCTTAAGAAATTCATCCTTGCCGCCTTTTTCAAGAATTTGTTCAAGCTCGGGGGAGCGGTCAAAGTGGTCCTCAATCAAGCCCTTGCCGCGGTTTGTGATGATTAAAATATCGGTAATTCCTGCGGCAACAGCTTCTTCAACGATGTACTGAATTGTGGGTTTGTCAACAATCGGAAACATTTCCTTAGGGAAGTTTTTGGTGGCGGGAAGAACTCTTGTGCCGAAACCCGCCGCGGGTATTACAGCTTTTGTAATTTTCATTATATAATCACTGACCTTTCTTTTTAAAATTGAGCAATAAAGTTTCCAATGTAGGAAATAATCATGGACGCCGCATAGAAGCTTGCGGCAAGCGGAAGATTAACTCCGCCTTTTTGTTCAAGAGTTTTGCTTAAATCCGCAGGTTTTTCCGCTTTTATATGCTGTATTCTTTTGGAACAGTGCGAATAATAAAGCCTGTTTGCAAAAAGACCTGACAGGATTCTGATAACGAGCCTGAGTCCCTGCAGAGCAAGCGGAATATACATAAAGGATAAATCGCTTGAAAATAATGAAACAGAAACTCCTGATCTCATGGAAGCCATAATGCTGTTGTAACTGTTGATCCATTCGGGAGACATCATGATAGCGGTTGAAGCAACGCTTGTTGAAATCATAATCAGCGAGATTATCACGCCCAAAACCGTCATTTTTCTGTAAAGGAAATAAACCTCCGCAAAAACCATTGCCGAAAAATTGAAGCGAGCAGTAAATCCGTTCTTGATTTTTTTGAACACGGGCAGAAAAAACTGAGTGCTTTTTCCGATGTACTTTGCCGCCTCGCTCACCTTGACGTTTTCCGCAATTTCTTCCTCGCCGTTCATTCCCGCAAGAGGGTCAAACGTTGGCATACCGCCCATACCAAAGCCAAACGGCATACCCTGAAAATTGCCCTGACCGTTATTGAAGCCCTGATTGTAGGGATTTGCGTTTTGCTGAGTATTCTGTTGCGCTTGGTTCTGATACTCAGCAGATAACGGCTGACCGCATTTGTTGCAGTAAAAAGCAGTTTTCTCATTTTGGTAATGACAGTTGGGACATTCTAAAAACTCCGAATCATCCTGATTATCATCAGCGTCGGCGTTTTCAAAATTGAAATCATCGCTGTGCCTGTCTTCATAGAAGCAGTGTCCGTTCTTTTCATAGCATTCTCTGTGATGAGGCGCTCCGCATTCGGGACAGACAACAACATCGTCGCCGCTTTTAAAGGTCTCATTACACACAGGACATTTATATTCACTGAATTCCATAAAATCCTCCGTATATTCTTATTCAATTATTATAACAAAATTTTCCGTTAATTGCAACAATTATATATAATTATAAAATTTAAAATAAAAGTTTACATTTTCAAATCTATTTGATATAATATACAATTGGTAAAAGTAGAGTAGAAAGGTATGTGCATATGGTACAGTTTGAAGAATTACTGCTTTCGCTTCAGGCTCTAAAGCCCGAAATAGACGATTTGTCCGACGCACTTGGAATGAAATCGATGAAGTCCGAGATCCAGCAGCTCGAGCTAAAAGCCACCGAGCCGGGATTCTGGGATGATATCGAAAAATCTCAGCAGGTACTGCAGAAAACAGGCGCGCTCAAGGGCAAGGTAGAAGCATACGATAACCTTGTGGCAAAGTATGAGGACACTCAGGCATTAATTGAGCTTGCCAACGAGGAAGAGGATCTTTCACTTTTGGAGGAAGCTCAGACCGAGGTCGAGGCTGTAAAGGAAAGCCTTGAAAAGCAGCGTCTGCAAACACTGCTCACAGGCGAATATGATAAAAACAACGCAATTCTGACATTCCACGCAGGCTCGGGCGGTACCGAGGCGCAGGACTGGGCAGAAATGCTTTACAGAATGTACAACCGCTGGGCAGAGGCACACGGCTTCAAGGTAAAAGAGGTAGACTACCTTGACGGCGACGAGGCCGGACTCAAAAGCGCGGTACTTCTTGTTGAGGGCGAGAACGCCTACGGCTACCTTAAGAGCGAGGCAGGAGTTCACCGTCTTGTGCGCGTTTCTCCGTTTGACTCTGCAGGACGCCGCCACACAAGCTTTTCATCGCTCGAGGTTATGCCCGAAATCGACGACAACATCGAGGTCAATATCGCGCCCGAGGATATCAAAATGGATGTTTACCGCGCAAGCGGCGCAGGCGGTCAGAAGGTAAACAAAACCTCGTCTGCTGTACGTCTTACTCATATTCCTACAGGAATCGTTGTAGCCAGCCAGGTTGAGCGAAGCCAGTATCAGAACCGCGACGTGGCTATGAAAATGCTTATTTCAAAACTTGTTGAAATCAAGGAGCGCGAGCACCTTGAAAAGATAGAGGATATCAAGGGAGTTCAAAAGGAAATCACCTGGGGCTCTCAGATCCGAAGCTATGTATTTATGCCTTACACGATGGTAAAGGACCATCGCACAGGCTATGAAACAGGTAATGTTCAGGGGGTAATGGACGGCGACCTTGACGGCTTTATCAATGAATATTTAAAGTGCGCAAGTCAGGGAACGCTGCAAAAGTAAAACCAATCAATGCACGAAAGGGAGAATAATAATGTATATTACTTGTCTTGACTTAGAAGGAGTATTAGTACCCGAAATCTGGATTGCTTTCGCAAAGGCAACAGGTATTGAGGAGCTGAAAAAAACTACACGCGACGAGCCCGATTACGATAAGCTCATGAAATACAGAATCGGTATTTTAAAAGAGCACGGTCTCGGCTTAAAGGAAATCCAGGATGTTATCGCAACAATCGATCCCATGCCCGGTGCAAAGGAGTTCCTTGACGAGCTCCGTTCATTCTGCCAGGTAATCATTCTCAGCGACACCTTCACTCAGTTCGCTTCACCGCTTATGAAAAAGCTCGGCTGGCCCACAATATTCTGTAACTCGCTCGTAGTTAATGAGAGCGGCGAGGTTACCGACTTCAAGATGAGAGTTGAGAACTCAAAGTTCACAACCGTTAAGGCGCTGCAGTCAATCGGCTACGATACGATCGCAAGCGGCGACAGCTACAATGACCTTGGAATGATCAAGGCAAGCAAGGCGGGCTTCCTTTTCAAGAGCCCCGATAAAATCAAGGAAGACAACCCCGACCTTCCCGCGTTTGAAACCTACGACGAGCTTCTCAATGCTATTAAGGGAGTAGTAAACAGCTAATAAACAAGAGCCGTTAAACGCGGCTCTTTTATTATCCCGAAAAAAATGAAGATAATTCTATTTTCTTAATTCAATTTTCAAAATCTGTGTTATACTAATCTTTACCATAAAACAGGAAGTAGATATAATGTCAGTTAAAATAAATCTGGGCGCGTGGAACTCTGTATTCGCCGTGCCCTCAAAAATAGTAGATGAAGGGCTTAAATTCTCCGACGGAGTAAAGCTCAAGGTTCTGCTCTATGTTCTGCGAAACGCCGACAGACAGCTCGATACAGAGAGTATCTCGGCGGCTACGGGTGTTAATGTAACCGATATACCCGAAGCCCTTGAATACTGGATAAACATGGGAATCCTGGCAAAAAACGACGATGTTTTATCTCCGATAGAATCAAAAAGCTCAGATATTGAAACCGAGACTGTTCAGCAGCCTGTGCCCGAACCTGAAAAGCCCGTTGAATCGGTTGAAGACATCTCACGCGAGGTCAACGAGGCAAAGCAGAGGTTTGTAGTAACCAAGCCCCAGAAGCCCGACTATGTATTCACCGCTCAAAGGCTTGCGGTGGACGAGGAACTTAAAATCCTTGTTCAGGAAGCTCAGTCCGCTCTCGGAAAAACGTTGTCAAATTCCGACACCTCAACGCTTTTGATGCTCAAGGATACCTGCGGACTTCACCTCGATGTAATATTAATGCTCATTCATTACTGTATCAGCATCGACAAGGGAAATATGCGCACCGTAGAAAAAATCGGCGTTTCATGGGCTGATGAAGGCGTAAACTCGGTTGAAGCCGCCGACGAAAAAATCAGGCGCGCTCATCAGGCAAGTCAGAGCTTTTCAATTGTATCATCCGCTTTCGGACTGATGAACACGGGCTCTCCGACAAAAAAGCAGCTTGAATACAGCTCAAAATGGGTAGGGGACTGGAAGTTCTCCCAGCCAATGCTGCGCGAAGCGTATGAACGCTGCGTTGACAAACACAACGCAATCAAATGGAATTACATCGACGGCATATTAAAACGCTGGAACGCGTCAAATATCAGAAATCTTGACGAGCTTAAGCAGTCAGAAGAATCGGCGTCAAAGCCAAAGATACAAACTCAAAGAAAAGCATCCTATGATTTAGACGAGCTTGAAAAAATCAATACACTTGACTTTATACAATGAGGATATAATTATGGGTTTTAACAGTAACGTTCAAAAAATCGCGGCTGACAGATTATTTGAAAGAAGAATACAGGCTGAAAAACGTGCAGAGCGAACAAAGGCTGAGTTCTTTGAAAAATGTCCGCGCGCATCTGAGCTTGACAGGGGAATAACAAACAGCGGAGTTCAGGCGGCAAGAGCAGTGCTCAAAGGGGGAGACGTTGTTTCGGAGATGAAAAAGCTCCGCGACAGCAACCTCGCCATGCAGTCTGAGCTAAAAGAGCTGCTTCGCAAAAACGGCTATCCCGAAACCGCGCTTGAGCCGGATTACAAATGCAAAAAGTGCAGCGATACGGGCTATTATGAAACGGAAGGAAGAACCGTGCTCTGTACCTGCTTAAAGCAGGAGCTTGTCAGGGCGGCGTGCGACGAGCTTAACCGCACCGCACCGCTTTCGCTTTCAACCTTTGATTCATTCAGTCTTGAATACTACGACAGGCAGACAGATCCTAACTACGGTGTAGTGCCGTATCAACATATGGATAAGGTATTAAAATTCTGTAAAGCCTATGCCGAAAGCTTCACACCCGATTCGGGAAGCATTCTCATGAAAGGCGCAACAGGTCTCGGCAAAACTCATCTATCTCTCGCAATAGCAAATGAAGTAATCCGCAGGGGATACGGGGTAGTATATGTATCCGCGCCTGCAATATCTCAGAAGCTCGAAAAGCAGTACTTTTCACGCGGCGACAGCGACGATTCGCTCACCGATATTCTGACCGACTGCGATTTGCTGATTATCGACGACCTCGGAACTGAATTCAAAACCCAGTTCACCGTAGCTCAGCTTTATAATATATTCAACGCGCGTATGCTCCGACACAAGCCGGTTATAATAAACACCAATCTGACAATGCGCGAGCTTGAGCAGTCATATACCCAGCGATTTGTCTCCAGAATCTCGGGAGAGTCCACAAAACTCGACTTTTTCGGAAAAGATATAAGAATTCGAAAAAAATAGAAAAAAGGTATTGACTTTTTCAAAGACATGTATTATAATAATATACGTTGCGAACGAGAAGCAACAAATTATGTGGAATAGTGTAACGGTAGCACGACAGACTCTGACTCTGTTTGTTGGGGTTCGAATCCCTATTCCACAGCCATCAGCCTCGAATTATTCGGGGCTGTTTTACTTCGAGGTGTAGCGCAGTTTGGTAGCGCACATCGTTCGGGACGATGGAGTCGCAAGTTCGAATCTTGTCACCTCGACCACCCTTTAAGCTCTCAAAAGTCAGTGTTTATGCGGCTTTTGAGGGTTTTCTTCTTTATTTATTCCTTCATCTGGTTCAGTCAGTATTTTGCAATGAAGAAGAAAATCCAAGCGTTCAATGATAGAGTAAACGCAGATACAGTAAATAACTGAAAATGACAGCCGCCATGAGGAAAAATACCCTTGGCGGCTGTTTCTGCTGCAAAGTTTTCGTAGAAGGATAGACATTTATTTACAATTCTGGTACTATATATTATGACCTATATTATTAAATCTGAGAGGAACAAAAATATGAACGAAATAATCAAAGCCATGAAAGAACGCAGAAGTATCCGTAAATTCAAAGCGGACACGCCGCCTAAGGCAGACATTGAGCAGATTATTGAAGCAGGTCTGTATGCAGCGAACGGCAGGGGAAAGCAGGCTGTCATCACTATAGCTGTTACTCAAAAAGAGCTGAGAGATAAAATTTCATCTGATAACTGTGCGATTGGCGGTTGGAACGCGGACTTTGATCCGTTCTACGGCGCACCTGTCATTCTGATGGTTCTGGCGCAGAAGGATTGCCCGACCTGTGTTTACGACGGAAGCCTTGTGATGGGCAATATGATGCTTGCGGCGCACTCTCTCGGACTTGGCAGCATATGGATTCACCGAGCCAAAGAGGAATCCGAACGCGAAGACTATAGGGAGCTGCTCAAAGCTCTCGGCGCAGAAGGCGAGTGGGAAGGTATTGGTCACTGCGCGGTTGGCTACGTTGACGGCGATTACCCGTCGGCACCTCCGAGAAAAGACAACAGAGTATTTTGGGTAGAATAAACAGATATACAAAATGGCTGAAATAAATCAGGGAGAAAGCAAATGACTATTCGACACGCTGCAATAGACGATTTAGATATTATTACTTTGATAGAAACCGCTTCATTTCTCAAAACCGAAGCTGCAAAAAAGGAAGAAATAGAGGAGCGGCTGGAGCTTAACGGCGATTATTTCTGGCTGCTTGATAATTTGGGCGAGGTTTGTGCTTTTGTTCATGGTTTGCCGACAAACGCCGTTAACCTGACAGATGATATGTTCCACAGCGCAGAACAGTACGATACAAACGGCGATTGGATTATGCTTCTGTCTGTTGCAACTCATCCTGCTCACCGCTGCAAAGGCTATGCCCGGGAAGTAATGCGCCAGGTAATTGCCGACAGCAGAGCGCAGGGTAGAAAGGGAATTGTATTGACATGCAAGGAGCATTTGATTCCGTTTTATCAAAAATTCGGTTTTCTGGATGAAGGAAAATCCGCTTCAACTCACGGCGGCTCGGTTTGGTATCAAATGAGGCAGACGTTTTAAAAAAAATTTGTGAGGTTCAAATCAATGGATGTTATTTGAATTAATATAAATGATATGTTTGTCGTTTGGGATAAAAAATAGTTGCTATTTGTTTATGTCTTGTGGTATAATAAAATGTGGATAAAACAATGCAAAAACCTACTCTTGATAACAGGGGCATACGCATGAGGATAGGATTATTCACAGATCAGTTTTCTGTTGGAATAAGCGGTCAGACCACTTCGGTAATGCTTTTGTATAATTACTTTAAACAGAACGGACATACCTGCTATATCTTCACCAGCCATACCAAAAAGCTTGTAGATGATAATCCCGACATAATAAATCTTCCGGGCATTCCGTATCCTATGAAGAATATGAAGGAATACCGTTTTTCGCCTTTTGTAAAACGGCATATGAAGCTGATTGTATCCTGCAAGCTTGACATCATTCATGTACATACGGAGCATTACCTTGCAAACGTTGCTTTGGCGGCAAAAAAGAAACTTGGGGTTCCTGTGGTTTACACACTGCATACCATGTGGGAATACTATCTTGATTATCTTTCAAAGCCGATAAATAAAGTCGCGCACGAGTCACTTTGGCGTGTTGTAAGGCTCGGGGTGTTTCCAAAGATGGCGCGCGGCGCAGATATGATAGTTGTGCCAAGCAAGAAGCTTTACAACCGTCGCAGACGATATTGTCTTGGGGACAACATGGTTGTAATTCCGACGGGTATAGATTTGGAGCGTTTCAGTAACGCGACAGAAAGCAAACGGACGGACGACAAAACAGTGTTTTTGTATGTTGGCAGATTATCTCCCGAAAAAAGCATTGATGTTTCGCTAAGGGCGTTTGCAAAAATGAAAAACAGAGAAAACGCGAGATTTGTGATTGTCGGCGACGGTCCGGCCACGAACGATTTGAAACAACTGGCTGAAAATCTGAACATCACCGACCGGACGGTGTTTACGGGCGAGGTTCCGCGTGAAGAAACAATTGCCTATTACCACAGCGCCGACGCATTTATTTCTGCTTCCAAAACAGAGTCGCAGGGGCTGACATTTTTGGAGGCGCTTGCTTCTCGTTTGCCGATTTATGCTATCCGCGACGAAGTAATTGAAGAATTGGTGGAGGACGGCAAAAACGGTTTTCTCTGCGATTCCGAAGCCGAGCTGACGAAGCGTATGGAGCAACTTTGCGATACAAAAGAAGCTCCCTCGCAGTTCGAACCTCTTGAAGGCTATTCGGTTCAGGACTACGCCCGCAATATTTTTGCATTATATGAAAAGGTAATCAAAAACGCCAAAAAAGAGGCTGTGAAGAAATGAAGGAATCATACTTCATCCTCGCAGCCCTTGTTTTGCGGAAAAAATGATAACAATAAACGGACTGTCAATCGGCAGTCCGTTTACTGTTATTTTCTGTTGTTCATTCTGTAGCAAAGAGTCATCAGGTTGTCGCTGAGATGAACGTTTTCAACTATTGTATCCTTGTACTTTGCGCTGATATCGAAGTGGCTGAAATTCCAATAGTTTTTAATACCTATCTTATAAAGCCTGTTCAAGGTGTTCTCAACGCTCAGCTTGGGGATGCAAAGGAACGCTGCGTCAATTTTATGCTTGCTGCAAAACAGCTCAAGCTCGGTTTCGTTTTGAACCTTCAGCTTGCCGAGCTGAGTGCCGACCTTGGCTTCATCCTTGTCAAAGCAAGCCGTAAGCTCAAAGCCGAGACGCTTAAAGTCAAGGTGCTTTGCGACCGCGCTGCCAAAATTACCCGCGCCAATCAGAATCGCTTTATAGTTGTTGTTAAGACCGAGAATATTCTCAATTTCCTTTTGAAGCTGCTTTACGCTGTAGCCGTAGCCCTGCTGACCGAAGCCGCCGAAGCAGTTTAAATCCTGACGAACCTGAGAAGCGGTAACGTTCATGATCTGAGCCAGCTTGGTTGAGGAAATCTTATCGACATTCTGATCGTTAAGCTCCGATAAAAAGCGGTAGTAACGCGGCAGCCGCCTGATAACCGACATTGAAATGCTGTCGCCCTTTGACATTTTGAAATTACTCCTTTAGAAAAAAGCTGATTAAAGCGAAGCCGCAAGGCGTTCGTTAACCGCGGAAAGGAATTCCTGAGTATTTACCTTTGTTTTGTTTTCAAGGGTAGAAATGAGGTAAAGGTCGCCTGTCATTATTCCGTCCTCAATTGTCTTGATTGTAGCGGCTTCAAGCTTATCGGCAAAGCTTACAAGCTCGGGCAGCTTATCAAGCTCGCCTCTCTTGCGGAGCGCACCTGTCCACGCAAAGATTGTAGCAACGGAGTTTGTTGAGGTTTCCTCGCCCTTGAGGTGCTTGTAGTAGTGGCGCTGAACCGTGCCGTGAGCAGCTTCAAACTCATAGATGCCGTCTGGAGAAACAAGAACGCTTGTCATCATTGCAAGTGAGCCGAAGGCTGTTGCGATCATGTCGCTCATTACGTCGCCGTCGTAGTTTTTACAAGCCCACATGTAGCCGCCCTCGCTGCGGATTACGCGCGCAACAGCGTCGTCGATGAGGGTGTAGAAGTAGGTGATGCCCGCTTCCTCAAACTTGTCCTTGTACTCGTTCTCAAAGATTTCTGCAAAGATATCCTTGAAGCGGTGATCGTATGTTTTGCTGATAGTATCTTTTGTGGCAAACCAAACGTCGATCTTCTGGTCAAGAGCGTAGTTAAAGCAGCTTCTCGCAAAAGAGCCGATGCTCTTGTCAATGTTGTGCATACCCTGGATCACGCCGTCAGACTTGAAGTCAAAAATCAGACTTCTTTCCTCTGAGCCGTCGGGCTTTGTTACGCAAAGCTCAGCCTTGCTTCCGCCCTCAACGCGC
The DNA here is from genome assembly GCA_900315085.1 of uncultured Eubacteriales bacterium. Taxonomy (GTDB): domain Bacteria; phylum Bacillota; class Clostridia; order Oscillospirales; family Acutalibacteraceae; genus Ruminococcoides. The sequence continues at coordinate 11,833 of OMXW01000007.1, forward strand.
ATTTCGGTGTTCTTATAGACATCGCCGTAAGCGTGACGCGCAATGCAGATTGGCTTTTTCCAGGTGGGAATGTAGGGAACAATGCCCTTTACAAGAATCGGACTTCTGAAAACGGTACCGTCGAGGATCGCACGGATTGTACCGTTAGGAGATTTCCACATGTTTTTAAGATTGTACTCTGTCATTCTTGCAGCGTTAGGTGTGATAGTAGCGCACTTAACGGCAACGCCGTACTTCTTTGTAGCGTTAGCGGAATCAACGGTAATCTGGTCGTCGGTTTCGTTTCTCTTTACAAGACCGAGGTCATAATACTCTGTTTTGAGGTCAATATAAGGGAGAAGGAGTGTGTCCTTGATACTCTGCCAGATGATTCTGGTCATCTCGTCGCCGTCCATCTCAACGATGGGCGTCGTCATTTTGATTTTATCCATTAGCTGTTCTCCTTTGTGTAGTCAAGCAGTCCGCCTGCGATGATAATTGCTCTTGTTCTGTCGGAAAGCTCGCACTCAGCAACAATGGTGTCGCCTGTTGTCTTGTTTACAACCGTGATGTCGGAAGCGTTCGCGATTTCTTCCTTCACGTTGGGAAGCTCAAGCATATCGCCGAGCTTGATTTTGTCGTAGTCAGCCGCGTCCTTGAATGTGAGCGGAAGAATACCCGCGTTGATAAGGTTGCTCTTGTGGATTCTCGCGAAGCTCTTAACAAGCACAGCCTTAACGCCGAGGTAAAGCGGTGCGAGTGCAGCGTGCTCACGGGATGAGCCCTGACCGTAGTTTTCGCCGCCTACAATAATGCTCTTGCCCAGAGCCTTTGCTCTTGCGGGGAACTCCTTGTCACATACTGTGAAGCAGTGCTCGGAGATTTTCGGAATATTTGAACGGAGCGGAAGAATCTTCGCGCCTGCGGGCATGATGTGGTCAGTGGTGATGTTGTCTCCGACCTTGAGCGAGCAGGAAGCCTCGATTGTATCTGTGAGAGGGCTTGTCTTAGGATATTCCTTGATGTTGGGACCTCTCAGGATCTCAACACTGTCCATCTCCTCAACGGGAGCGGGATCAATAACCATGTTGTCATTGATGAGGAACTTCTCGGGCAGCTCAATATCAGCAGCCTCGCCCAGACAGCGCGGATCTGTAAATACGCCCTTAAGAGCCGATACGGCCGCGGTTTCGGGAGATACAAGGTAAATCTGACCGTCAGCTGTGCCGCTTCTGCCTTCAAAGTTACGGTTAAAGGTTCTCAGTGAAACGCCCTTGCTGTTTGGTGACTGACCCATACCGATACAGGGGCCGCAAGCGCTTTCAAGAATTCTTGCGCCTGCCGCGATCATGTCGCCGAGAGCGCCGTTGAGAGCGAGCATATTGAATACCTGCTTTGAACCTGGAGCGATTGCAAGGCTTACGTTGTCGGCAACCTTCTTGCCCTTTAAGATGTAAGCAACTCTCATAAGGTCAAGATAGCTTGAGTTTGTACATGAGCCGATACAAACCTGATCAACGGTTTTGCCTTCAAGCTCCTTGATTGTCTTGATATTGTCGGGTGAGTGGGGGCAGGCAGCAAGAGGCTCTAACTCTGAAAGGTTGATTTCAATAACTTCATCGTAAACAGCGTCCGCGTCCGCGCTCAGCTCAACATAATCCTCCTCGCGGCCCTGAGCCTTGAGGAACTCTCTTGTTGTTTCGTCAGACGGGAAAACAGAAGTTGTAGCGCCAAGCTCCGCGCCCATGTTAGTGATTGTTGCTCTTTCGGGAACTGTAAGTGTTTTAACGCCTTCGCCGCCGTATTCAACAATCTTGCCTACGCCGCCTTTAACGCTCATGACCTTCAATACTGCCAAAATGATGTCCTTAGCGGATACCCAGGGGCTGAGCTTGCCTGTGAGGTTAACTCTGACCATTTTTGGCATTGTGATATAGTATGCGCCGCCGCCCATTGCAACAGCTACGTCAAGACCGCCCGCACCTATTGCGAGCATGCCGATGCCGCCGCCTGTGGGAGTGTGGCTGTCTGAACCGATTAATGTCTTTCCGGGCTTGCCGAAGCGTTCAAGGTGAACCTGGTGGCAAATGCCGTTACCGGGTCTTGAAAAATAAATACCGTGCTTTTTGCACACAGACTGAATAAATCTGTGGTCGTCGGCGTTTTCAAATCCTGTCTGTAAGGTGTTGTGGTCGATGTAAGCAACGCTTTTTTCAGTTTTAACTCTGGGAATACCCATAGCCTCATACTCAATATAAGCCATGGTTCCCGTTGCGTCCTGAGTCAGCGTCTGGTCAATTCTGAGACCGATGTCGTTGCCGACTTTCATCTCGCCGCTTACGAGGTGCTCTTTGATAATTTTCTGTGCGATAGTGCAGCCCATAATTAATACCTCCAAAAAATGATAGTCTATCTCTATTATGTAAAAGATAACTATGTTAATTATATAACAATCCTTAGTAGTTGTAAAGCGAAAAACGCAATTTAAAACACTAAATATAGAATTTTTGGGCACAATTGGGAAAAAGTTGCAAAATAATCGGTCAAAGTGCTAAAAAGGTAATGTATTTTACAAATTGCAATTGCGCCCTGATAATGATATAATAAATCAGTTAAGAAAGAAATATCGGCTGATAAACGCTGAATTATGAAATCGGAGAGATAGTATGTCAGTAAGAGAAGATTTAAGAAACATTGCCATCATCGCTCACGTTGACCACGGAAAGACAACACTGGTTGACCAGCTTTTAAAGCAGAGCGGCGTATTCAGGGCTAATGAAACCGTTGAGGAGAGAGTAATGGACTCAAACGACCTCGAGCGCGAAAGAGGAATCACAATTCTTTCAAAGCCCACCGCGGTAATGTATAAGGATATAAAAATTAACATTGTTGACACACCCGGCCATGCTGACTTCGGCGGCGAGGTAGAGCGTATTCTGCAGATGGTAGACGGCGTAGTGCTTCTTGTTGACGCGTTCGAGGGATGTATGCCCCAGACACGTTTTGTTCTTAAAAAGGCTCTCGGTCTCGGCAAAAAGCCGCTTGTAGTACTCAATAAAATCGACCGCCCCGGCGCACGTCCCGAGGAAGTAGTAGACGAGGTTCTCGACCTGTTTATCGAGCTCGGAGCGGACGAAGATCAGCTTGAATTCCCCGTAATTTACGCATCGGCGCGCGACGGCTACGCTTCAACCGATTATCACGAGCAGGGCGAGGACATGCAGCCGCTGTTTGAAGCAATAGTTAATGAGATCCCCGCGCCTCAGGGTGATATTGACGGCGGACTCCAGATTCTTGTATCAAACATCGACGCCGACAATTTCGTTGGTAGAATCGGCGTGGGCAGAGTTGAGCGCGGCCAGGTCAAAAACGGACAGTCCGTAACTCTCTGCCACACAGACGGCAGCACAAAGAATGTTCGCATCGGCAAGCTCTATCAGTTTGAGGGCTTAAAGCGCATTGAGTGCGAGGAAGCAAAGCTCGGCGATATTGTCTGCATCAGCGGTATCCAGGAGCTCAATATCGGTGAAACGCTCTGCGCAAACGACTGCGTTGAGCCGCTTCCGTTCGTAAAGATCGACGAGCCTACCGTTACAATGAACTTTATTGTAAACAACTCTCCGTTTGCGGGACGTGAGGGCAAATACGTTACATCGCGCAATATCCGCGACAGACTTTTCAAGGAAACCGAAACAAACATCGCGCTTCGAGTTGAGGAAACCGACAGCGCCGACACCTTCAAGGTATCGGGCAGAGGCGAGCTCCACCTTTCAATTCTTATTGAAACAATGCGCCGCCAGAACTTTGAGTTCCAGGTATCGCGCCCCGAGGTTATCACAAAGACAATAGACGGCAAGGTTCACGAGCCTATGGAGTATCTTATTATCGAAGTGCCCGACTCATATGTGGGCGCGGTAATGGAGAAGCTCGGTTCTCGCAAGGCGGAGCTTATTAACATGGGTACACGCGACGGCGGAGTAACTCACATCGAGTTCCGTATTCCTGCGCGCGGACTTATGGGCTACCGTCCCGAATTTCTTACAGACACCAACGGCAACGGAATCATGAACCATGTATTCGACGGCTACGAGCCATGGAAGGGCGAAATCGTAACCCGTCACCAGGGTTCGCTTATCGCTTTTGAAACAGGCGACACCGTAACCTACGGACTGTACGCGGCACAGGAGAGAGGCAGACTGTTTATCGGAGCGGGCGTTCCCGTATATGAGGGAATGATTGTAGGCGCAAGCCCCAAGGCTGAGGACATCACCGTAAATGTCTGCAAGAAAAAGCACATCACCAATACCAGAGCGTCAGGCTCGGACGATGCTCTCAAGCTTACACCTCCCACAATTATGTCACTTGAGCAGTGTCTTGAGTTTATCGCTGACGATGAGCTGGTTGAGGTAACTCCCAAAAATATCCGCATGAGAAAGCGCATCCTTTCAAAAGAGCTCAGAATGAAGCAGGCGTTCCGTAAAAAATGAGTTACGTTATTCTTGATTTGGAATGGAACGGCTCTTACAGTAAAACCGCGCATCGGTTCGTCAACGAGATAATCGAGTTCGGCGCGGTAAAAACTGACGATGAGTTTAATATAATAGATACCTTTTCGGAGCTTGTAACCCAGAAAATCGGCAAGAAGCTTTCGGGCAGGGTAAAGCAGCTCACAAAAATCACCAACGAGGAGCTAGCCGAGGGCGGAATCGACTTTTTGTCGGCTACCGAAAAATTCGGGAATTTCCTCGGAAACGATGTTCTCATGACATGGGGAACGTCCGATATCCACGCGCTGATTGACAACTACCGTTATTACCTTGACAACGGTCACATCCCGTTCCTGACTCGCTACTGCGACATTCAGGAATACTGTGAAAAGGCTATGGACAAATACGACGAGGGCAATCAAATCGGTCTCGGAGTATGCGCCGAGATGCTCGGGGTGGAGTTCAGCGAGGAAGAACAGCACCGCGCGGAGTCTGACGCAGAGCTTAGCCTAAAGTGCATAAAGAAGTTTGTTGATACCGTAAGCATTGACGACTATATAATGAAAGCGGACTGCGACGAGTTCTATGACAGGCTGCTCTTCAAAAACTACTTTATCACCGATTTAAAAGATCCCGAAATCGACAGAACTCAGTTAAAGTTCCGCTGTGATAAATGCGGCAGGGTTGCAAGGCGCGTAAAAAGGTGGAAGCTCCACAATAAGAATTTCACCTCTGACTTCCTTTGCAGGAACTGCGGCAACAAGTTTACGGGCAGGATATCATTCAAAAAGAAATACGATGACGTTAAAATAAATAAAAGAATTCTTGATAATTCCGCAAAAGAAAAAATCGAAATCTGCGGAAGCTGAAAAGAAAACTTCTGAGGTCGGATAATTCCGGCCTCTTTTTTCATTATAATAATGTAAGCTGAATATGAAATAAATTTGACGCTCCATTCACAAAGGTAACAAAATTTTTATTATTTTTTCAAACTTATTTCATACAGTTTTCACTTTAGGCAATTATTATATATACATCTTAAATATAAGCCGCAAGGCTAAGGGAGGAAATATTATGTCAGACTATAAGGATTATAACGTTAACAACAATTCTTCGGGCAATGAAGAATATAACGAATACAATAACTACGGCGGCAGCGAATATCCTGCTTCCGAAAACCCCAACACTTATCAGGCTCAGGAAAGCTCCTACGAATGGAATTCCGAAGCCTCGGCAGACGGAGAGTACAGACATTCCTATGTAAACGGAAACAACAGCGACGCTCCGCACAACCCCAATAATTACGAGCAGGCGTACTCAACACCGAACGATAATTATCAGTACAATTACGATAATTACGGCTACGGTCAGAACGCAACTCAAAACAATTACGGCTACGCTCAGAACAACGAGTACGGCGCTGACGCAGGTGTATCTTACTCTGCACAGCCCGCAGCTAACAAAAGAAGAAAGAGAACCAAAAAGGAAAGCAAACCCGCTTCAAAGAAATTTGTAGCTGCGGCGGTCGCAATAGCGATGATAGGTTCAACGGCTCTCGGAGTTGGAGGCGGAATCGCGGCAAACACAATTATGAACGCCTCAAACACAACAACATCATCCGACGGCTCGCTGAAAATCAATCAGGTTTCATCTTCAAACACATCCAACGCATCTGCAAGCACATCTGCATCAACTACTTCTGACATCGTAAAAAAGACAGCTGACAGCGTTGTTGAAATTGCAACCGAGCAGGTTAAGACAGGCGGATTCGCTCAGCAGTATGTTCAAAAGGGCGCAGGCTCAGGCGTAATCATCTCAAATGAGGGCGGTGTGGGCTACATTGTAACAAACCAGCATGTAATTGACGGCGCTGAAAATATCAAGGTAACTCTCAGAGACGCTTCAACAACCTACGACGCAACCGTTGTAGGCAGCGACAAGGACGCGGACGTTGCCCTGCTCAAGATAGAAGCAGACAACCTTTCAACCGCAACCTTTGGCGACAGCTCCAAGCTTGCGGTAGGCGACTATGTCGTTGCAATCGGCAACCCGCTCGGCACACTGGGCGGAACCGTAACAGACGGTATCATCTCAGCTCTTGCGCGTGAGGTAACAATCGAGAACAGAAACATGACTCTGCTCCAGACAAACGCTCAGATCAGCCCCGGTAACTCAGGCGGCGGATTGTTCAACGCAAACGGCGAGCTTGTTGGTATTGTAAACGCAAAGGACAGCGCAACAGAGGTTGAGGGTATCGCGTTCGCAATTCCCGCAAATAAGGTAGTAGATGTAATCAAGGACCTTAAGGAATACGGCTACGTTACAGGCAAAATCAGTCTCGGCGTTGAGGTTGAAAGCATCAATTCTCTCGATACAGCGTTCTATTACGGTGTCGGTGAAACAGGCTGCTATGTAACCTCAGTAACCGCAAACTCAAACGCTTCAAAGGCAGGAATGCAGAAGGGCGACCTCATCAAGAAGGTAAACGGCACAGAGGTTACCTCTCAGTCAGATATCGACAAGGTATTAAAGGACAGCAAGGTAGGTGACTCCGTTACCTTTGAAGTAAAGCGCAACGGAAGAAGCACCGAGATATCATATAACCTTGAGGAATACTCACCCTCAGCACAGCCTGAGGAGAAAGATTCCGATGCAATCAAGGAATATCAGAACGACGATAATCTTTGGAAGAAGATTCTCAACTGGTAAAAAAATCCTAATAAAATAACCTTAAAAACACCTCAGCGATTTTTTCACCGCTGAGGTGTTTTTTATTTTCCGATAGCGAAAAATACTATGTGTAATATATACAAATAGTGGCATTAATTTTTGGATTACTAATAGCGCGAAAGTATGTTATAATAAAAAATGTAATCAAATACATAAAAGGAGGATTTTTATGACACACAAGAGAAAACTATCGTTTTTGCTTCTGTTGGTATTCATCATCGGCTCAATCGCGTCACTGCCGTTGACCGCGTCCGCCGCTGTTGCAGATACCGACGACGCTTCGGCAAACACCTTTAAGGTTACTATGAATTCAAACCTTTTTGGTACAAATGTCAAGACCTACGACGCGTCAACAAAGCATATTACGGTAGTGTACGAGATCAACATGGCGAAATACGCAATTGTTAACGCTGACCTTGAGTTGTCGTATGACAAAAACGTATTCACCTACAACACAACCGAGAACAAGGACTCTGAAATCTGTCCTGTGGCGGGTTCGTTATTGGTAGTAACAACTCCCGCAACACCTGTATACGGTGAAGAAGGACTGGTTAAAGGTAACTTCGGTGACGTTAACAACCGCATCAAAGCATACGGTAAGGACGGAAAACCCGCAGTATTTTTCAAGGTAGTTCTTGACGTAAATGACGGTGCCGCAGCAGACACAACCATCACCTTTAACTTAAAGACATTCAGAATCTGTGAAGAAACAAAGCTTCCCGAGAACGATTCAATCTCTGTAGCTAAAAAAAGCCAGATTCTGATTTCCGATGAAGAAGTTGCAAAGTTCAACGCCAAGGAATACTCAGAGGCAACAACTCTTCCCGGCGACGGCGAACCCGGCAAGTTCACGGTTAAGGTAACATCAAATCTTTTCGGCGAAGACGTAAAGACTTATGATACAAGCGAAACAAAGCACATCGCGGTTGTATACGAGCTCAACTATCCGGGCTACGCAATCTACAACTCCGAATTTGAGCTTACATATGACCCCAAGGTTCTCACCTTCAATAAAGAGGCAAACACCACCGCATCAATTTGTCCTGCAGCCGCTTCATATGTTCAGCTCACAACACCTGCCGATACAACATTCGGTACTGAGGGCAGCGTTTCGGGCTTATTCTCAGAGGTAAACAACAGGGTAAAGGCTTACGGCGCAAACAACAAGCCCGCAACCTTCTTGAAGGTCGTATTTGATGTTGCCGAAGGAGCTCAGGGCGTAACCGTAGTTGACCTTGATGTTAAGAGAATGAAGCTCTGCGACGAAACAAAAATTGACCAGGAATTCACAGCTGTAAAGGATTCAAAAGTAGAGCTTAGCGATTCAGAGCTTGCAAAGTTAAACGTAAATGATTTTTCCGAGAAGGTAACTCTTCCCGGCGATGGCGAACCCGGCAAGTTCACGGTCAAGGTAGTATCAAATCTTTTCGGCGAAGATATTAAAACCTACGAGGTAAGCGATACAAAGAACATCGCAGTTGTATATGAGCTCAATTATCCGGGCTACGCAATTTACAACGCTGATTTCGAGCTTACATACGACCCCAACGTTCTTACATTCAATAAGAAAGAAAACACCACCGCTACAATTTGTCCTATAGCTGCTTCATATGTTCAGCTCACGACGCCAGCCGATACTACCTTCGGTACAGAAGGCATCGTTTCAGGACTGTTCTCTGAGGTTAATAACAGAGTTAAGGCTTACGGCGCAAATAATAAGCCTGCTACCTTCTTAAAGGTCATCTTTGACGTAGCTGACACCGCTCAGGGCGTAACCGTTGTTAATCTTGACGTTAAGAGAATGAAGCTTTGCGACGAAACCAAGATTGACCAGGAGTTCACCGCTGTAAAGGATTCAAAGGTAGAGCTCAGCGACACTGAGCTTGCAAAGCTGAACGTAAACGACTATTCAATGAAGGTTGACCTCTCAGCTCATGTTCACACAGTAGTTATTGATAAAGCTGTAGCCGCAACATGTACCAAGACAGGTCTTACCGAAGGAAGTCATTGCTCGGTATGTAACGAGGTAATAAAGAAGCAGGAAGTAGTTCCCGCACTCGGTCACCAGGTAGTTGTTGACAAGGCAGTAGCCGCAACATGTACCAAGACAGGTCTTACCGAGGGCAGCCACTGCTCACGCTGCAACGAAGTAATCAAAAAGCAGGAAGTAGTACCCGCACTCGGACATCAGGTAGTTATTGACAAGGCAGTAGCCGCAACATGTACCAAGACAGGACTTACCGAGGGTAGCCACTGCTCACGCTGCAATACCGTAATCAAGAAGCAGGAAGTAGTACCTGCACTCGGACATCAGGTAGTTGTTGACAAGGCAGTAGCCGCAACATGTACCAAGACAGGTCTTACCGAGGGAAGTCACTGCTCACGCTGCAATACAGTAATCAAGAAGCAGGAAGTAGTAAAGGCACTCGGACATAATGTAGTAATTGACAAGGCAGTTGCTCCAACCTGTACAGAGGTTGGTTACACCGAAGGCAGCCACTGCTCACGCTGCGGCGAAGTAATCAAGAAGCAGGAAGTAATCCCCTCAAAGGGACACACCCCCGTAATTGATGAAGCAGTTGACGCAACCTGCCAGCACACAGGTCTTACAACAGGTCTGCACTGCTCAACATGCGGAGCCGTATTGATTAAGCAGGAAGTTATTCCGAAGCTCCAGCACAAGATCGTATATGACAAGGGCAAAACGGCAACCTGTACGGAAACAGGTCTTACAGAGGGCAGCCATTGCTCGCTCTGCAATGAAGTATTCAGAGAGCAGACTGTAATCCCCGCACTCGGCCATAACTATCAGGTTGTAAAGGGATATCCCGCAACAAAGACAGAAACAGGTCTTACAGACGGTATCAGATGTTCACGCTGCGGTGAATGGCTCAAAAAGCAGGAAGTAATTCCGAAGCTAGGCACAGAGGTATTGATCGGCGACGTTAATATGGACGGCGTTGTAAACGGCGCAGACGCAGGTATTCTTGCGCGCCACACCTCAGGCTGGAAAAACTACGACAGATTAATCAAGAACTGGGAAGCAGCGGATGTTAACCGTGACGGAAAGGTTAACGGCGCTGACGCAGGTATCCTTGCCCGTTACACCTCAGGCTGGACAGATTACAACAAATACATTAAAACAATTGTACTGTAAAAAAATCAGAAAGCGTGCACTTAAACGTGCGCGCTTTCTTTAGCGTAGCAATACAAAAAAGCTCCCTTCCAAATCAACGGAGGGGAGCAATTATTCATTTTATTATTGGTTTTCTTCCGTGTATTTGAGCTGATTCAAAATCATGTTGGCGCACATATAAACGTTTCCGCCGCCCATAGTAAGAATCAAATCACCCTCTGACGCGTTCTTGCATACATAATCTGTGATTTCCTCAAAGGTGTCAAGACAAACCGAATTCGGAACCTTAACGCCCAAATCGCGTGAATAGATGTTGTAGGTGTTTGTTTCTCTTACGGGAAGAATTTCTGAGATGATCGCAACGTCGGGAATCTGCAGAGCCTTTGCAAAATCGTCGAGCAGCATAGCTGTTCTTGAGAAGGTGTGAGGCTGGAATACCGCCCAAACCTTTTTGAAGCCCATGTTCATAGCCGCGTTAAGCGTAGCGGTAAGCTCTGTGGGATGATGAGCAAAGTCGTCGGCAACCGTAATTCCGCAGGGAGTGCCCAAAATCTCAAAACGTCTGTGAACACCGCCGAACTTGTGCAGGTTCTCGGCAATCTCATTTGCGGTAGCGCCGAGGTAATGAGCAACTGCAGCCGCGGCAAGTGAGTTGTAAACATTGTGTTTACCGGGAACGATCAGCTTTACGGTTGTAATCTTCTCGCCCTTGTAAAGCAGGTCGTACTGCTCGTGAACGCCTTTGTCAGCGCAGACGTTAACGGCTCTGTAGTCGCAGTTCTCGCCAAAACCAAAGCTGAGCTTTTCAATGTCAACATCCTTAACAGCGTCAAGTGTGTTTTGGTCGTCACCGTTGATAACGAGCAGACCTGTTGTCTGCTTTGAGAACTTGTTAAATGATTTTTTGATGTTGTCAAGATTTTTGAAGTAATCAAGGTGATCGGCGTCAATATTGAGAATAACCGAAATAAAGGGGTTCAGCTCAAGGAAGGTGTCAACGTACTCGCACGCCTCGCATACGATAATGTCGCTTTGACCGACATAGCTGTTGCCGCCGATAAACGGAAGCTTGCCGCCGATAATAGCGGAGGGGTCAAAGCCGCTGCCGATTAGAAGCTGTGAAAGCATACCGGTAGTTGTGGTTTTTCCGTGAGTACCGGAAATAGCGATGCTTCTTTTGTAGCGTCTTGTAACAACGCCGAGCATTACGCTGCGCTCAATGCAGGGAATACCCTGTTCTTTAGCCGCCTGACGCTCGGGATTTGTTTCCTTAACAGCCGCCGAATATACAACCAGCTCCGCGCCCTTGATATTTTCAGCCGCGTGTCCCATGTAAACGGGAATACCGTAGCTTTTCATCTTGTCAAGTGTTTCGCCCTCGTTCATATCCGAGCCGCTGATTTCAAAGCCTTCGCTGATAAGTATCTCGGCAATAGGGCACATGCCGCTGCCGCCGATTCCGATAAAATGAATTCTCTTGATTTCGTTTAAAAGCTTATCATAGTTCATAAATCTTTCCCCGCATTCTTAACCATATCATAGTATGTTAGTTTTAAGTTTCCGTTACTATTATAAACTCATATTCGAAAAAAATAAATACCCTATCGGAATTTTCGGTATTTTTTATATTTTCTTGCCAAACAGGGATGTAAATGGTAGAATAATAACAGAAATCAGAATAAATAAGGTTTGGATAAAATGAAGAAAAACGATATCGTAAAAATTAAAATAACATCAGCAACCGCTGAGGGCAGCGGAGTGGGAAAGACAGAGGATAATATAGTAGTATTTGTTCCCATGACCGCAATCGGAGACGAAATCGAAGCGCGAATATTAAAGGTAAAAAAGACCTACGCGTTCGGAAAAATAGAAAAGATTATAACCCCGTCCGCCGCAAGAATCAGTCCGGACTGTCCGAATTTTTCAAAGTGCGGAGGCTGCGTTTGGAGGCACATCAGCTATGACGAGGAGCTTAAAATAAAGAGCAAAAAGGTAAAAGACGCGGTAGAACGCATAGGCGGAATATCAACCGAGTTCAGGCCGATAATCGGTAGCGACCGAGTTAACCGTTACAGAAACAAGGCTCAGCTTCCGGTCGGAAAGGACAAGGAAGGCGGAGCGGTGATCGGCTTTTACGCCTTTCACAGCCACAGAATAATAGACTGCGACGACTGTGCGCTCCAGCCCGAGATTTTCAAGACGGTAATGGACGTAACGCGTGATTTTATTGAGCGCACAAACACCGATATCTATGACGAAAGCACAGGAAAGGGAAGACTGCGCCATTTGTATATCAGGCTCGGAGAGGTCACGAATGAGCTTATGGTTTGTTATGTCGTCAACGGCAACGGACTTAAGCAGGAGGACATGCTTGTAAAGATGCTCAGAGAATCTCTCCCAAACCTGAAAACTGTAGTTTTTAATTCTAACCGAGAAAAAACAAATGTAATACTCGGAAATAAAAATCGAGTTGCCTACGGCAAAGGATACATCACTGATGTACTTTGCAGACTGAAATTTAAAATATCACCGTTCTCGTTCTGGCAAGTCAATCGCGCGCAGGCGGAAAAGCTGTATTCAAAGGCTAAGGAGTACGCGAAACTGAGCGGAGATGAGGTGTTGCTCGACCTCTATTGCGGAACGGGAACAATCGGACTGACAATGGCTCAGGATTGTAAACAGCTTGTCGGCGTTGAAATAGTAGAGGACGCTGTAAATGACGCAAAAGCAAACGCCGAAGCGAACGAAATAAATAACGCTCGTTTTATCTGCGCTGACGCACCTACTGCTGCAGAACAGTTAAGAAAAGAGGGAACAGCTCCCGATGTGGTTATTCTTGACCCGCCGCGCAAGGGCTGCGGCGAAGAGCTTGTAAAGACAATCAGAAAAATGAATCCTAAGCGCGTGGTGTATGTTTCCTGCGACCCCGCCACCCTCGCAAGAGATTTAAAATACTTTTCCGAAAACGGCTATATAACCCACGAAGTAACCCCTTGCGACATGTTCCCAAGAACAGCTCATTGCGAGAGTGTAGCTCTTTTAACAAAAAACTAACTCTTTATTTAGATATAGTACATAAAATTCATTGTACAACCTCAAATAAACTTGCACAAATATATTGAATATGGTAAAATGTTTTTATCATTTGCCGACAAAATTCTACATATTTTGTGCGGCGCAGAAAAGAGAGGTATAACAATGACAAAAGCGAAAAAGATTATTCTCGCGGTAACCGCAGTCGTGATTGTCGGATTGCTGGTTTGGGCTTGCGTTTCCGGCGGCTCACTTGGCAGTGTAAAGTGTCCTGACTGTCACGGAACAGGTCAGATTGACAAAGCGGCTTGCGAAACCTGCGAGGGCGCGGGCGAGGTTCGCGGAACATGGTGGGCGCTGTTACCTCCGATTATCGCAATCGGACTTGCGCTGATCACCAAAGAAGTTTACTCATCGCTTGCAATCGGACTTGTATCGGGCGGCGTAATTTACGCGGCTAATACAGGCGGATTGTTCGGAAGCTATTTCCATCCGCTTGCTTCAATGAATGAGATCAACAACAACGGCTTAATTGCCGCTGTAAGTTCAACGGCGGGTGTATTTATCTTCCTTGTTGAACTGGGCGTAATTGTCGCCTTAGTCAATAAAGCGGGAGGCTCGCAGGCGTTCGGACGCTGGGCGGCAAAGCATATCAAAACCCGTACAAGCGCAATGCTCGCAACATTTGCACTCGGCGTGCTCATTTTCATCGACGACTATTTCAACTGTCTTACAGTCGGTTCGGTAATGAAGCCCGTAACGGACGGCCATAAGATTTCAAGGTCAAAGTTTGCGTATCTTATTGACGCTACAGCCGCTCCGGTATGTATGATTGCTCCCGTATCCTCATGGGCTGCGGCAGTTGCAACCTACGCGCAGGACGGACAGGGTTTAAAGCTCTTTATTACCGCGATCCCTTATAATTTCTATTCACTGCTCACATTCGTATTCATCATCGCGATCTGCATAATGAACTTTGACTACGGCTCAATGGCAATGCACGAGTACAACGCGATGTACAAGGATGACCTATATACCACAGGCGAGAGAGTTGACAAAGAGCTTGAGGGCGAAAAGGTAAATCCCAACGGTAAGGTAATCGACCTTATTCTTCCCGTTGTAGTACTTATTGCTGTTTCGGTTTTCGCGCTGATTTATGTAGGCGGATTCCTTGACAATGGTGATACTGAAAACTATCAGAATTTTGTAAGTGCGTTCAGTAATACGGACGCAACCGTAGCTCTGCCGTGGGCAGGATCAATCGCGCTGGTAGGCACAATCGTCTATCTCATGGCGCGCAAGGTTGTATCTTTCAACGAGAGCATGGAAGCTGTTCCCAAGGGATTTATGGCAATGGTACCGCCTATTCTTATCCTCACCTTTGCAACAGCTCTCAAGAACATCACAATGGATCTCGGAGCAAAATACTTTGTAGCTGATATCATGAGCAACACCGCGGCAGGCTTTCAGAATTTCCTGCCGGCGATCATCTTCCTCGTAGCATGTTTCCTGGCGTTCTCAACAGGTACATCATGGGGAACCTTCGGTATTCTTATCCCGATCGTACTTTCAATCTTCCCGGACGGCGAGCTCCAGGTTATCGGTATTTCGGCATGTCTTGCCGGCGCGGTATGCGGCGACCACTGCTCACCGATTTCCGATACAACGATCATGTCCTCAGCAGGCGCGCAGTGCAACCACATTAACCACGTTTCAACTCAGCTCCCGTATGCGCTGTCAGTCGCGGGCGTTTCATTCGTGACTTATATCATTGCGGGCTTTGCGCAGTCATGGCTGATCGCGCTTCCAATCGGTATAGTACTGACGCTTGGACTTCTCTTCTTCATGAAGTATGTAATCAAAAACAGAAAACAGGCAGAGAACTCGTCAAAATAATAAACGTAAAATCAAGCCTGCCGATTGATTTCGGCAGGCTTCTTGCATAGAGGTTAATTATGATTATTGATACACACGCACACATCGGAACAATATTAAACTTTGATATGACAGTTGAGCAGATTATCTATTCTATGGATAAATACGGAGTTGATTTTTCGCTGTTCAGCGATATTGAAGCGGTGGAAAATGACCATCAGGGAAACCCTGTTCCTCCGTCATTTCAAAAGCCGCAAAACACTGTTCTCAGGGAGAGCATTGATCAGGTAAAAAAATATCCCGATAAGCTGGGCATACTGATCTGGATGAAATACCGCCAGGAAGTACCCGACAGCGAATTTATTGAGCTGATTGATAATAACCGCGAGTTGATCTACGGAATAAAGCTCCATCCGTTCCATTCGCGCATTGCTCCTGACAATGAACGCCTAAATCCGATATACGATATAGCACGCCGCTATAATTTCCCGATTGTATCGCACACAGGAGGTTGTGAGGAGGCAAGGTCAATTCATTTATATAACGCTGCAAAGGCGAACCCTGATTTGAATTTCGTTATGGTTCACATGGATTTGGGAACCGATAACAGCGAAGCGCTCGATTTGCTCGGAAAGCTTCCTAATCTATACGGCGACACAACATGGGTGCCCGTGAGCACGACTCTTGAAGCGGTAAAAAGGTGGGGAAGCGAAAAAATGCTCTTTGGAACCGACAATCCGATAGACGGAAAAGATACCCTGCTTTTCAACATGGCAGGTCAGCGCTCACTCTATCAGGAGTACTTCAACGAGTTTAAGGAAATGGTCAGTCAGGATGATTACGACAATATCATGTACAAAAATGCGGTTAAGCTTTTTAACATAAAGCTGTGACAAAATATTCCAAATTATATTTGACAAAAATAACCGCATATCTTACAATATAGATAGTGAATACTAAGGATGTGCGTTTATGAAGTTTTATAAGCTGGTAGAGAACGCGGTAAAGCCCGACGGCTTTTGGGGAAAGCTGATGATTCGTTCAATGAACAGGGGACATCATGAGCTGACCGACTGGGCGCTTTCCTATCTTGAAATAATTAACGGAGACGTAGTACTTGACGTCGGCTGCGGCGGCGGAAGAACCGTCAGCAAGCTTTGCGATCTTGTAGGCAGCGGCAAGGCGTACGGAATAGATTATTCCGAGCTTTGCGTAAAAAAGGCAAAATCATATAACAATAAGAATGTGCTCTGCAAAAAAGCGGTTATTTCACAGGCGTCGGTGTCACAGCTTCCGTTTGAAGACAACATGTTTGATAAGATAACTGCAGTTGAAACATATTACTTCTGGCCTGACAAGCTCAATGATTTGAAAGAGGTTAACAGAGTATTAAAGCCCGGCGGTAAGCTGATGCTTGTTTTTGAAATGCTTTTTGACGAAAACAATCCCGACAAGTGGACAGCGGTTGAAGAAAAGCTGAATATAAAGGCGGTATCCGAAAGCGGGATAGTCAATATACTTAAACAGGCTGGCTATGTCAACATCAGTACATACACAAAGGAAGGCACAAGCTGGCTGTGCGCGGTTTGTGAAAAGGAGAATACATGAAGGCATTGATCACAGGCGCAAGCTCGGGAATAGGCAGAGAGTTCGCGCGATATCTCGCCGAGCTCGGCTACGATTTGATAATCGCCTCACGCAGAACCGATAAGCTCAACGAGCTGAAGGATGAATTGAATGGCGTTAACGTCAGGGTAATCAGGATCGACCTGTCAAACGAACAGGACGCGTATGATTTGTACGAGCATCTCACTCAGGACGGCGAGGAAATAGACTTCCTTATCAATAACGCTGGCTTTGGAGCGTACGGAAAATTCACCGAGGTTGACCTTGAAACCGAGCTGAATTTGATACACACCAACGTAAGCTCGCTTCATATCCTCACAAAACTGTATCTGA
Source organism: uncultured Eubacteriales bacterium (assembly GCA_900315085.1). Taxonomy (GTDB): domain Bacteria; phylum Bacillota; class Clostridia; order Oscillospirales; family Acutalibacteraceae; genus Ruminococcoides. The sequence goes on from OMXW01000007.1 coordinate 29,032, forward strand.
AAGATATGGTTAAACGCGGCAGCGGCACAATTCTTAATGTAGGCTCAATGGCAGGCTTTAGTGCCGGGCCGACATTCGCAAGCTATTACGCGTCAAAAAACTACGTTGTAAGGTTAACCGAAGCAATCCACGAGGAACTGCGCCGCGACGGAAGCAAAGTCAATATTTCTGCGCTCTGCCCGGGGCCCGTCAACACCTCGTTTAACGATGTTGCAAACGTAAAATTTTCCGTTAAAGGGCTTGACGCACGATTCGTTGCTCGTTACGCAATCGACCGCGCATTAAAGGGAAAAATGCTCATTATCCCGGGCTTTGTTATGAAGGCCACCAAGTTTTTTGAGCATTTCCTCAGCGAAAAAAGGCTTAACAAAATCTCATATAACGTACAATCAAAAAAGAACGGTAAATAATAATGATTGAATTAATTGACAGAATCCTCAGCGTATACCGTCCGTTTTCAAAAAAGATAACGCATGATAATATCTTTGCAATTGCGGGACAATCGGCGTTCTTCCTGTTGCTGTCAGCGGTACCGCTAACGATGTTCGGGGTATCAATTCTGCAAAATCTCCATATTCCCGAGGAAAGTTTGGAGAAGGTTTTCAGAATGGTTTTTAATGAGAAAGCCACCGTATCGTTTTCAAAATTCGTCAGCAATGTATATAATGACTCAACGGGGATTTCAATTATCACGCTGATTGTAACTCTTTGGTCAGCTGCAAAGGGCGTTCATGTTATTACAAACGGGCTAAACAGAGTACATCACACATATGAAAACAGAAACTGGTTCTTTTTAAGGATCCGTGCAATGATGTATACAGTTCTGATATTTGTAATTGTTTTCGCTTCAATGGCGGTAATCATGCTCAGCTCCTCGATAAACGACTGGATTTCCAAAAACGTGATTAATCTGCCGGGCGTTGTTACGGTGCTGTTCAATTTTAGATATGTAATAATATTTATATATCTTGTTGTTATGTTCTCTCTGCTATACAGGAACTTTCCTAATCTCACACGGGAAAAACGCAGAGATTACAGCTTTTTCAGCCAAATCCCAGGAGCGGTGTTCACGACCGTATCATGGTTTGCGCTCACAATAGGCATATCGATTTATGTAACTGATTTCAACGGCTTCTCAATTTACGGAGGACTTATCCGTCTTGCTGTAATAATGGTATGGCTGTATTTCTGCATGGTTTGTCTTATGATTGGCGCCGAACTGAACTATTTTTATCACAAGCAGATCAAGGGCTTTTTATCAATCATTAAACACAGAAAATTAAGAAAATAAAACTAATAAAATAATTTTACCTCCGTCCTCACATAATAATACAGGACGGAGGTATTTATATGAAATCAAAATTCTATAAAAGAATCATATCAATCGGGCTCACACTATCGGTTATTCTGTCAATGCTGTGTTTTGGAATGTCGTCGGCATCGGCGGCTTTTGAGATGGACGACCTTAAAAAGGACGACCGCCTCAGCCTCGGCTACAGCATCATCAACGGATATTCCAAGCTGAGCGAGCAAAGCGGACTTACTTCATACAAAAAGACGGCTGTATACAGCGGACTCGATTTAAAAAGTTCGTATCTCATGGCGCTTGCAGGCGGATTTTATCTGGCAAACGGGGTTGACCTTGAGCGCACGCTAAATGATAACGACTACGCGCATGAGCTTGTAGAAAAGTTGAACGGATTCCTCGGCGGAATGTGGGTAAAAAACGAAAGGGCACAGCAGCTCAAGGAGCAGCTTGAAAAAGACGGCGTAAAGATTACCGAGTCGTTTGACAACGTTGGACTATTCATTATTGAAACAGATAAAACCTACGCAGAAAAACTGATGAAAAACGAGCTTGCCGATTTTGTATTTTCAGGCGGCGAGGTTCCGAAGTCGATGAAAGATATGAATATGGACGGAAAATCTGATAAAAAGGATATTCCGCTTATCCAGAAATATCTGAACAAAGAACTGAAATCGGACGACGAGGATATTCAAAACTATTACGGTTTTGCCGTGGATATTGACGGCGACAAATATCAGACAATAGACGACGTTACAAAGCTGCAAAAATAATCTGTTTGGGAGATCAAAAAGGTCTCCCATTTTCTTTTATATGTATTGACTTTGAATTTTAAAGTAGTATAATAAAAGAGAAAGTTCTATATCGAACAGTTAGCAATAAAACTAATTGGAGGTGAAAATATGAATGAAGATTTATTAATTGATTCAATCGGTCACGATATCAAGGCAATCGATCACCTGATGCAGCGTCAGATGTTTAAATCCGCGATGGATCTGGGACTTGACAAGGTGACGATTATGCACGGCTGGATAATGGGCTTTTTGTCATGCAACAGCGACAGAGACATTTTTCAGCGTGATATAGAGTCGAACTTCGCGATTTCGCGCTCTACGGTAACAAGCATACTGAAAACCATGGAGAAAAACGGTTATATCAAGCGTGAATCAGTAGATTCCGACGCAAGGCTCAAAAAGCTTACCCTTACGCAAAAAGGGAAAGATACCGAC